>JBIOJL010000284.1:0-8040 GCA_044450885.1 Tepidisphaerales bacterium
CTTCTGCATCCCCTTCCGCAGCGCCATCCGTAACCCAACCACAATGGGTAACACTACTTATGCCTGACGTCCTCCCTCCACGCCGGGGAAAATGACTTTTTTGTTGCGCCGACCATCTGCCGCATCATCGACACTGGCGCTGTGCAAGTCAACGTTAACTTGTCGAGACTGCGGCGATATGATGGCGGCCATGAGCAAGCCCGTATGCATCGTGACAGGCGCTGGACGGGGCATCGGACGGGAGACTGTGGTGCAGTTGGTCAAGCGGGGATATAACGTCGTGGGAGCGTCGCGAACCGCCGAAGAACTCGCGGCAACTTCACGCCAGGCCAGGGGGTGTGTCTGTGTGCCGACGGATGTTGCCGACTCGAAACAGGTGGACCGCCTGGTGGACGAGACGGTGAAGCGGTTTGGGCGGGTGGATGCGGCCGTGAATTGTGCGGGGATGGCGCCGTTCCTGCGGGTGGATGAGATGACCGATGCGCAGTGGCACCAGATCATCGACACCAATCTGTCGAGCGCGTTCTACCTGGCGCGGGCGGTCTGGCCGGTGATGAAGAAGCAGGGGGGTGGCGTCCTCGTCAACATCTCGTCGCTCTCGGCGCGCGATCCGTTCGAGAAGTTTGGGGCCTATGCGGCCGCCAAGGCCGGGCTGAACATGCTGGGATGGGTGGCGGCGCGGGAAGGTGAGGCCGCCGGAATTCGCGTACACACGGTGGCGCCTGGAGCCGTGGAGACGGGGATGTTCCGGGCGCTGCTGGGCGAGAAGGATTGGCCGCGGGCAAAATGTCTCGATCCGGCCGACGTGGCGAAGATGATCGTGATGTGCGTAACGGGAGAAATGAAACATACGACCGGCGAGGTGATCTGGATGCGGGAGAAGTTCGAGTGAATGCAACATCCGCCCTCGCCGCGCGTCCAATGAACGTGGGTTGGTAAACCTGCCGGGAGAGTCTCTATGCGTGATGCACGACATGTGGCGATGGCCGGATTGATGTTGGCTGCGTTGGCGATGCTCTGCCGCCCGGCGATGGCGCAGCCTATGCGGCGGGTGATCGGCGGAAATCAGCCTGCGGCCGGCGGCAACGTCAATCTGCCCTACAGTTTCTCCGATGGGCAGGGCAACACCTTCCAGATCTACCAGTACGGGCAGATCCAGATGCAGGGGAACTGGCCGGTCTATTCGCAGGGGGCGATGCTGCAAGTCAACGGCAACTATGTCCAGGCGCCCAACAACCAGGGGAAGGTGGACGAGAAGACCGGCGAACTGGTGCTGGCCAACATGCCGGGGGCGAACGTGTCGGTGACGCGGCGGATCATGTGCAACAAGGAAGAGGGCTGGATCCGCTACATCGACATCATCAAGAACACGAGCAATCAGGAAGTTACGCCCAACCTGATGTACAACACCAACCTGAACTACGGTGTGGCCAGCACCTCCACGGTCGAGGACCCCAAGAAGAAGGGCCAGACCATGGCCTGGATCGCCCAGACGCAGGCCAACAACAAGACCTGCGTCGAACTGTTCGCCGGCAAAGGCGCCAAGAGCGCGCCGATCTTCCAGTACCAGGCGGGCAACTCGAACATCAACATCAGCTATGCCCCCGCGATCCCCGGCGGCAAGGAAATCGCCCTCATGCACTTCCACCTGGTCACGACCTCGCCGGATGCCGGGCAGAAGTTCGTGCTGGGATTGAAGGAAAACAAGATCATGGCGGCGATCCCGGCCGCCATCCGCAGGCTCATCGTCAACTTCCGCGGCGGCGAGAACTTCATCGGCGACTTCGAGATCCTCCGCGGCGAGATGCTCGACGTGGTGGAATTGCGCACCGGCGATCAGCTCAAGGGCACGCTCAAGGAGAAGACTTTCAAGCTGCAGACGTTCTACGGGCCGATCGAGTTGCCGGTGGACGACGTCATCGGGCTGATCAACATCGGCGAATTTCGCCCGCGGCAATTGCTGGTGACCAAGGACGGCGAGGTCTTCGGCGGCAAACTCGATCGCGACAAGCTGTCGCTGGAACTTTCCAGCGGGCAACTGACCGAGATTCCCGTGTTGCAGGTTTCGCGCATGGGCTACCGCAAGCGCGCCGGCGAACCGGAGGAGTGGACCTTCGAGAAGCCGATGGTGCTGATGCGCAGCGGCGACCGCATGGGCGTGCAGGCGCCGGCCAAGGACATCGAGGTCAGCACCCGCTACGGCACGCTGAAGCTCAGCCCGTCGGTGGTGGCCGCGATCAATTTCCAGGCCGAGGAGCACGGTGTACACGACATCTACCTGATCGACGGCTCCAAGTTCGCGGGGCTGGTGAATGCGGATGTGTTCGATATGAAGCTGAGTTCGTCCGGCCCGGAACAACTGGTGAAGTTCCCCGCCGCCAGCATCCGCCGGCTGCAGCTCGCCAAGCGCTCGGAGGAAGACGATGCCACGCAGCCCGTGCTGTCGCTGGCCAACCAGGACGTGATGGTGGGCGTGCTGGACGGCGGGCTCAAGCTCGACACGGCGTTCAGCACGCTGAACCTGGCCGGGACGGAGATCAAGAAGATGGTCAAGACGGCCGGCTCGCCGTCGGACGTGCAGGTGGTGATGTGGGATGACACCACCGTGACCGGCCAGCTTCAGGAGCAGGAATTGACCGTCAAGCTGGCGTGCGGCGTGACCATGAAGGTGCCGGTGGCGCTGATGTCCGAGTACAACCAGCCCCGCCCGGCCCCGTCCAAGACGGTGATCGAGAGCATCAAGCAACTGGTTGCCGAGTTGAACGCGGAGGACTGGAAACAGCGGGATGGGGCCCAGGAGAAGCTGATTCAGATGGGGGTGGTGGTGGCCCCGACGCTCAAACAGTTGCGCGGCTCGGCCACGCCCGAGGCCCAGCAGCGCATCGACCAGATCCTCAAGGCGGTGGAAAAGGACGTCGTCAAGCCCAAGCCCGCCGCGGCCGGTGCGGCCAATCCCGGCGCCGGGGGTGGCCAGCAGATGCAAATGGATGTGAACATGCCGGTACCGCAGGTGCAGATCGCGCATTAGCATCCGGCCGTTTGTTGACGCCCGCACAATTAATGGTACACTATGAACCAGACGGAGCGTAAACTGGATGCCATTTTCTTCAGGATGGACAATGGCAATGAGCCCGTTCGGGATTGGCTGCTATCCCTCACAAAGAGTGAGCGAAAGATTATCGGCGACGATGTGCTGAAAGTGCAGTATTGCTGGCCTATCGGCAAACCCTTGGTGGGAAGTCTGGGCCACGGTTTGTGGGAAGTGCGATCACGTTTGGGGGATAGAATCGCTAGGGTGATCTTCTATGTCGAGGGTCCAACGATGGTGCTGCTGAACGGGTTCATCAAGAAGGCTCAAAAGACACCAAAACGCGAACTCGATCTGGCGATCAAGCGAAAGAGCCAGTTGCTATAGATGATATAAAGGTGGCCACATGAAACAGAAGCATTTGGGTTCCACATTCGAGGATTTTCTCGCGGAGGACGGCATTCTGGAGGAGTGTCGCGCGTCGGCCATCAAGTTCAAGATCGCCCACGAGCTTTCACAAGCCATGAGCCAGCGTCACATCAGTAAGGGCGAAGTCGCCAGGAAATTGAAAACCAGTCGAACCGGAGTCGACCGCCTTCTGGATCCCGAGAACACCTCGATTACGCTTAATACGATAGCCAAGGTGGCTCGCCTGCTGGGCAAGCGAATCGAGTTCTCCTTGCGATGACTGTAGCTTTCCTGCTTGCTCATAAACCCTTGCACCCGATTAACGTTTGTCCGCCAAGCGTCCGATAAATGAACTGAGATGCTCGGCGAACTCATCGAAGCTCTGGTGCAGTCCAGCAACGAGGCGGCAGACGATTGCCTTCTCGACGCTCTGCGCCTGGGGTCTGATCGCGAGAAGGCCCTGGCTTTGAATGCCCTGCTGCGCCGCCGCACGGTACGCGGATTGTCGGGGGTCGTGGCCGGGTGTTTCTCCCTGCCGCTGCCGCTGCAAGACAAGGTGGTGCAGAATATCAAGCTGCTGCACCATGCCCTGCGCGAGTCGGCCCGCTCGGGCGACCGCGACAAGGCGTCGGCGGCCATGAAGCTCATTTCCCTGGGCAGACAGGGCAAGCTGACCTACCTGCTGACCGAGGGGTTGCACGGGGTCGACGAAGCTGTCGCCCGCACGGCCGTCGAATCCATGGTTTCGCTGGCTCGCTGGGTGAGTTCACAGACCCGGGCCCTGGCGACGCGGCAATGGATCGAGGAAAACCCGGCCGACGTGGAAGAACGTACACGGCTCTACACCCAGCTCACGGACGAACGGCCCGAGATCGAACAGGCCGTGGCCCGGGCCATAGATGTACACCGCGGGCGCTATGGAGCGGAGTTGCTCCTGGCGGCGCTGCTCCTGGCCGACTGGCCGGACAGCCGCACGCTGGCCATCCTGACCACGCCCAAACACGGCGGGCAGACGGCGATGGTGCGCCGTCTGCAGCAGCCGCCCGAAAGCGATTACGTGGATGCGTTTCTGCTCTCGGCATCGCACGGGCACGTGCGGGCGACGTTCGGCGTGGCCTTCGCCCACATCGTCGACCCGCCGGTGCTCGACGGGCTGTTGCTGCGGACTCACTGGCTCAAGGACCAGCGGTTGCAGGTCTGCATGAGGCAGGTGAGCCGCGGCGTCTGGTGCGGCGAGGAGGACCTGGGGCGCGAACTGTCGAGGCGCGACAGCCGCGATCTGGCCCGCATCGCCGAATGGATCGGCGTGTCGGGATTGCACGATGTCGTGCAGGACCAGAAGCTGGAGCGGATCCGGCTGCAGTTGGGCAACGATGCCGGGGGCCGGCTCATGCTGCTGCGGGTGGCGATGTCGCGCGGGCGCGGCGGCTCGGTGGACCTGCTCCGCACGCTGATCGTCGACCCGGACGAACGGCTGGCCCGCATGGCCGCCCGCGAGATCGTGCGCCGGCGGCCGCCGGAGTTCGAAAATCTGCTCATGCAGCTCATGAGCGCCGGCGTGCATGATTCGGTGCGCCGGCTGATCGGCCGCAGCGTCGGCAAGGTGGGTTTCGACACCTACTGGCATCGCTATGACCGTCTCGACCGCTCGACCCGCCGAACCGCGGGCCGGGCGATGCTCAAGCTGGTGCCGGGAGCGGTCGGAATGCTGGAACGGAGGCTGCGGACCGGCCCGATCGACCAGCGGCTGAAGGCGGTTTCCATGACCCAGGACCTGGGCGTGGCCGAGCAGGTTGCCGACACGCTGCTGGCGTTGTGCGTCGATGCGAATTCCCGGGTGCGCAGCAAATCGGTGATGCTGCTGGCGCAGTTGCCGTCGATTTCGCCGGACCAGGTGCTGGAGCGCGTGCTCAACGACGAGGACCCGCGCGTGCGCGCCAACGCCATCGAGGTTCTGGAGACGCGGCAGCGCGTGGAGTTCGTGCCCATGCTCACGCAGCGGGCGATGACCTCCAGCAGCCGCGAACGCGCCAACGCCATCCGCGCCCTGCACCGCATGAAGGTCGGCACGGCCTCGCAGCAACTGGTGAACATGCTTCAGGACGAGCGGCCCGATCACCGCATCTCCGCCCTCTGGGCCCTGCGGCAGATCGGCTGGTGGCAACTGATCAACGAGGTCGGGCGGCTGGCCAAGACCGACACCAACCTGCGCGTGCGGCGTTATGCGATGAGCGTGCTGCGCGGCGTGTCCGAGATGCTCGGCGAGCGCGCGACCAGGGCAAGTTGAGCGAGGGAGAACCGGATGAACGTGCTTGTCGCACAGATGACGCTCGATGACTTCTATCGCTCCACCCGCGAGAGCCTGAACGAGGCCCCGGACACGGGCCGCGTCATTGCCCTGCTGGCCTTGGCGGCGGTGCTGCTGATCGTGCTGGCCGTGCTGCACGCGCGCTATAGCCGGCAGGCGGTGCCCCTGAGGGTCAATCACCAGGGCCGGCTGACCAAGGCCGTGGGCAAGGCGCTGTCGCTGAAGTCGGACGAACTGGCCCAGCTCGCCAAGGCGGCCCAGGAACAGAACCTGGCCAGCCCGCTGGTCCTGCTGCTGTGCCCGTCGCTGCTGGCCAAGACCATCGCCGCCAAGACCGGCCCCGAGCGGGAGGTGCTGATGCGCCTGGCGAAACGGCTGGAGCGGAAGGGGACGTAGTCCAGACGCTCATCGCCTGCCGAGAGTTTCATTAGCCGCGAAGACGCCAAGGCGCGAAGCCAGACGCGAAGGAACATCCCATTCTGCCGTATTCTTCGCGGCTGTCTTCGCGACATCGCGCCTTCGCGGCTAATTGATCGCGCGAGACGGCTTGCAGTCGCCGTTCCCTCCACTCTTGCGGTATGATTCCATAGACTCAGAAACAAGGAGTTTCGCATGCGCGTCGGATGTCCTCATGAGATCAAGCCGGATGAGTACCGCGTCGGACTGATGCCGGTCGGGGCGGAGACTCTCGTCAAGGCGGGGCACCAGGTCTTTGTCGAGACCCAGGCCGGGGTGGCCAGCGGGTTTCCGGATGAGGCGTATCGCAAGGTCGGGGCGACCATCGTGCCAACGCATGAGGAAGCCTTCGCCAACGCAGACATGATCATCAAGGTCAAGGAGCCGCTGGGGCCGGAAATCTCATTCTTCAGGCAGGGCCAGGTCGTCTTCACCTATTTCCATTTCGCCGCCTCGGCCGAGTTGGTGCAGGGCTGCCTGAAGGCGGGCATCGCCGCCATCGCCTACGAGACGATTCACGACAAGGCCGGCCGGCTGCCGTGTCTGACGCCCATGTCGGAGATCGCCGGCAAGATGAGCATCCAGGAAGGCGCCAAGTATCTCGAGCGGCCGCAGATGGGCCGGGGGATTCTCCTCGGCGGCGTGCCGGGCGTGGCGCCGGCACATGTGGTGGTGCTGGGCGCGGGCATCGTCGGCACCAACGCCGCGAAGGTGGCCGCCGGACTCGGCGCCAGCGTTGCCATCATGGATGTCAACCTCGACCGGTTGCGCTATTTGAGCGACGTGATGCCGCCGAACGTACACACGATCTTCAGCGACCCACACACCGTGCGCGAACAGATCGCCCGAGCCGACCTGCTGGTCGGCGCGGTGCTGATCCCCGGCGCCAAGGCCCCGCGGCTGGTGACGCGCTCCGACCTCGCCACCATGAAGCCCGGCAGCGTGATCGTGGACGTGGCCATCGACCAGGGCGGCTGCGTCGAGACCTCGCGCCCGACCACGCACGCCAGCCCGACCTTCGTCGTCGATGGCGTGGTGCATTATTGCGTGACCAACATGCCCGGCGCCGTCGGCCGCACCAGCACCATCGCCCTCTGCAACGCCACGTTGCCGTATGCGGTGAAGATCGCCAACAAAGGATACGAAGCGGCCGCCGCCGAGGACCCGGGCTTCGGCGAGGGAATCAACATGGCCGGCGGGCGGGTGACCAACGCGGCGGTGGCGGAGACGTTCAAGCTTCCGTTGCAGAAACTGGCGAAATGACGCCTCCAGGCAACGTCGCCAGACCTCACCGGCTCGCCATGCTGTCGAGCGCGATCCACACGAACCCCACTGCGGTGGGCACGATCGCCAGCCACAACGCGCCGCTGCCGGTCCAGCGGATCGCCAGCATGAACAGCGCCAGCAGCACGCCCACCGGCCCGTCCTGGCGGTACACCCGGGTGCGCCAGCGGACGATCCGGTAGACGATCACTACGCATGTGCAGAGCGCCAGCAGCATCAGCGACAGTGCCACCGCGCCCCTGAGCTCGCGATCGATCTCCAGACGTAGTTGGAACAGTCCGATTACGGCCGGCAGCACGACGAGCAAGGCCAGTGGCGCTGTCGCGTAACAGCCGATGGCCCGGCCGCTGTCGCGCACGGCCGGCAACTCGCGGCGGCGGTCAAACATCCGTGCGGCTGTGTGTACCAGGTCCATCCCCAGCAGCAGACGTATCAGGTGAATCGCCCCCGGCGCTGCAAACCCGGCGTCCCAGGCCATTTGGAACGAGCGATACCAGGGAGGTTTTCCAAACGGGGGCCCGGTCACATGGTCCAGTGCGTGGCCAGTCCGCCGAAA
>JBIOJL010000285.1:0-7973 GCA_044450885.1 Tepidisphaerales bacterium
GTACCAGTAGTTGGCGGCCGGGATATTCGAGCCGGCGTCGCTGGCACGCAGGTAGAAAGTGCGGTTCTGGCCGGTGATGCCGGACTTGTCGCCGCTGACGACCGCCGCCGGACCGGCGGCGAGCACGGTGGCCGGCACGCGCTGAACGGTCGGGGTTCCGCTGCCGTCGTTGGCGGTGATGGTGATGTTGAACTTGCCCGCTTTCGTGTAGGTGTGCATGAGGCGGAAATTGCGGTTGGCGGTGAGCGGGAGTGCGGCCGAGGCCGAACCGTCGCCCCAGTTGACCGTCGCCGAAAGCGTGGTCGCCGTGCTCGATATCGAGCCCCACTGCCAGAGCGAAACGTTCTGCCGGGCGACGATCGGCTGACCCGCGTTGATGATCGTTGCGGTGTGGCCGGCCTGCGGGGCCGGGGCGACTTCGGCAAGCACCCGCACGGACGTGACCGAGCCAGTCTGCTCCGTCAGCGCGGTTCGGGTGATGGTCACGGTCTGCGGATATTCGCCGGGGTTGGTGTACGTGTGCGTCCCCGTGACTACATACAGCGAACCGGTCTTGACGATGTCCCCGCTGGTCAGGGCCGTGCCGTCGCCCCAGTTGACGGTGGCGGTGAAACTGCCGGCATCCAGGGTGGCATCGTCACAGGTGAACGTGGTGACGTAGGCCGTGCGCGCGGCGCCGGCCACGGCGGAGAAGCCGAGCGGCCTGGCGTGGATCGGCTTGCCGCCGACGGAGATGGTGATGGTCTCCTTGTCGAAGGTGTCCGTCTCATTGGGACGGTTGATGGTGCGGTTGACGCCGGCGATCAGGTGGACGACGCCCGTGTAGCCCTTATCAGGCACGACCGTGATCAAAGCGCCGTTCTTGACGAGCGTGGCGTGTGCCGGATTGTCGGTGATGGCCGCGTCGAACGACAGCGGATCGTGCTCCAGGTCCAGCCCGGAGAGGGGGATGCTGATCGGCTGATCCATCGGCGTGTAGAGGTCGGTGAGGTTGTACAGGTAGGCGGGATCGTTCTCGGTGTCGGCGGTCGCGGTGACCTGGAAAGTCTGCTTGCTGGTGCCGCCGTGGCCGTCGTTGACCGTTACCGTGATGGTGGCGTTGCCCGCTTTCTTGGCCGAAAGCGTGATGGCCGTGTCGGTGAGGTCCGGAACGATCGACGCGGAGAGAATCTTGGGCGCGATGATCGGCGTGCCCGTGGTCGGGTCCTGAACGGGGTTGCTGATGAGGCCGTTGTAGATGTCGAATCCGCGCACGAGCTGGCCCCAGATCGTGTAGTTGAAGTCGCCCGAGCGATACGGAGCGTCGGTGATGAAGAACTGCGAGCCGTTGGTGTCGTCGCCGGAGTTGGCCATGGCAAGCTGGCCCATGTTGGAGAAGATCAGGTTCGGGTTGAACTCGTCCTTGAAGGAGAAGCCGGGGCCACCGGTGCCGTCGCCATTGGGGTCGCCGCCCTGGGCCATGAATCCCTGGAGGATGCGATGGAACGTGAGGTTGTTATAGAAGCCGGCGTTGAGGAAACCGGTAATGTTCTGGACCGTGATGGGCGCCCATTCCTTGTAGAGCATCAACCACATGTCGCCGGTAACGTTGCTGCCCTTGGTGTGCTCCTGCACCGTATAACCGGTGTTGGGCGTCAGGTTTGTCGTGTCGATGGCCAGCAAAGCCACCGCGCCCATGCTCGCCGGGAAGGTGACGTTGATGCCGCCGGTGCTCAGCGAATTGCCGCCGACGACGACACCCGAAAGGCCGGGCAGCAACTGCAACGCCGTTTGAACATCGGCCGCCGTGGCGTCGAACGCGATGGGGGTGGTCGTGTTGCCGCCGAAGGAGAGGGTATAGGTGCCGGCGGTGGCAAAGTCGCCCGAGATGGTCTGAAACTCCGAGACCTCGTACTGCACCGTCATCTTCAGGAAGGGATCGCCGGCGTGGGTGATGGGAACAATATTCGGGTTGGAACTGGTGACGGTATAGGTGAGCGCGTCACCGTTGGCATCCGTGGCTGTCAGTGGGATCTGGATCGTCTTGGGAACTTGCGTGGTCGCGGTTGGCGCAACCATGGTCACGGCGGGAATTGGGTCGAGAACCGGTGCGGTGTTGGTCAGGAGCGTGCGGGTTTCGAGGGACTCGAGCGCGGCTCGGCAGACGACGCGATGGCGACGATTGGCACCGATCAACATTTGGTTTGCTCCTTTGAGAATAGGATGCTTCCGTTGGCGGAACCGGGGAACCTAGATGAAACTAACCTAAAATCCCGCACAGTCAAAGTCCCTTTGCGATACGGGGTTCCGTGGCCCGAGTCCGATAGTACGCTCCTCTTGACAACTCCGACAGTGGCGAGAGTTGCGGCACGCCCCGCGATACGCGCCGGGGAGACCGTGCTTCCGCAAGGGAGCCCACCCGTACGCAACGTAACTCCGGCGCTTGGCCCTTGCGGCGTGGTCGGTTTACCGACCATGTGGCCGCACGGAATGCGGGTCGTCGCGCCTCGCCCAGATGCCCTCGGGCAATCAATAGAGACGACGATGGCCTTGCGCTATTTCGCAAGATCCGCAACTCCTTTGTCTTGCCCGAGTTGCATAGCCTCCGGACGGCACAGCTCGCAACCGGGGCACGGCTCGATGTGTACCGTGGCATCGGCCTGGCCGAGCTTTCGCTCGATCTCGCCCTCGATCACCGATGCAACCTGGTGACCATCACGGACGCTCAGACCGGCGGCAACCGTGAAATGGACGTCCACCCAGACGTATCGCCCGCTGTGGCGGTGTCGCAGTTTGTGGTAGCCGCAAATCCGCGGCTCGGCGCCGGCGGGCCCGACGTGCGCATTCAGAATCTGAATCATCAGCCGCTCGTGGCTGTTGTCCTGCTCGTCCATCAGCCCGGCGGCGGAGCGGCGGAGCAGACGGACGCCCACCCGCGAGACATAGACGGCAATGACCAGCGCCCCGGCCGGGTCGAGCCAGCGCCATTTGGTGGCGCTCATGGCCAACAGCGCGACCGCGGCCACCAGGGATGTGACCGCATCGCTCATCAGGTGATGGCCATCCGCCTCCAGCGAGAGCGCGCCCGTCGCCTTGCCTAGGCGAACGAGGTAAGCCCCGACTCCCCCATTCACGCAAACCGCGGCCACCAGCAACACCATGCCCAAGCCGAGTTTCTCCATCTCGGCCGGGTGCAGAAAGAGCGAATCCATTGCCTTGAACGACATGACGACGCCGGCGAGCAGGATCATGCCGCCCTCGAACCCCGCGGACATGAACTCGACCTTGCCGTGCCCGTACGGATGATCGGCGTCGGCCGGCGTGTGCGCCAGCCCGAGCGACCAGGCCGCCACCGCCGCCGCCAGCACGTTGACGATGGATTCGACGGCATCGGAAAAGATGGCGGCCGATCCGGTGAGAAAGTAGGCGGTGAATTTCACGCTGAGCAGGATGGTGCCAACGGCCAGCGACGTGAGAGCGGCCCGTGCTTCGACCCTGGGGACATTCTTGAGCCTGCGGAACATGCTGGGTGAAGCCTAAGCGGAAGCGGCGGATTTGGGAAGAGTCGGCCGCATCGCAAGTCGGCCGCATCGCAGTGTCGTCCGCATCGCAGTGCGTGGTGCGGTGCAGGATACTTTCGGCGGGTGCCGTCTTGGCCCTGAAGGGGCCGAAGAATCTAGCCCAGGGTTGGGCGAAGCCCTGCCCTGGGTGAGAAAGAGTGAATAGACACCCGCCCTGAAAGGGCGAAGGAAGCGTTCCTCCACTCTTTCAGGGTGGAAGGCATGTTCGTGGTTTCTGACCCAGGGTGGGGCTTCGCCCGACCCTGGGCTTTGTTCTTTGGACCCCGTTGGGGTCTGTTCCGCCGACGAAAGCGTCCTGAACTCTGCGTGGTGCGGGGCGGCGTTGGCCGCACACGCTCACAGGCGAGCGGAACACTACACCGAAACGGCGCACTTCGCGACTCTGACGGCGTCGTCGCTGGTCCGGCCGTGCCAGCGGTAGAACGACGACTGCCCGTCGCTGCCCATGTATTTCTCGATGACGCGGGGATCGCTCGCCAGAAGGTCCACGACAATCAACCCGTCCATGGCATCATTGAACTGGTGATCGATGTTGAAGGAGAGAAACCTGGCGCCCAACTTCAGGTACTGTCGCACCAGCACGGGCACGCTCTTGGCATCGGACTCGATGTCGCTCACCACGGCCGCCAGATCGTCCAGGTCGCTGAGCGAATCGGCGATCTGCCCGACGCCCTTGAGAGCGACGGGCGGGCGGACGGGCCGGACCAGCCCGGAGAACTCGGGGCCGCCGAACCGGTCCGCCAGGAACTGCCGCATGAGTTCACGGGACGCCGGCGAATAGGCGGCGCTGATGCTCACGGGGCCGAACAGCCAGCGATATTGGGGATTGCGCGCGACGAACTCGCCGATGCCGCGCCACAAGGCGAACAGCGGCACGAAATTGCGCTGGTACTCCACGCGGACGAACGAGCGGCCAAGCTCGATCGCCGGCGAGATCCGCTGCATGAGCTCGGGCCCGTAATTGAAAAGCGTCGTGGTGTAGAGCCCCTTGGGGCCCTGATTTCGCAGGATGACATCGGTCAACCCAAGCCGGTAGGCACCGACCACCTCGCGCTGGAGCTTGTTCCAGATGAACAGGTGCTGGTAGGTGCCGTCGAAACCGTCGAGGTCGAACGGGCGGCCGGTCCCTTCACCTTCGGCGCGGAAGGCGATCTCGCGAAGCCGGCCGATCTCGCGCAGAATCGTCGGGATCCGGGCCGGTTCGGCGACATAGGCGACGAACTCGCGGTGTTGCATGAGTTTCTGCCCGTCGCCGAGGGACGCGACCTCGCGCTCCTGGGAGGCAACCGGCGACGGGTCGATGACCGGAACCAGTTGTTTCGGCGCGAGCGGGCGGGAGGGCGAGCGGTGTGCCATCGCGTAGGTCCGCCGCCGGCAGTATTCGATGCGGCTGCGGTCGTCGGGCAGGCCGGCAAGCTGCCTTGCGGAAATCGGGGTCCCGATTCCCAGTGGGATGCGACGGTGGGCGCCCTGGAAGACTTCCCGCGCCAGCATCGCCGTCCGCAATGCGGGATGCAGCAGCCCGGCGAGATGGAACAGCCTGGAGTTGCCGCCGCCGATGAACACCGGCAACACCGGCGCGTCGGCCAGCCGGGCGATGCCGGCAACGCTCTCCTTCCACTCCGGATCGCTCACGCAGCGCAACGAAAGCTGGAGGTGCGAGACTTCCCCGGCGGGAAACACCACAAGCAATCCGCCGTTCTTAAGGTGCCGGACGGCCTGCCGGGTGGCACCGAGATTCCGGGCGGCCGCGGCGTCGCCGCCGAACACGTCGGTCAGGATCATGACCTCGCACAACTCGGTTATCCGCCCGAGAACCCGGTTGGCGAGCACCTTGACATCGTTCCGCACCCGTGAGAGGACCAGCGGCAGCATCATCCCTTCAACAGCGCCGAAGGGGTGGTTGGCAACCACGACGCACGGGCCGGTCTTGGGAATGCGCTGGAGATCCTGATCCGAGACGGCCGCCTGGACATCGAGTTGATCGAGGATCTTCACGACGAACTGCCGCCAGTCGGGCGCCCCCCTGGCGTTGTCATAGATCGAGTTGATCCGGTCCACGCAGAGGAGCCGCTCGGCGGGTTTGACGGCGGGTGCGAGGAGCCGTGCCAGCAAGCCGTTCGCGCCGGCCGACAAACTCCACAACCGATTCCCCGGACTGATTGCTTCCTGCATGTCCTGCTCCTTTGCTGGAGAAGCGACCATCTTTCCGGGCGAGCCGCAGTCCTCTGCGGCCGTTTCGCGGCGCGACCATTCCGGCCGTGAAGAAGCACGGCCCTCCCGAATCCGAGACGCTCGCCCGCCGGTCTTTGGGATGGATTGATACCGCCGCTGCGCGCAGGCCGGATGTAAGGACGGTCAAGATCGGGCGAAGCGGGGCGTGGGTAGGACGGTTTCGCCGAAACTGCCGTTCTCGGCGCGCACCACGGACCGCTCGGCGAGCGCTCGGCGGGCGGTCCCTACCTCAGTTGTCCGAATCCATGTTCACGCCCGGCGTACATGATTCTGCCGAAGAAGTGGTGCCGGTGCCCTCACCGGCGTTTCCGAACGGTGATCCCAGCGCCGGCCGACGAGGGCGTCGGCCCCACTTGCCCGCCAGGTCCGGGTTCTTCAGCAGAATCGTGCCTGACCGTGACCCGCGAGGGTGACGGCGGTATGATGCCCGCGTGCGGTCGCAGTGGCGGTCGCGTACCGGCTCGCGCCGGTATGAGGAAAGTCCGAACTGCGCAGGGCACGGTGCTCGCTAACAGCGAGGCGGAACAGGCGGGCGGCAACGCCCGCTCAAGCCGACGGAAAGTGCCACAGAAAACACACCGCCCAAGCCGTCCTTCGGGACGGCCGGCAAGGGTGAAAAGGTGCGGTAAGAGCGCACCGCGCTGATGGTGACATCGGCGGCAGGGTAAACCCCACCGGCAGCAAGACCAAATAGGCGGAGCGTGTCCTTGCCCGGGGCGAGGCTCCGCGGGTAGGTTGCTTGAGCCCGCCGGCAACGGCGGGCCCAGAGAAATGACACGCCCCCGTGCCGCAAGGCCCGGGAACAGAATTCGGCTTACACGCGACCGCACACAGAACACAATGCCCCCGGGACACACCCCTGTTTCCCGGGGGCGTTTGTTTTCCCGTGAGGGCCCACCTGGAATCCCCCTCTTACCGGCGTGGTCGGTTCACCGACCACGTTTGGAGTTTTGCCGTCTGCGCGCCTTGCCCGGTCATGCGGACGCTCGACCCTCCCCGGTGCGGTCGTTCTAAATCGCCGGCATCTTTGGAACCGGCATACTATTGGCATTGCCGTCCGCCGGCTGCGCGGCATAATTGTGCGGACCAAGAAGGAGAACCCCGTGAGCACGTACTACTTCGCCGCAGGCAACGAACGCAAGGGACCATTCACGCTCGACCAGTTGCGGGGTCAGGGCGTTGGCCCGGAGATGCTGGTCTGGCATGAAGGGATGGCCGACTGGCAACCAGCGTCGAGCCTGCCGGAACTGGCGTCGCTGTTCGCGCCGCCTGCGCCTACGGGGTTCCCGCAACCGCCGCAGCCGCAAGCGCAGCGCGGCGTGCCGATGCAGTATGTGACACCGGCCCAATACATGATGCCGGGCGCGCCGCCGTACAACCAACAAGATGTCAGCAGCAAGAAGGTGATGGCGGGGATCATGGGGATCTTCCTGGGTGGGCTGGGCATTCACAAATTCGTGCTCGGTTTCACGGGAACCGGGGTGCTCATGCTCTGCCTCAGCCTGCTCACCTGCGGCTTCGGCGCCATGGTGATGGGACCGATCGGGTTGATCGAAGGGATCATCTACCTCACCAAGACCGATGAGGAGTTCTACCGGTTCTACATCGTTGAGAAGAAGCAGTGGTTCTGAGTTGTGCGTTGTGGCCGCGATCGGGGAGCGCGGTATGCCGCGTCCGCTGAAGCGGGACCCTGCGGAAAGTCACCCGCGATTCACGGCGCCGGGTACTTGGGCCGGCGCCCCTCGATCACCTCCAGCACATCCCGCACCACCCAACTCATGTTCTCCGTCGCCGTGTTCGTCCGCGACGCCAGGTGCGGCGTCAGCAGCACATTCTCAAACCCCAGCAACGGGAAATCCGCCGGCGGCGGCTCCGGCGCATAAACATCCAGCGCCGCCCCATATAACTTTTTGGCCCGGAGCGCCTCCGCCAGCGCCACCGCATCCAGCACCTCGCCCCGGCTGGCGTTGATCAGGATCGCATCCGGCCGCATCAGCGCGATCTGTTCCCGGCCCACCAGATTGCGATTCTCCGGCCGCATGTCCACGTGAATCGTCAGAATATCGCATTCGCCGTACAGCACCGGCTTTTCCACCGGGATCGCATTGAAGTCCAGCTCGGCCGCCACATCCCGCAGATCGTTGTAGATCACCCGCATGCCAAACCCCTGCGTGGCAA
>JBIOJL010000286.1:0-7942 GCA_044450885.1 Tepidisphaerales bacterium
AGCACGACGAAAACAAAATAAGGCGAAACGCCAACTGGGTTGAGGTGTTTGTTGCAGCGCCCCTCACCCCGGCCCTCTCCCGGCGGGAGAGGGGGAAAGGCGGTTATTTCCCGAACCGCGTCATCAGGCTGGGATTGGGGGTCCGGCCCTCGAGTAGCTCCGTGAGCACGTAGAAGATGGCATCGGCCGGCGGCGGGCAGCCGGGCACGAAGATGTCCACCTTGATGAACTCGTGGATCGGGCGGGCCTGCGGCAGCAGCGGAGGCAGGCCCAGCGCCGGCCGCTGCGGCTTGAGGGCCACGTTTTCCTTGTAGGCGCGGTCGTAGACCTCGTCCAGGGAGAAGGCATTGCGCATCGACGGCACGTTGCCGGTGACGGCGCAGTCGCCGAGGGCGATGATGAGTTTCGAGTGCTGGCGGATCTTCTTGACTTTTTCGACATCTTCCGTGGTGGCGACAGCGCCTTCCATGATGGTGACATCGACCATCTCGGGGAACTTCTTGTTGTCGACCAGCGGGCTGAGGACCAGGTCTATCTTTTCGGCCAGGGCCAGGATGCGCTCGTCGATGTCCAGGAAGGACATGTGGCATCCGGAGCAGCCGTCGAGCCAGCATGTGGCTACGGTGACTTTGCTCATGGTTATTCGGCTCCTCTCATGATTCGCAGGTAGGTGAGGAAATCGCGGCGTTTCTCCATCTCGGCGACGCCGGTCCCCTTGCGGGAAAGCGCCCCGGTGGGGCAAACGTTGACGCACTTGCCGCACATCGTGCAGCTCGTGGATGAGTCCCAGGTCTGGTTGAGGTCGATGGTGGCATGGGCCTCGACGCCGCGGCCGCGGATGTCCCAGGTGTGGGCGCCTTCGATCTCGTCGCAGGCACGCACGCAACGGGTGCAGAGGATGCAACGGTTGTGGTCCAGCCGGAACAGGTCGTGCGAACTGTCGAACTCGAGCTTGGGGAAGCGATAGGGCATGTTGATGTGGTCGAGCCCGTGCTTCTGGGCCATTTCCTGCAGTTCGCAGTGGCCGTTGGAGACGCACACCGAACAGATGTGGTTGCGCTCCGAGAAGAGCAGCTCGAGCACCATGCGGCGGTACTTGTGCAGCCGCGGCGAGGTCGTGGTGACTTCCATGCCTTCGGCCACGCGGGTCACGCAGGCCGGCAGCAGCTTGGGCGTGCCCTTGATCTCCACCAGGCAGAGGCGGCAGCCGCCCCAGCCCGTCAGGCCGTCCAGGAAACAGAGCGTCGGAATGTCGATCTTGTTCTCGCGGGCCACCTCGAGGATGGTCTGATCGGCCGACGCGCTGAAGTCGTGGCCGTCGATTTTCAGGGTTACAACAGCAACGGTTGCGGTGTTCATCGTGCCACCTCCGCGACGGCCGGTTCGGCCGAACGGTTGAGTTTCGCGTCATACTCGTGCTTGAAATAACGGAGGGTGCTGAGCACGGGATTGGGGGCGGTCATGCCCAGCCCGCATAGGCTGGTGTTGCGGACCATGTCGCAGAGTTCCTTGAGGAACTCGATGTCGGCGTCGGTCGCCTCGCACTTGGAAATCTTGTCCAGCACATGGTAGAGCTGGCAGGTGCCGACGCGGCAGGGCGTACACTTGCCGCAGGACTCGGTCATGCAGAATTCCATGAAGAACTTGGCCACATCGACCATGTCGGCGGTCTCGTCCATGATGATCATGCCGCCCGAACCCATGATCGAGCCGACCTGGGCCAGCGACTCGTAGTCCACCGGCATGTCCAGGAACTGCTCAGGGATGCAGCCGCCCGAGGGCCCGCCGGTCTGCACCGCCTTGAATTTCTTGTCATTCAGGATGCCGCCGCCGATATCGTAGATGATGTCGCGGAGGTTGATGCCCATGGGCACTTCGATCAGCCCGGTGTTCTTGACCGCGCCGGCGAGGGCGAACACCTTGGTGCCCTTGCTCTTGTCGCGCCCGATGGCGGCGAACCACTCGGCGCCTTCGCGGATGATCGGCGGGACATTGGCGAACGTCTCGACGTTGTTGATCAGTGTCGGGCAGTCCCACAGGCCCTTTTCGGCCGGGAACGGCGGACGCGGGCGCGGCTGGCCGCGGCGGCCTTCGATCGAGGCGAGCAGCGCCGTTTCCTCGCCGCAGACGAACGCGCCGGCGCCGAGTCGGATCTCGCAGGTGAAGCTGAAGGTCGTGCCGAAGATGTTCTGGCCGAGCACGCCGAGTTTCTCGGCCTGCTTGATGGCCAGCTTCAGCCGCTTGACCGCCAGCGGATATTCAGCGCGGACGTAGAGGTAGCCCTTTTGCGCTCCGACGGCGTAGGCGGCGATGGCCATGCCTTCGAGAACACGATGCGGGTCGGACTCGAGCACCGCACGGTCCATGAACGCGCCCGGATCGCCTTCGTCGCCGTTGCAGACGACGTACTTGGTCGGGCCCTTGGCCTTGGAGACGGTGCTCCATTTCAGGCCCGTCGGGAAGCCCGCGCCGCCGCGGCCGCGCAGGCCGGACTTCTGGATCACCGAGACCACGTCGACCGTCGCCATGCCCGTCAGGCACTTGAGCAGCGGCTTGTACCCGCCGGCGGCGATGTATTCCTCGATGCGCTCGGGGTCGATGAAGCCGGAGTTCTCCAGCACGATCTTCTTCTGCCGTGCGAAGAACGGGGCCTTGACGTCGTGGTCGATGCGGGCGACGGGCTTGCCACCCACGCTGGCGATGACTTCGGCGGCGTCTTCCGGCTTCACCGAGTGGTACATCTGTTGCGGAACGCCGGTCAGGCTCGCCGGGGTGGCAACGTACTCGTCGTCTTCCTTCTCGGGCGCGACGGGCTTCTCGATCGCCACCAGCGGGCCGGCCGCACAGAGGCCCAGGCAGCCGACGCCACGCACCTTGCAGGTCTTGTCCTTGTGCTGGAGATACAGTTGCTTCTCCAGCGCGTTCAGAACGGCGTCGCTCTTGCTCGACAGGCAGCCGGCGGCCACGCAGACGTTCACGAAGTGCGTGTACTGCGTCTGGCCGGCCAGCTCATCATGCGTGATTTTTGACAGGTCTTCCGGGGTCATTTTTCATCCCACTTTCCGAGACGTTCGATAACAGCCTTGGCATCGAGCTTGCCGGCGACTTCGCCGTCGAAGACGAACGCCGGGGCCAGCCCGCACGATCCGATGCAACGCGCCTGGACAACCGAAAGGTTGCCGTCGGCGGTCGTCTGCCCGGCCTTGACGCCGTATTTCTTCTCGATCTGCGCCAGCGCCTCGTTCGCACCACGGATGTAGCAGGCGGTGCCCATGCAGACCACACACGTATGCTTGCCCTGCGGCTTGAGGGTGAAGAAGTGGTAGAACGTCGCCACGCCATACACCTTGCTCTGCGGCAGCCGCAGCAGCCTGGCAACATATGTCAGCGCCGTCTCGTCCAGATACCCGAAGGTCTCCTGGACGGTGTGCAGGGTTTCGATCAGCGCGTGGCCGGCGTTGCCGTGCCGTCGCGCCGTGGCTTCGACGATCTTCCAGCGCTTGTCCGTGCTTGGAGGCGCTGGCTTGGCCATTGTCAGGGTCATGTCTGACGCTCCTTTATCAAATCCGGGAGGGCCGTGCTCCTGCACGGCCGCGGCGGCGGGCCCACGATCACGGCCACAGAGGACTATGGCCCTCCCGAAACAACGGGCACGCCTCTATCAGCAGATTCGCGGCAACTGCTCTCCGTACGGTTTCTGGAGAATGCGGCGGCCGCCGATGGTTGTTTCCAGTTCGCATATGCCGTTGCGGGCTGCTTCCACGCGCCCGATAACTCGCGCCTCCTTCCCTCGTTCGTCGCATCGCAGAGTGACCAGCGCCAGCTCCGCGTCTTCCTTCTTCACCACGATCACAACTTTGCCTTCGTTGGCGACTTCCAGCGGATCCAGGCCGAGCATCTCGGCCGCGTGGCGCGTCTCCGGGCGCACGGGGATGGTGCCTTCGTCCAGCACCACGCGATGTCCGGTTCTCGATGCCAGGTCGCTGGCCACGCAGGCCAGTCCCCCGCGCGTGGCATCCCGCATGAATTTCACGGTGTGTACGGCCGCCAGCAGCCGGGCAATCAGCCCGTTCAGCGGGGCCACGTCGCTCTTCAGCACGCTCTGAACCTGCGGCATCTCCCGGGCCAGCATCACCGCCAAACCATGATCGGCAATCGGGCCGTTGATGATGAGCACGTCGCCGGGCGTCACCTGGTCCGGATGCAGCCGCCCGGCATATTGCACCACGCCCAGCCCGGCCGTCGTGATGTACAGTCCGTCGCCGGAGTTCCGCCCGATCACTTTCGTGTCCCCGGTGACAATCTTCACACCGGCTTCGTTGGCCGCGGCGGCGATGGAATCAAGCACCGTTTCGAGCGTGTTCTTGGCCAGCCCCTCGCAGAGTATCAACGACAGCGCCATGCCCACCGGCTCCGCCCCGCACACGGCCAGGTCATTCACCGTTCCGCTGACCGCCAGCCGCCCGATGTCCCCGCCGGGGAACTGGATCGGCTGCACGACATAGCTGTCCACCGTCATCGCCAACTTCCCAGCCGCCGCCGGAAGGATTGCCGAGTCGAGTAGCTCGTTCAGCATCGCATTGCCCAAGCGTGGCAGGATGAGTTCGCCGATGAGTTCATCGGCAAGCTGGCCGCCGCCGCCGTGGGCGAGCATGACGTGAGTATGTCGGCCGCCGGGTCTGGTGCTCATCGTGTTCCTCCCCGGGACTGGCCACCCATACTGGTGGCACGGGCTTCCAGCCCGTGTGCCGCGGTACTCCCTCGATGGTACTTGAACCACGCCTGGCACGTCCCCTCCGAACTGACCATGCACGGCCCGATCGGATCGATCGGCGTACACACATTGCCAAACAGCTTGCACTCGGCCGGAGTGCAGCGCCCGGTGATGACCTCGCCGCAGCGGCAGCCACGCGGCTCGGGCACTTCCTTCGGCTGGAGGTTGTATCTCACCCGGGCGTCAAACAGGCCGTATTCCGGACGGATCGCCAGGCCGCTCTTGGGGATCACGCCCACGCCCCGCCACGACACATCGGCCGGCTCGAAGACTTTCTCAATGAGATTCCACGCCAGCTTGTTTCCCGCGGCCGTCACCGCCTGCGGATACCAGTTCTCCAGGGCCGGCTTGCCGTCGGCGGCCAACTCCGTGAGCCGCGCCACGCTCGCGGCCAGGTGTACATCCTCGAACCCCGCCACCACGCATGGCAGATGAAATCGCTCGACGATCGGCCGATACGCCTCGTATCCGATGATGATCGACACATGCCCCGGGCAGAGGAAGCCGTTGAGGTTTACCTGTCCCCCTTCCAACAGCGCCAGCATCGCCGGCATCACCAGCTTGTGGCTCGCCAATACCGTGAAGTTGATCAGGCTGAGTTTCTGGGCCTCCAGGATCGCCACCGCCGTCGCCGGCGTCGTCGTCTCAAATCCCACGGCCGCGAAGACGACTTCGCGGGATGGATTGGCCGCGGCGAACTTCACCGCGTCCAGCGGGCTGTAGATGATGTGGATGTCCGCGCCCTGCCCGCGCGCCCGCTCCAGGCTCCCGGCCGATCCCGTCACCCGCAGCATGTCGCCGTAGGTGAAGAACGCCACGCCCGGCCGCATCGCCAGCTCGATGAACTGATCGATGTCGCCCTGGGACGTCACGCACACCGGACACCCCGGCCCCGACAGCAGCGTCACGTTCTCCGGCATCAGGCTGTGAAGTCCCGAGCGGAAGATGCTGACGGTGTGGGTGCCGCAGACTTCCATGAAGTTCACCGGCGCAGGCAGCCTCTCGGCCGCCGCGCGCAGCCGCGCCAGCGCCTCGCGGCTCTCAACGGTTCGATGTCGCATTACCGCCCCCCTTTCCGGTAGGACAGACATTCCTGTCTGTCGTCAGCGCATCGGTAGGACAGACATTCTTGTCTGTCTCTCCTGTCTGTCCCTCCCGCCGCGTGCGGTAACTCAAATCCTCCAGCACCCGGAAGGTCTCCTCGACTTCCTCGCAATCCAGCGCCTTGATGGCAAACCCCGCGTGGATCAACACCCAGTCGCCCAGCTTGACCTCGGGCGTCAGCGCCGTGCTGATCTCCACGCGATTGCCGTGCAGATCGGCGACCGCCAGGTCACCGTCTTTGCTCACGATTTTGGCTGGTACCGCTAGGCACATGGGAAGTTCTCCTCGCTGGTGGCAAAGTGCTGTTCGCGAAGGTGGTTCTGGCCCCAAAGGGGCCGGAGAACAAAGCCCAGGGTTGAGCGCAGCTCTACCCTGGGTAAGAACGAGCAATCAACCATCCACCCTGAAAGGGTGGAGGAGCGTCTCCGCCACCCCTTCAGGGTGGAGGATATCCTGGGTGTCTGTTGACCCAGGGTAGGGCTTCGCCCAACCCTGGGCTGTGATCTCCGACCCCGTTGGGGTCTTTCCCCCTGTACAGCAACGGTCTTGCACCCAGCGCCCCCCGATGGTGTTCGATGTTGTGCGGCCATCAGACGCCTCCCATTCGCGCCGCCGCGACGGCCGCCTGCCCCAGCGCAACGCCTCCATCATTGGGAGGCACGCGCCGATGCCGCAACACCTCGAAGCCGCGCTGTTGCAGCCGCCGGGTCAGGCCCTTGGTCAGAATCTCGTTGCAGAATACGCCGCCCGAAATCGCCACACGGTTCAGCCTGGTGGCGACCGCCGCCATCTCGACCGTCGCCACCCACGCCGCATCGAACTGGCGGTGGAATAGCGCTGCCAGATCTGCGGCCGAGTGGCCGTGCTCGAGGCGATCGACCAGTTGCACGATGAGTGGAGAGAAGTCGATGCGCAAAGGCTGTTCTCGATGCACCACAAAGTAGTCCGGTTCGCCTTCCACATACGGCCCGGCTGCCGCGAGCGCCTCCAGTTTCATTGCGGCCTCGGCCTCGTGCGTGTTCCTCTCGCACACCCCGAGGATGGCCGCCACACCGTCAAAGAGCCGCCCGGCCGCCGTGGACGGAACGCAGCGCACGTTCTCCCGGAGCATCTCGGCGATGAACTCGCGGTCCGATGTCCTGGGCATGACCCGGCCGGCAATGGGCAACTCTGCGAACTTCTTTCCAAAAGCCTGCATCAGAAGAGCCATGGCGCAGCGGCGGGTGTCCCTCGCGGCCGCATCGCCGCCGGCCAGCGGCATGGCGGTGAGATGGCCGAGACGAGTGAAGTCCTTCAGGTCGGCCATGAGCAGTTCGCCACCCCATATTTGCCCGTCGGAACCATAGCCGACGCCGTCGCAAACCACCGCGAGCACCGGGCCGGTGATGCCATGCTCGGCCATGACCGCCGCCGCGTGGGCATGGTGATGCTGCACCGCCACGGTCGGCACGCCAAGTTCGTTGGCCAATTCACTGGCCGCCGAGGTGCTGAGATACAGCGGATGCATGTCGTGGGCGATCCATTTCGGCTGCACTCCGAACAGCAGCTCCATGTCCACGATGGCATTACGGAAGCAATCGTAGCTGGCCGCGTGGGTCAGGTCGCCCAGGTGATGGCTGAGGATGGCTTTTCCATCACGCACGACGGCAACGGTACACTTGAGTTCCGCGCCGACCGCCAGCCCCGCCGCGGCGCCGATCGGCAGATCGATCGCCGCCGGGACCAGCCCGCGCGCCCGGCGGATCGGCAGCGGATCCTCATCATCGCCCATGTCAATGAGCACGGAATCGTCTACGGGGCGTTCGATGGGCCGGTCATGCCAGAGAATCGCATCGCACATCGAGCCGAGCCGGGCGACCGCCTCCTGGTTGTCGATCACCAGCGGATCGTCGGAGATGTTGGCGCTGGTCATCACCAGCGGCGGCAACTGCGGGTCGGCCGCAAACAGCAAATGCTGGATCGGCGTGTAGGGGAGCATGATGCCCAGCCGATGCACACGATCCGCCACGCCAAACGCTATCGTGGCACGGGCTTCCAGCCCGTGGTGTCGGTACTCCGACACAT
>JBIOJL010000287.1:0-7941 GCA_044450885.1 Tepidisphaerales bacterium
CCATCGCCATCTCGCGCTATTCGAAACCTATAGCAACTGGTGGGCCGAACATGATTCTCCCTGACCCGTTTTCCGTGTCCCCGTTTTCCGTGTCCGGGTTGCGAGGTCGGTAGTCAACCAGGAGTATCCATCATGCGATCGTCACAAACGATGTATGCTGCCGTGGCATTGGCGTGCGCGGTGCTGGCCGGGGGTGTGTGGGAATTCGTGTCTTCCGGCGGAGATGATGGATATAGTTGCGGTGATGGCCGGGCACAAGACAGGTTCGTCGTGGCTGATCCTGATCGGGCTGTCGAAGCTGCTGAAGGCGCTGCTGCTGTTCACGGTGGCGGCCGGGGCGCATCGGCTGTTGCAGCGGGATGTGGAGACGACGGTGAGGCACTGGGCGCGTGCCGTGCGGGCGGACCCGGATAACCGGATGCTGCACCCGCTGCTGGCCAAGGTGACCGGCCTGAGCCACCGGCGGATGGAGGAGATTGCACTGGGAACGATGCTGTATGGGGCCCTGTTCGCGACCGAGGGAATCGGGCTGCTGCTGCGGAAGCGGTGGGCGGAATACCTGACGGTGACCACGACGGCCGGGCTGCTCCCGCTGGAGGTGTACGAACTGTTTCACCATTTCCGGTGGGCGAAGGTGCTCGTGCTCGGCGTGAATCTGGCGATTGTGGCGTATCTGGTGGCGATCCTGAGGCGGAGCCGGGCTGAAGCGCGGAGACAATAAGGGAACCCGGCGCGGCTTCGCCGCAGCCAAAGCGGGGAATTGACTTGCAGTGAACGGCGGAGGGCGATAGGTTATGGGTTTCCAACCACGCTCGGACGGCGGAACGCCGTGCCGATGAGTTCTTTTTGCGCGTAAAGCCTCATCAACCGGAAGCAGTCGGGATGTTGTCACGGGCTTCATCCCTGCTATACTGGACAATTCGGATGTTTTGGACCCATTCTTGGCTTTTTGGTGAAATATGAGCAGTGCTCTACCGCCCGCACAGGGCCTTTATCTGCCGGAGTTTGAGCATGATTCCTGTGGCGTCGGGTTCATCTGCCACATGAAGGGCCGCGCGTCCAACAAACTCGTCAGCGATGCCCTGCACATCCTCGAGAACATGGACCACCGCGGGGCCTGCGGCTGCGAGCCCGACTCGGGCGACGGCGCGGGCATCCTCATCCGCATGCCCGACGCCTTCCTGCGGCGAAAGTGCAATGAACTGGGCTTCACGCTGCCCAAACTCGGCCAATATGCCGTGGCGCAGGTCTTTCTGCCCCAGGAAATGGTCATGCGCCGGGCCTGCGAGCAGATGCTCGAACGGGTGGCCAAGGGGTACAACCTGGCGGTGCTCGGCTGGCGCGACGTGCCGGTCAATTCCGATGCCCTGGGCCCGACCCCCAAGCGAGTCGAGCCGAAAATCCGGCAGATGTTCCTGGCGCCGGGCGAGTCGTTCTTCAACAAGGCCGACTTTGACCGGCGGCTGTACCTGGTCCGCCAGCGGGTGGAGAACGTCATCGAGTTCGGGGCGGAGTTCACCCCCGAGGCCCGGTCGGCGTTCTACATCTGCCTGATGTCGGCCAACCGTTCCGTGTACAAGGGGATGCTGACGGCGCTGCAGTTGCGGAGGTATTTCCCGGACCTGTCGGAGCCGGATTTCGAGAGCGCCCTGGCGATCGTCCACTCGCGGTTCTCGACCAACACGTTCCCGTCGTGGGACCGGGCGCATCCGTACCGCTACCTGGCCCACAACGGCGAGATCAACGCCCTGCGCGGCAACCGCAACTGGATGCGGGCGCGCTATGGGTCGCTGCAGAGCGACATCTTCGGCGACGAGCTGCAGAAGATGTTCCCGATCGTCACCGAATCGGGCTCGGATTCGGCCACGCTGGACAACGCGATGCAGTTCCTCTGCGTCAACGGCCGGTCGCTGCCGCACGCGGTGCTGATGCTCATTCCCGAGGCCTGGCAGCACAACCACCAGATGAGCGAGGATCTGCGGGCGTTCTACGAGTACCACGCCTGCATCATGGAACCGTGGGACGGCCCGGCGTCCATCGCCTTCACCAACGGCACGCTGATCGGCGCGGTGCTGGACCGGAACGGTCTGCGGCCCAGCCGCTACTACGTCACCAAGGACGACCACGTCATTATGGCCAGCGAAGTGGGCGTTCTGCCGATTCCGCCCGAGAACATCGCCAAGAAGTGGCGGCTGCAGCCGGGCAAGCTCTTCCTGATCGACATGCAGAAGGGCCGGATCGTCGACGACCAGGAGATCAAGCAGGAACTGGTGGACCGCCGGCCATGGAAGACGTGGGTCCGGGAGAACCTGGTCGAACTGGACGATCTTCCCGATCCCAATTTCGTGCCCCAGCCCGATCACGACACGTTGCTGACCCGGCAGCATGCCTTCGGCTACACGGTCGAAGACGTGACCATGCTGATGTCGCCGATGATCGTGACCGGCCAAGAGCCACTGGGCGCGATGGGCACGGATGTGCCGCTGGCCTGCCTGTCGGACAAGCCGCAGTTGCTGTACGCGTACTTCAAGCAGCTCTTCGCCCAGGTCACCAATCCGCCGCTGGATGCGAACTTCGAGTCGCTGGTGACGTCGCTGAACACCTACCTGGGCCGCGAGGGCAACCTGCTGAGCGAGATGCCCAGGCACGCGCACCTGGTGAAGCTGCTGACGCCGATCATGAGCAATGCCGAACTGGCGAAACTGCGGGAGATCAACGTCAAGGACATGAAGTCGGTGACGCTGTCGATGCTCTTCCCGACGGCGGACGGCGCCGCCGGACTGGAGAAGGCGATCGACGCGTTGTGTACCAAGGCCGCGGCGGAAGTGCGCGACGGGGCGACGATCGTCATCCTCTCGGATCGCGGTCTGGACAAGGACAACGTGCCGATCCCGGCACTGCTGGCGACGTCGGCGGTACACCATCACCTGATCCGCGAGGGCATCCGCACGCAGTGCGGGCTGGTGATCGAGACGGGCGAGGCCCGCGAGACCCATCACTTCTGCCTGCTGATCGGCTACGGCGCGGGCGCGATCAACCCCTACGTCGCGTTCGAGACCATCGCCGACCTGCACTGGAGCGGCATGCTGCCCAGGGACCTGTCGCTGGAGAAGGCGACCAAGAACTACATCAAGGCGGCCGGCAAGGGAATCATCAAGGTGGCGTCGAAGATGGGCATCTCCACGGTGCAAAGCTACCGCGGGGCACAGATCTTCGAGGCCATCGGCATCAGCAAGCCGGTGATCGACCGGTACTTCACGCACACGCCCAGCCGGATCCAGGGCGTGGGCCTGTCGATCATCGCCACCGAGGCCCTGGCGCGGCACCATCGCGGGTTCCCGAGGAACAAAGTGGACCATGCGACGCTGGACCAGGGCGGCAACTATCAGTGGCGCAAGGGCGAGGAGTTCCACCTCTGGAACCCGGACACGGTCGCCAAAATGCAGCAGGCGGTGCGCATCAACAGTGCCGCGACGTGGAAGGAATACGCGAAACTGGTGAACGACGAGTCGCGCAACCGCTGCACGCTGCGCGGGCTGCTGCTGTTCAAGAAGGGCAAGCCGATCCCGATCGACCAGGTCGAGCCGGCAAAGGAAATCGTCAAGCGGTTCGTGACCGGCGCCATGTCGCTGGGGTCGATCAGCACCGAGGCCCACGAGAATCTGGCGATCGCCATGAACCGCATCGGCGGCAAGAGCAACACCGGCGAAGGCGGCGAGGACCCGCGCCGGTTCACGCCCGACCCGGACGGCTCGCTGCGCCGCTCGGCGATCAAGCAGGTGGCCTCGGGACGCTTCGGCGCCACCATCGAGTATCTCGTCAACGCCGACGAACTGCAGATCAAGATGGCCCAGGGCGCCAAGCCCGGCGAAGGCGGCCAGTTGCCGGGGCACAAGGTCAACGCCTACATCGGCAAGTTGCGCCACAGCACGCCGGGCGTGGGGCTGATCTCGCCGCCGCCGCACCACGACATTTACTCCATCGAGGACCTGGCCCAACTCATCCACGACCTGAAAAACTCCAACCCGCAGGCGCGGGTGTCGGTGAAACTGGTGTCGGAAGTCGGCGTGGGCACGGTTGCGGCCGGCGTCGCCAAGGCCAAGGCCGACCACATCCTGATCTCCGGCGACTCGGGCGGCACCGGCGCTTCGCCGCTGACGTCGATCAAATATGCCGGCGTTCCCTGGGAACTGGGCATCTCCGAGGCGCACCAGGTGCTGCTGATGAACGGGCTGCGCGGCCGGGTGACTCTGCAGACGGACGGCCAAATCAAGACCGGCCGGGATGTGGCCGTCGCGTTCATGCTGGGCGCCGAAGAGGCCGGGTTTGCAACGGCCCCGCTGATTGCCAGCGGGTGCATCATGATGCGCGTGTGCCATCTGAACACCTGCCCGGTGGGCATCGCCACGCAGGACCCCGAGCTGCGCAAGAAGTTCGCGGGCAAGCCGGAGCACGTGATCAACTTCATGTTCTTCGTGGCCGAGGAACTGCGGGAATACATGGCCGAGATGGGCTTCCGCACGGTCAACGAGATGGTCGGGCGGGTGGACATGCTCGAAGTGGCCGATGTCTCGCAGCACTGGAAGGCGAAGAATCTGGACCTGTCCCCGATTTTGTTCAAACCCGAGCCGCTGAAGGGCGACACGCTCTACTGCACGCAGAAGCAGGACCACGGGCTGGCCAAGTCGCTGGACAACAAGCTGATCGAGCTGGCCGCACCCGCGATCGAGCGCGGCGAGAAGGTCGATCACGAGTTGCCGATCCGGAACACCAACCGGACGGTCGGGGTGATGCTGTCGAGCTCAGTGGCCAGGAAGTACGGCCACGCCGGGCTGCCGGAAGGGACGATCCACTTCAAGTTCAGCGGCTCGGCCGGGCAGACTTTTGGCGGGTTCCTCGCCAAGGGCATCCTGTTCGAGCTGGAAGGCGACACCAACGACTACCTTGGCAAGGGCCTCTCCGGCGGGATCATCGCCGTCTACCCGTCGAAGCAGGCGACGTTCAAGGCCGAGCAGAACATCATCGCGGGCAACGTCATCTGCTACGGGGGCATTGCCGGCGAGGTCTACCTCCGCGGCGTCGCGGGCGAACGGTTCTGCGTCCGCAACTCGGGCGTACACGCGGTGGTCGAAGGCGTGGGCGACCACGGCTGCGAATACATGACCGGCGGCCGGGTGGTGGTCATCGGTCCGACCGGGCGCAATTTCGCGGCCGGGATGTCGGGCGGCGTGGCGTATGTCTACGACGACTCGGGGACGTTCCGCGAGTCGTGCAATCTCGACCAGGTGGAACTCGAGAAGCCGGACAAACCGGAGGACATCTGGATGATCCGCCGGCTGCTGGAGAACCACGTGAAGTTCACCGGCTCGCCGGTGGCGAAAGACATCCTGGCCAACTGGGACCGCGACTACGGATATTTCGTGAAGGTGATGCCGACCGACTACCGCCGCGCCCTGGAGAACCAGACCCGGATCGAAGAAGAGGCCCGCATGCAGGCGCAACGGCAGGCGGGACAGGTGAAATGAGACGAGAGGTTTGTTATGGGAAAGCCGACCGGATTCAAGGAAATTGCCCGCGAGACGCCGACGCGAAAGCCGGTGTCGTTGCGGGTCAAGGACTGGCTGGAGATCTACGAGCCCATGGCGGAGCAGAAGCTCCGCGACCAGGGCGCGCGCTGCATGGACTGCGGCATCCCCTTCTGCAACAACGGCTGCCCGCTGGGCAACATCATTCCCGAGTGGAACGACCTGGTCTACAAGGGCCGGTGGCAGGAAGCCATCGACATGCTGCACAAGACCAACAACTTCCCGGAATTCACCGGCCGGGTCTGCCCCGCGCCGTGCGAGGAAGCGTGCGTGCTGGGGATCAACGAGAAGCCGGTGGCGATCAAGCTCATCGAGCAGAACATCATCGAACGGGCGTTTGAACAGGGCTGGATCCGGCCCAAGCCGCCGGCCGTGCGCTCGGGCAAGAAGGTGGCGGTGGTGGGTTCCGGGCCGGCCGGGCTGGCGTGCGCGGCGCAGCTCAACAAGGCCGGCCACAACGTCACGGTTTACGAGCGGGCCGACCGCATCGGCGGCCTGCTCATGTACGGCATTCCCCAGTTCAAACTAGAAAAGCACGTCGTCGAGCGCCGAGTGAAGCTGCTGGAAGCGGAAGGCATCAAGTTCGTCACCAACGCCAACATCGGCTTCAGTCTGGCGATCGAGACCTTGCGCCGCGATTTCGACGCCATCGTCCTCTGCGGCGGCGCGACCGCGGCTCGCGACCTGAGTGTCCCCGGCCGCGAACTCAAGGGCATTTACTACGCCATGGAGTATCTGCCGCAATGGAACCGAATCGCGCTGGGCGAGAAGGTGCCGGCCGACAAACTCATCGACGCCAAGGGCAAACATGTCGTCATCATCGGCGGCGGCGACACCGGCGCGGACTGTCTCGGGTCGGCCATCCGCCAGGGGTGCAAGTCGGTCAAGCAGTTCGAACTGCTCCCCAAGCCACCGCAGGACCGCGGCGGGCCCGGCGTGGCGCCGTGGCCGTACTGGCCGATGATCTTCCGCACGTCGTCGGCCCACGAAGAGGCAATCGAACTCGCCGGGCAGGACGTGCGCGATTTCGCCATCAACACCAGGAAGTTCACGGGCGTGGACGGCGTGGTGACCAGGCTCCACGCCATCCGCCTGGAGTGGGTCAAGGGCGATGCCGGCCGGATGCAGATGAAGGAAGTCCCCGGCAGCGAGTTCGAGCTCGACTGCGACCTCTGCCTGCTGGCGATGGGCTTTGTCTCGCCCGAGCACGATGGTCCGATCCAGCAGCTCGGGCTGAAGCTCGACCCGCGCGGCAACGTGCTGGTGGACGAGAACTACCAGACCAGCGTGCCGGGAGTCTTCGCGGCCGGCGACATGCGCCGCGGCCAGTCGCTGGTGGTCTGGGCCATCAGCGAAGGCCGCCAGGCCGCCCGCGGCGTGGACCAGGCGCTGATGGGCAAGAGCGATCTGGCGTATATCAAGCTGTTCTGATTTTTCTGGGTGCTTGATCGCCATCGACATTCATCGCCACCGCGAGGTATAATCTTCGCATGCGCGTTGCTCAACCACATCCACCCCCGGCGACTCCATTTCCTCCACTGGCCAACGGTGATCGGCTCACGCGCGAGGAGTTCCACCGCCGATACGAGCGGATGCCGCATCTCAAGAAAGCGGAACTGATCGAAGGGGTTGTCTATATGCCATCACCGGTACGTGTCACGCATCACGGACAGCCTCACGCCCATTTGACAATCTGGCTCGGGCACTACGTCGCACTAACGCCGGGTGTCGGGCCAATAGGCGATAATTCCACCGTCCGTCTCGACGAGGACAACGAAGTTCAACCCGACCTGTTCCTGCTTCTGCCGCCATCGGCCGGCGGGGCGGCGGAAGCTGACGCCGATGGCTACATCAGTGGCCCGCCCGATCTGGTCTGCGAAGTGGCCGCATCGTCAGTGAGCATCGATCTGCACGACAAGAAGAACGCGTACCGGCGCAACCGGGTCCGCGAGTACCTCGTCTGGCGCGTGGAGGATGCCGAAGTGGACTGGTTCGCGCTGCGGAACGGCGACTACGAGAAGCTTCGCGGCGGCAGCAACGGCCATCCGCTGCTCAAGAGCGAGGCGTTTCCCGGCCTGTGGCTGGATGTGCCGGCGCTGCTGCGCGGAGATCTCCCCGCGCTGCTGGCGGCCGTCGACCGCGGCGCCGCGTCGTCCCAGCATGCGGCGTTCCTGCGGCGATTGCGCAAGCCGCGGAAACGCTGAGCGGCTGAACTATTGTAGCACAGGCGTCCCCGCCTGTGTTGTTGCCCCATTGTCGAACGTCGGCTTGAGTCCGACCGGGGAACCCCGCGAGCTACTCCCGCTCACGGCCCCGATTGCCAGCAGTCCCGCGTACGCATGGTCCAAGGGAATGG
>JBIOJL010000288.1:0-7929 GCA_044450885.1 Tepidisphaerales bacterium
GCCGCGGGCTGGGGGGATGGCGGCAAGCGGCGCGGAAGGTTTTGGTCGATATCTTTTGATGTAGCCGGGACGGGAGCCGGCACGGGGTCGTTGGCGGGCGCTGCCTTGGGGGAAGTGGTCTCGATCGCCGGGGCAAACTTCGCCTGTTCCAGCAGTGCTTCCACCAGTTGCCAATGCGCGCCGGGCGCCTGACATTCGCTGCCGGCCGGGACGGAAATCCGGATCACGTCGCAGCGGCAGACCCTGGCGGACTGTTGCACGGCCGGTTCGTGGTCGACGCCCCAGTCGAGGAATTGCGAGGCCACGCCCGCCAGGCGGCGGAAGGTGGCTTCGGCCTCGGCGGGCTGATGCGGCACCACCGTCGCCAGCGACAGCCGCGGACGGGCGATGTCTTCGACGCTCTTGAGCGTGCGATAGGCCGAGACGACAGCTTCGTGGTCGCAGCCGGTCAGCAGGGTCCAGTGCTGGATCTTGCGGAGCAGGTTCCGCGACTCGGGGAGGCGCGGGTTGAGCACGGCGAGGAGCCACAGGTCCAGGTCGCAGTTGAGTTCGTTGATGGCATCGCGGATCAGGCGCGGATCGAAGCGCTGGCCGACGGCTGCCTCGTGAGCCTCTGCGTCGCCGGCTTCGAATGTCTGGATGCGGAATTCGGCGGCGTCGATGACGATCAAGCCAACGCGGCGGCCGGCCGCGGCCAGCGAGCCCGCGTACTTTTGGAGGGCATCGGCTTGTCCGGCGCCGAAATGCGAGGCCAGGACGGCTTTGACCGGCGGGACCGGCAGTTCGGCGGTGGCGTTGTCGGGCTTGATGACCTGCTCGAACTCTTCCGGGGTCAGATCGACGCTGGGTTCCCTGGGCGGCGGAATGCGTTTGGGGCGGGGCGCCCCTCCAGTCTGCCGGCTCCTGAGCGAACTCAGGAACAGGTGGCTGATCTCCGACAGGGATGCTGGGTGACTGGGAGCGCTGGACATGTTCCCTACTCGACCTCGATCACGTTATTCAACTCGCCGAACTGGTTGGTCTCGACATACTGGTTGTTGGGGTCCGTGATCCATTTCCCGTCGACAACCAGCCGGTAGCGATAGCGTCCCCTGGGCAGCGTGAGGGCCACGCCGAACTCGCCGGCGTGAGCGCCCGGGGCCATGGGGTGCATCTCGGCGGACCAGCCGTTGAAGTCGCCGGCCACGCAAACGCGGCTGGCCGACTCGAAGCGTGTCGCAAACACCATCTCGGTGCCGACGCGTTTCACGCCGTAGAACGCGCGGATCTTCTGCTGCGTCGCCTCTTCGCGGGCGTCTTGGGCGGCCTCGGCCGCTTCGGCCAGCACCGGCGAACCGGGCAACATCTCCACCTCGGTGTCCGTCTCCGGCTCGGCGACGGCCACTCCGCCGCCGGCATCGCCCGCAGGCTGGGGCGACGCGGTCCGGCCGAACTGCAGGTTGGTGAGTTGGGCGAGCTGCTTGGCGCGCTGCACCAGCTCCGCCGGCCGCGAGAGCAGGTCGGGCGAGGTCGGATCGGGCTCGGCCTGGAAATTGCCCATCAGCTCGCGTGCCAGGGTGACAAAGTCCTTGTAGCCGCGGGAGGCGGGGTCGTATTCGGTGATGGGCTGGCCGAAACTGGCGGCCTCTTTCAGCTTGGTGTTGAAGTTGATGGTGCAGGTCATCAGGCGGTCGCGGAATTTGCTGCGGAGTTCCGAGAGCACCTCGCGGGCGAGCTTGGTGCGGGTGTCGTACTGGGTCGGCAGCACGCGGACGGGGATGTCGCGGCCGCATTTCTGGCGCATGACGTCGAGCGTCTCCATCATCCGGGCCAGGCCGTGCAGCGAGAAGAAGCCGGTCTCCACCGGCACGATGACTTCGTCGCAAGCCTGCAGGGCGTTGAAGGTCAGGAGTCCGACCGACGGCGGGCAGTCGATGATGCACCACTTGTACGTAGAGGCGACGACCTCGAGCGCCGGGCGGAGACGGTCTTCGCGGCCGGGCCGGCCGGCGAAAACCTGTTCGAAGGCGGCGAGCTGGATGTTGGCGGGAGCAAGATCGAAGTCGGAGGCGATCTGCCAGACGACGTCCGGAATGCGGGCGACTTTGCCGTCGGAGGGTTCGATGAGGCAGTTGTAGATGGTGCGCTCGATTTGCTCTTCGGGCACGGCGAGCCCCACGCCGCAGTGACCTTGCGGGTCCATGTCGGCCAGGAGTGTTTTGTAGCCCATTCTTGCGAGACAGGCCGCGAGATTGATGCTCGTCGTGGTCTTTCCGCAACCGCCTTTTTGGTTGATGATCGCGATCGTACGCATGGATGGCCTCTTCCGTGATCCGACTAACGGCCCTTCCCTTGGCCGCCGGTGCACTGGAAATGCACTGTTTCGGATTACCTCATCGGATAGACGGTATTGATATCTTGAGAATTACGGGACGGGTTGCTGGAGGAAGTCAGTAGTCCGTAGTCAGTGGTCGGTAGTTGGTGGTCCGTAGTCAGTGGTCAGTAGTTGACGCTGATCTCTTCTCCCTCTCCCACTGGGAGAGGGCCGGGGTGAGGGCATTCTGCGGAGTGGTTCCCCGAGCGTCTCATGCAGCGGCGGAGTCGCAGACGACGCGCATTGGGGGCACGGGCAGGGCTGGCGACTGGTATTCGGGGACGAAGCGCTTGAGGGCCAGGCGGACTTCATCGCCGGAAGCGTCGGTCACCGCCGACAGCATCCGGACCATCTCGTGGGCTTGCTCGGGCGTGGCCGGGGGCAGTTCCCAAACCCTGATTTTCTCGTGGCTTGTGGGTGCCGTGCGGTCGGTGTCGTTGGCCAGTTCCTCGTAGAGTTTCTCGCCGGGGCGGGTGCCGGTGAACACGATCTGAATGTCCTCGTCCACGGTCAATCCGCTGCGGCGGATCATTTCTCCGGCAAGATCCAGGATTCGCACGGGCTGGCCCATGTCGAGCACGAAGATCTCGCCGCCTCTGGCGATGGCGGCCGCCTGCATCACGAGTTGGGCGGCCTCGGGGATGGTCATGAAGAACCGCTTCATGTCGGGATGGGTGACGGTGACCGGGCCGCCGGCCGCGATCTGTTTCTGGAAAATCGGCACGACCGAGCCGGAAGAGCCGAGCACATTGCCGAAGCGCACGGCGACGAACCGGGTGCCAGGGTTCGGGGTTCGGGGTTCAGTGGTCAGTACCATATTGGCTGAACCCTGAACCCTGAATCCTGAACCCCTGTTTAGTGACTGCACGTACAACTCCGCACACCGCTTGGCCGCCCCCATGACGCTGGTGGGGTTGACGGCCTTGTCGGTGCTGATGAGCACGAACGCGGCGGTGCCGTTGGCCAGGGCGGCGTCGGCGACGGTCTTGGTGCCCAGGACGTTGTTCTTGATGGCCTCGCCGGGGTTGGATTCCATCATAGGCACGTGCTTGTGTGCCGCGGCATGGAAGACGACTTCCGGCCGGTGCTTACGAAAAATGTTGCCGATCCGTACCGCGTCGCCGATGTCGGCGACGACCGGCACGAGTTCCGCGCCGACCCAGCGTTCGCGGAGTTCGCGGTCGATCTCAAACAGGGCATTCTCGGCCTGGTCGAGCAACACCAGCCGCGCCGGGCAGAAGCGCATCATCTGCCGGCAGATTTCCGAGCCGATGGACCCCCCTGCCCCGGTGACGAGAATGACTTTGCCGGCCAGGAACCGCTGTAATTCCGGCGTATCCAGCGACACGGCCGGCCGGCCGAGCAGGGCGTCGATGTCGAGCGGCCCCGGTCGGCCACCGCATGGAGTGCCGCCGGTGTTCTCACCGGCGGTATCCGGGAGACGCTGACAATGCCGAACACCGATGGTGGCGAGCGGGTCCGTCTCCGCGGGCGCAGGTTCAGGCAGCGTGGCCGTTGCAGGTTCCGCCGCCGCGGAGGCGGTCGGGTGGCCGCGCAGGATGTTCGTGACGAAGTCGAGCATCGTTCTCTTCTTGTTATCGGATCAACGGGGCCGGAATCTGAGCGGGCCTGCCCAATTCTTAGGGAGGGCCGCAGTCCTTGTAGCCGCGATCGCCGATCGCGGTCTGGCCGTGCAGGAGCACGGCCCTCCCGGATGCGCGGGGATTCGGCCCGCCGAATGGGTCGCCACCGCAGGCCGTGTGGTGCCGTTCACAAGTTCAGACGCAAAACGCTCATGGGCCCGTCATCTTCCGGCCCGATTCAGCCGGCCGGGTGAACAACAGCGTGCCGAAGCCGGGTTGATCGGCCCCGTAACCGTCGCCCTCGGGGCGGATTTTGTCGGCGGCCTGCCGCGTGTACGGCGCATGGGTGCCTTTGCGGTTCTGGTAGTGGTTCCAGACCATCTCATAGATCGGCCGAAGCCGGCCACGGCCCTGGGTTGAGATGGCCGTCTGCTTGTACTTGCCCGTCGTGTCCGTGTGGGCGACGAAGGGCACCTCGTTGCCCAGGTTGTACTTCGCGGTGTACTCGAAACCTGCAAGCAGGCGGTTGCCGTCGGCCCCGTACATGTCCAGGCCCTGATGCCAGCCGACCTCGCAGGCATCGGCCAATTGTCCCAGCCCCAACTGCGTGTGCTGCTGGTCGCGGCCGCTCTCCTGGCACTGGCCGGTCTCGTTGATGATGTAGTGCGTCAGCCGGCCGTTGCCCGAGCCATTGTGGAAGTAGTCGACCGCACGGTCGAAGATCGCGCGGTCGTCGCAGAAGACGCCGATGGCCATCATGGTCTTGATGCAAGCTCCGTCCCAGTTGCCATTGGCGAAAGTGGCGAAGTCCTTGATCGGCGGATAGACGGCTTCCCTGAGCATCTTCTCAAACTGCCGCACATCCTGCGCCGGCCATTTGGCATTTGTGTGCCGCATCAACTCGGCCGCATTGACGAACTTGAACCCATCCAGCCCCGCGGCCAGTTGGACGTCGCGGCCTTCCATCTTCTTGAGCCTGGAGCCCCAGGCGTCGAGGATTTCGACCGCCTTCCTCGCGTGGGCCTCGTCGCCGGTGATGCACCACATCAGCGCGTTCTGATACGCGGCGTTGCCATCCTGCACCATCTCGGCATCGTGCAGGCTCCCTCCCGGATCGCGCGAGACGACGTCGAACGGGCCGCGCAGCCGCCAGTCCGCACGCGACTGTGCGGCTGCCCGCAGTTTCTCGAAGCCGCTCTTCCAGGGCTCCTCGCCCGCGGCCACCTTCCGCTTGATCAGTTCCAGATCGGCCCGGCCATGCAGCAGCCCGGGATGGACAAACGGCCGGGTTGTCTGGCCGGCCGCGATGACAGGCGCGACGCAAAGCGCCAGCGAGAAGAGGAGCCGGATGCGGGCCAGGATCGCATGGGGATGAGGATTCATGTTCTTCACTCGACTCATGATACGGGAGAGTCGTCGTTGCCCGAAGTCCGGCTGCCGGCCTAAGCTACGATAGCAGGAGCAAGACATGAACCAACAGATGATGGGCAGCACTGGAGACGCGACGAACGCGGCCGATCGGGAAATCGTCACCACACGCATCTACGATGCGCCGCGGGAACTTGTGTTCGACGCGTGGACCGACCCAAAGCACGTTGCCCACTGGTGGGGGCCGAACGGCTTCACGAACACCATCCACGAGATGGATGTGCGACCGGGCGGCGTCTGGCGATTCATCATGCACGGTCCCGATGGCGTCGACTACCAGAACAAGATCGTCTACCTCGAGATCGTCAAGCCCGAGCTCCTGGTCTACGACCACGTTTCGGGTCCGCGGTTTCAGGCGACGGTGACATTCGAGGAGCAGGGAGGCAAGACCAAAGTCACCATGCGGGCGCTGTTTGAGACGGCCGAAGTGCGCAAACTGACCGTGGAGAAATTCGGGGCCATCGAAGGCGGCAAGCAGACCCTGGCTCGGCTTGCGGAGCATCTACAAGGGATGATCGCAGACAGGGAATTCGCCCTCACGCGCGTCTTCGACGCGCCGCGCGAACGGGTCTTCAAGGCGTGGACCGAGCCGGAGCGCCTGGCCGAGTGGTGGGGGCCGAAGGGGTTCACGATGCGCGTGTGCAAGCTGGATCTTCGCCCGGGCGGCGTCTTTCACTACTGCATGCGAGCACCGGATGGCCGGGATATGTGGGGCAAGTTTGTCTATCGCGAAATTGTTGCGCCCGAGCGTCTGGTGTTCGTGGTCTCCTTCGCCGGTGAGCACGGCAACCCGGTCCGGCACCCGTTCAGCGCAACCTGGCCGCTGGAGGTGCTGAACGTGCTCACGTTCACCGATCAGGATGGCAAGACGACGGTCGCCCTGCGCGGGTTCCCGATCAACGCGACGGAGTTGGAGCGGAAAACCTTCGAGGACGGGCGCGGCTCCATGCAGCAGGAATTCAAGGGAACGCTGGATCAGCTTGTCGATTACCTCAAGCGAGTACGAGCTGCCGGCATATTGAAATCGGGAGAATGAACTCTGGTAGGAGGACCACCAGACCTGATGCACCGGGACGCGATCAGGTCCGCGGGCATCAATATTCGTCTGGTTTTGCCGAGTGCTGCGTGGTGCCGCGGTTGGCCTGGACTTCCTGCACCAGTTCCACCACGCACGCTGCTTGCGTCGGCCAGGCGTAGGCATGGAGCCACTCGGTCGTCGTGCGGCCGCTCATGGCACGGCCGGCCGAGACGTCCGGGACGCGGTACATTTGCTCCCTGACCCAGGCCGGCCAGTTGCTCCGCAGCCCGAGATCGTCGTGGGTCGCGAGGCGCGGCACGCCCGGATCCCATGTGGCTTGGGCAATGCCGCCGGTGAATTGCACCAGCACGGTGGCCGGATCTCCCGGCAACTCGTATCGCAGGTAATAACGCACGGCCCCACGGGTCTCGTCCTCCGGGGCCGCGGCGCTGACCTTGACGACGGCGCCGGGCGGCAGGGTGATCCACGGCGGCACCTCGTCATTGCCGCGCCCGATCGAGAAATACAGCACCAGCGCGACGGCAACGCCCGCCAGCGCGCCAGCGCCCGCGCGCAGCGGCGTCACCGGTGCGCGTCTTGCCGCCGAAGTATGCCCGAACCGATGCTGCATTGCATTTGAGTCTATCAAACCACCGGCTCAATTGCGACCCCGATATCCGTTGCTCCGTTGCTTCAGGGATGGGCCGCAGTTCGGAGTCCAAGGTTCAGATTGTCTTATCTTCTCGCGGAATCGAGGGGAGAACACGCTGAAGCGTGAACTCCGAACCTGCCGCAGCCAGCCCCAGGTGCTCCAGCACCCGGTCGGTCATCTTCTCGACGGTGAAATTCGCCGCGATTCCCCTGGTATTCGCGGCCAACTCGGCGTGCAGAGCATCGTCGGTCAACAGCCGCTCAAGTTGTTTTGCCAGGTCGGCCGAGTCCCACGAGCGGAACGTCAGCCCGCCGGCCTGGCCGTTCCAGCGGATTGCTTCCGTGATGCCGCCGATATCCGGAACCAGCACCGGCGTGCCGCGGCTCATCGCCTCGGCCGCCACCAGCCCGAACGGCTCGCGGTGGATTGACGGATAGACGATGCAGCGGCTGTAGTGGTACAGGGCGTCGCGCATCTCGCCGGGAATCCGCCGGCGATGGTGGACAGTCACCCGGAGGTGCTCGGCGATGTGTTTCAGAACATCGCGATAGCGCTGTCCGAAGCTCGTGCCGCCGCAGATCACCAGTTGCATGCGGATTCCCTTTTCCTGCAGCATCTTGGTCGCATACAGCAGCAGGTCGATCCCCTTTTCCGAATCCTGCCGGCCGATGTAGGTGACGATGGGCAGGTCGCGGCTGAGCTTGGGGAACTTGGGCGCCAGCACCTCGAACGCCGGGACGTCGTCCGCGGCCGGCCACTCGATGCCCGGATAGATCGCCCGCATGCGGGTCTCGTCGATGCCCATCTCGTCGCGCAGGCGGAGGATGTAGTCGCGGCTGACGGCGATGGCCGGGAAACCCGAGCCGCCGACGGTCTCGCGGAGGCGGCGGTGGTA
>JBIOJL010000289.1:0-7860 GCA_044450885.1 Tepidisphaerales bacterium
CCGGCCAGGGGCGGATGATGCACGAAACAGCCATCATCCTGAAAGATCCGCTTGAGGATGATCGACGTCGGCTGGGCCTCCAGCGAGCGGTGCAACTGGCTGACGAGGTTTGCGGGGGTGAAATGGACCCGCTGGTCGGCGGTGTCGGCGCTGGGGGAAACCGTCGCCGCATTGGCGGCCCACATGCTCGAGGCACTGCTGCACGCCGCCAGGAGAATCGGATCGGCCGTATGCACTCTTTCCAGGATCTGGCCGTCCGAACCGGAGAATCCCAAACGCCGCAATGCCTCCAGATCCGGCCGCTCCTGCGGGGGAAGCACCGCCTGCTTCAGGCCCAGGTCGGCCAGCAGTTTCATCTTCGCCAGTCCCTCCAGCGCCGCCGCCCTAGGGTTGGAGACGCTGCCGCCGTGCTCCTGGGATGCCAGGTTGCCCCAGGCCAGGCCGGCGTAGTTGTGGGTGGGCCCCACGATGCCGTCGAAGTTGACCTCGTGGCCAGTTGGTGTCATTGGTCCATCCCCGGCCGCGGCGGGTCGGGCCGTTGCAGTTTCGGCTGCTGCAGCGACGCCACCGGATAAGAGCAGTAATCCACCGCCCAGAAGCCGCTGGGACGATGGTTGCCGCTGAGGCCCACCCCGCCGAAGGGCAGTTTGCTGCTCGCTCCCGTGGTCGGCCGGTTCCAGTTGATGATGCCGGCGCGGACCTTGCGGTAGAAGGTCTCGTGCAGTTCCGGGTCATCGGTCAGGATGCCGGCCACCAGGCCGTAGCGGGTGCGGTTGGCCTCGATGATCGCCCGTTCAAAATCGGGGACGCGGACGAGTTGCAGGAGCGGCCCAAAGAGTTCCACGTCTTCGGTGTCGACGCCGGTGGTGTCGAGCAAACCCGGCGAGAGCATCGCCGGAGACGGGCCGAGTCGTTCCATTTCGAGGATGGGGATGGCGCGGCGGCGAACGAGACCATCCTGCGCCGCGAGCAGCCGTTCCGCGGCGGCGGCGGAGATGACCGGGCCCATGAACGGCTCGGGGGTTTGCGTGTACGCGCCCACACGGATCCGCCGGATCATCTTGGTGAGGGTATCGACGAAACGATCGCCCTTGGGTCCGAGCGGGACGATCAGCCGCCGCGCGCAACTGCACCGCTGGCCGGCGGTGAGGTAGGCTGATTGGATGGTGACGGATGCGGCCGCTTCCAGGTCGTCGACATCCCAGACCACCAGGGGATTATTCCCGCCCATCTCCAACGCCAGTATCTTGCCAGGATGTCCGCAGTAGAGCCGTTGCAGCGATTGGCCCGCGGCGACGCTGCCGGTGAAGAAGAGCCCGTCGAGCCCGGGGTGGGCGGCCAGTTGCGCGCCGGTCTCGCGAGGACCCTGCACGAGATTGATGACCCCAGCGGGCAGGCCGGCGGCGCGCCAGATTTCGATCGTGAGCTGAGCGACGAGGGGAGTGAGTTCGCTGGGCTTGAAGACAACGGAGTTGCCGGCCAGCAGCGCCGGGACCATGTGACCGTTGGGAAGGTGGCCGGGGAAGTTGAAGGGGCCGAAGACCGCAACAACGCCGTGCGGCTTGAAACGGGTGATACCCCGCATGGCGCCCAGGTCCAGGGTGACTTCCGCCCGTCGCTCCTGATGGGCCTGGATGGACAGCGGGACCTTGTTGATCATCGCGCCCACTTCCTCCCGGGCCTCCCAACGGGGTTTGCCGGTTTCACGGCAGATGGCCAGCGCCAATTCATCCGCGCGTCCCTTGAGCGATTCCGCGAAGGCATTCAGGCAACTGGTGCGATGGGACGGATCGGTCGCCGCCCATGTTTCGGCCGCCGTTCGCGCAGCGCCGACCGCCCGATCGATCTGGCCGGCGCTGGCGGCGTGCCCTTGCCAGACGGGCTCCCCCGTGGCGGGGTCGATGGAGGAGAACTCAGGTCCTTCGCCCTCGATCCACCCGCCGGCGACGAAATGATGTCCGGCGGTAGTCATAACGACGTCAGTCCTTCATCGGGCTCGGGGCGTACGGGAGGCGGCTTGGAGGGAACGTAGCGGACCGTGTCCCCGACGGCCACCTCGAGCATCGTGGCGACGCGTCGCGACAGGCGGACGCCGCCGTCCGCGGCCGTCTCAATCTTATCCTGCACGGCGCGGTAATCGGCCCGTGTGTTGGCGATGATGTGCCATTCGGATTCCACCGGCCGATCCGTCACCTCGCCGACCGTGGCGGCGCGGCTGTCCCGCACCGACCGGATCCGGGCCAGCGGACAGATCACCACCGGCCCGCCCTCAAAGATGTCGACGTGCCCGTTGAGGTGGAATCCTTCGCCCTCCAGGAGTTTCAGCGCGGGCAGCGTCTGCTGGTGTACCTGGCCGATGACCTTCTGGGCCTCGGGCGGAAGCAGGGGGATGTAGATGGGATGTTTGGGCATGAGGTCGGCGATGAACCGCTTGTTGATGATGCTGAGATAGTCCGCCTTCGGCAGTTCCACTTCGAAAAAGTGCTTGCCGAGGGCATCCCAGAAGGGAGAGCGCCCCGCATCGTCGATGACGCCGCGCATCTCGGCGATCACCAGCGGGTCAAATGCCTGGGGATGCTCGGCCATGAACAGGAACCGCGACAGTGACAGCAGCCGCCCGTTGCCGTCCTTGCGATACGCCGGCGAGAGAAAGAGGCTGCAGATTTCCGCCGGACCGTTGTGCTCGGCCACCAGGTGGAGCGTCCGGATTTCCTTGCGCACGCCCAGATCGGCCGACTGATGCACGCTGGTTTCGACCCGGTAGGCGTAGAACGGCTCGAAGCCGCCGACCTTGGAGACGATGCCGCAGGTGCCGACGATCTTGCCGGTTTCGCGGTCCTCCATCACGAACAGGCAATTCTCGCCGCCGGGTTCATCGCCCAGGTTCTCGAAGCTGCGTTGAGACTTGACGATGCGCTTGCGGAGCAGCTCGCGGTCCTTGGGAAGCGTGGTCAGGCCGAAGCCGGCCATGCCCGCCAGTTCGAGCAGGTCGTCGAGGTCGCCGAGCTTGACCGGCCGGATCACCATAGACACCATCCTCGCTAAATTGTAGCGGCAACCTGCAGCAGCGTCTCCGCCAGTTGCTCGTCCTGCGCGGCTCAAATCATCTGGCGGTCCAGGACACGGGCAAGAGTACTTGCCCATGCCACCCAAACACGTTCCACCGCCGCGAGATTTTAGCCGCGTTGGACTCGGCCACGAGTCGTGTCATGGAATCGCCTCGACTTTCTTCGGCGGCCAGTCGATTTCACCGCTGGCGAGTTTCATCAGCAGCAACGCCGAGAGCCTGGCCCGCTCGGTGAGGCTGTCCAAGATGAGAAACTCCCGGTTGCTGTGAAGATGCCCGCCGCGCACGCCCAGGCTGTCAACGTTGACAAGCCCCGCCGCGGCCAGTTTGTTGCCATCGCACGCACCGCCGGTGCTCCGCCAGTGGATGGGGATGCCCAGTTCCCGGCCGCAGGAAGCCACCGACTCCAGCAATTGCCGCATCGGCTCGTCCACCAGTTTTGGCGGCGAGGCGAACCCGCCGTGAAGTTCGACGCGGATGCCATCCTGGCGCGCGATCTGCCCGATCAATTCGTCGATCCTCGCGGTCAGCCAGCGCTGCTGTTCGGGGGTGGTCACCCGCGCGTTGAACCGCCCGATCGCCAGGGCCGGCACCACGTTCACCGGCCCGCCGCCTTCGATCCGGCCGACGTTGACCGTGACGCCCTCGGCGCCGCCGTTGAGTTGATTCAGCCCCACGATCAGTTCGGCCAGCGCGTGGATCGCATTGCGGCCGGTATGGAAGTCCCGCCCGGCGTGCGCCTCGCGCCCGCGCACCGCCACCGTGTAATTCCCCGAGCCCTTGCGGGCGCCGGCCAGCGCGCCATCCTCCAGGGCCGGCTCGTACAGCAGACCCAGGGCATTGTCCCTGGCCATCTCCGCCAGCAGCGGCGCCGAACCCGGCGAGCCGATCTCCTCGTCGGGGTTGATGAACACCTCCCATCCAATCCCCTCGGCCAGGCCGCTACGCTCCAGCGCCTCCAGGGCCACCCGCATCACCACCAATCCGCCCTTGGCATCGGCGACGCCCGGCCCGCGCAGCGTGTTCTCATCCAGCAACTCCGTGTTCTGGAACCCGTCGTCCGGCCCAAAAACCGTGTCGTAATGAATCCCCAGAAAGACCGGCAAACCCGAGCCACGCCGTTTGCGAATGCGAATGGCGCGACCCAGCCGGCGCTGGAATGTGCTGCCGCTGGAATCAATGCAGACCTGCGGCGGCAGATCGACGAACTCGATGTCGCCGCCCAGCGGCGAGAACTCCCCGGCAATCGCGTCGGCGCACCGGTCGAGCCCGGCCCGGTTGTAGCTCCCGGTGTTCAGGCTGGACCACTCCGTGACCAGGCGACACATCCGCTGTCGCTGAGTCTCGATCCATTCCATTGTGTCGGAAATCCGATCCATCGTCGCCTCGATTGCGGATGCACTTCAATATCAGGCCCCAGGCTCCTGACTATAGAATACATCGTGTAGATCGGCTCCTGGCCGGTAAAATTTGCGACAGGTTGTGGGATTGGCGGTCCTATGATTATTAGAGGCAGCCATGACGACCGCCAACGACTTGAAGGCGTTCCATTGGACACCGCAACCAGACGCACGAAAGCTGTTGGATGCCATTGTCGGGGACTTCCTTGCGCGCACCCCCGATGCTGCCGATCTGGCCGTGCGCCTGCGCCACGAGACCGGCACGCGTTTCTTTGACTGGATCGATCACGTCACCCTGCCGGATTCGCCGGACCGGCAGCACGATCTGTTGGCCGCCGGATATCTTCCCCGGCCAGCGCCCGCGGCGCCGCGCTGCTTCGAACACGAGCAAGGGATGTTCCCACGCGTGATTCTCGACGCCGGCCCGCTCGTGCGGGTGGCGATCAAGGTTGAATCCGTCGTGGATTTCCTCGCGGTCGCGGGGATGCTAGCCGCGATCGAAGGCACGCCCCTGTCACCCTTGCGGCGCGCCCGCGTCTTTGCCGGCGACAGCAGCGAATTGTGGATCATCGAGAGGCACGGGTATCGCGGCTTCGAGTCGCCCGACTGGTCCGCCACAGCGTCGGCCCGAGTGCTGCATCATCTCGAGCAGTTCCGCCTGCGCCGCCGCGACTTCGCCGGCGATGCTGACGGCTTCGCCGAAGCCCGCCGGCTCATCGCCGCTGCGATCGCTGACCTCGGGCGCGATTACGCCGCGGATCTCTTCTTCTCTGCTGAACGGGAATTCTGGCAGCGGCGCAACCGTGCCGGCCAGGTGCAGAAGGGGCGCCAGGATCGGCTGGGCATGGGCTGGGCCAATCACGATCACCACACCTATCGCTCGTCGCGCTCGCACTTCGCGAGCCTGATCGCTTTCTTCGAGACGCTCGGCTTCCACGTCCGCGAGCGGTTCTACGCCAGCCGCGAGGCCGGCTGGGGGGCGCAAGTCCTGGAGCAACCCGACGCCGGCGTGGTCATCTTCGCTGATGTGGATCTGGCACCGGACGAACTGCTGGAAGATTTCGCCCATCAGCAACTGCCGCCGCGCCACGAACTGGGCACGGTCGGTCTGTGGTGCGCGCTGCACGGCGAATCGTTCCTGCAGGCCGGCATGCACCACCTGGAATGCCAGTTCGACTTCGACGCCGTGCGCGAGCAGTTGCGGACCAGGGAACGCATCCAGGTGATGAAGCCCTTCACGGACTTCTCGTATCTGCGGCAGGCGTTCACCGAGGGCGAGCGCTGGCCGGTGCGCGAGGACCGCATCGCGCGGCTGCTGGAATCACGCCAGCTCACGCCCGAGCAGGCCGGACAATTCCGCCGGAATGGCGCGATCGGCTCCCACCTGGAGAATCTCGAACGAAATGACGGCTTCAAGGGATTCAATCAGAAAGGGGTCAGCGAGATCATCGCCGCCACCGATCCACGGAGACACCAGCAACCCACCGGGGCATGACGCCGGGTCCGGCCCGGTGGTACAACCGCAGCCCGCCGAAGCCGTCAACCCATCTTCTCCGGGACTTCCTTCATCGGACCCATCCAGCGCAGTTCGCGCTGGATGTCGTCGGACATGCGGTATTTCCTGGTCACGTCGGCCAGCTTGGGTCCGCGGATGTCGATCCTGGCCAGATCGTTCTGGCCCAGGCCGCACTGGGCGCAGAAGTTCAGGTATCCGACCCAAGTCGGATCGATGCCCATGGTCGCGATGCCCACGCGGTCGGCGGCGATGTAGTCGGTCGAAGCGATGGCCAGGCGCGACGGGACGAGCGTGCCGTCGTTGGGCCCGTTGCCTTCCATTCCTTCGTAGCCGTCGATCACCGCCGCACCCCAGCATGGCTGAAGCTTCTGGGCGGTGAGCATGATGTCGACATGGGTCTGGCGCACGCCGCCGTGGTATAGACGCTTGTCATTCCAGCGTTGGGTTTCCTTCTGTGGGCTGTGCAGCGGCGCGCCGAGGCACATGTTCTTGATGGAGAGGGTGGCCACCACCGTGTTGTGCGTCTTCAGCATGGCCGAGCAGATGATGTAGGCGTCGGGATCAAGCAGCCGGGCCGCCAGCCGGACGGGCACGGCGTGGAGGTCGCCGTTGAGGATGGTGTGCGTGGCGTACTTGCCTTCCTCGTTCAGGTCGACCAGGCTGATCGGCAGCGGCTTGTGCTCGCCGACCACCTGATTGTAGCGGAAGTGGTCGTATCCTTCCGTGGTGAAGCCGGCCGACGATTCGGCGATCACCACCGGGCCCTTGAATCGCGGCCCGAGAAAATCCAGTATGCCGTGAAGCGCATCGACGTTGGTGGAGGCAAGCTGATTCACCGTGTTCACGATGTTCGGCTTGAGGACCACGTACTTCCTGGTCTTGAGCACCGGCAGGATCTGGTCCTCGATGGCCACCAGCGACTCGAAGATGTTCTTGCGCCGGCTCTCGCCACTGGCCAGGCCCACGACGGATCGGCGTGCGGCCGCGTCCGCGGGCGCGGCCGATGTGACGGGCGGCGGCGACACCGCAGCCGGCGGCTCCTGGGCGTAGAGCAGTTTGCCGGACGCGGTCACAGCGGTGGCAGTCCACAGGAAATTCCGGCGAGAGATACAGTGTTGCATGCTGAGGCCTCCTGAATTGAGCCGCACTGCCCGACGCGGGGAGGTACGCTAAGTCGGGTTCGGCGGGTCACTTCTGTGCAATCGGGGTGACAGGATTTGAACCTGCGACCTCTTGGTCCCGAACCAAGCGCTCTAAACCAAGCTGAGCTACACCCCGGTCTCTGCAACCGATTCGCTCATCCTACCGCTTATCCGCGCAGTTGCAAGCTGGCATCCGTCATCTGCGCCCTATGACAGCCCGGTTACTCCAACCTCATGGAAGCCAATCTGTAATTTCATTTGGAACCGGACCCTGGGTGGTGTTAACATGGGAAGAAGCTCGCGGGAGACCCCCGCAGTCATTCCTGTCGTCAGCGATTTGCCGGACAAGGAGACGCCCATGCCTGCCAAGACATCCCGTTCGGCCAAGCCCGCATCGTTGAAGCCCATCCTGGCGGAGATCGCCACGCCGCTAGACATTCGGACCGGCCTGGGCCCGCGCGACATCGCCACCTGCCTCCTGGACAACCTGCGCTACGTCCAGGGGCGCTTCCCGCAGTTCGCCACGCGCAACGACTGGTACATGGCCCTCGCGTACACCGTGCGCGACCGCCTCCTCGAGCGCTGGATGCGCACGATGGACCATCTCTCGACCCACGTCCGCACCGTCAGCTATCTCTCGGCCGAGTTCCTGGTCGGCCCGCATTTGGCCAACACCATGGCCAACCTGGGCATCACCGAGAACGTCCGCCAAGCGTGCCACCAGCTCGGGCAGAA
>JBIOJL010000290.1:0-7842 GCA_044450885.1 Tepidisphaerales bacterium
CCGTGCTTCTGCACGGCCGGGACCGCGATCGGCGATCGCGGCTACAAACGGCCGGAACTCGGCGCCACTGATACAAATCAACGAACCCAACGAAGGGCCGTGCGGAACGGCCCTCCCGGGATGTCAGTCCATAGTGAGTCGCTGCATCGAAAGCTTCAGTGAAAGTGCGCGAACGAGATGACGGACGGCATGGCGCCAGTCGTGCTGGCGGAAGCGCACGCCGAAATTCCCGGCGGCGTCGTGAACGGTCGCCTGTGCCTCATAGCACCTGCCCGACCGATGCAGCGATACCGTCAGGGCGAAATCGCCCAGTCGCTGGCCGAGCCGGTTGACTCGCTTGAGCCAAGACATGACTTGCCTGCGATGGGAGGGTTTGAGAAGCACGTTTCCCGCGTCGATCTTGATCATGAGGAAACTCCTTTTGTTCGCGGATCGCTCCATTGTACGATCCGCAACCGGCGTGCCGAAAGGAAAAACCCGGTGGATTTCCGTCCTATAAAAAGGACGGCCGGGTCCGCTTAAGGGGTACTTGCTCTTATCCGATGAGGCGTTAAGTTATGTCCTGACATAAGGAAAGGAGAGTTCGCATGGCCAAGCCACGGCGCCGCCGCAAAGTCGGCAGCAAGAAGCGAAAAGCCCGCCGCGATCGTCGCAAGAAGCGCTAAACACCGGCACACGAATGCTCAATCGGCAGGCAGGGCGATCCGCAAGGTTCGCCCTGTGTTTCTTTGTTGAGCGAAAGGATGTGCTCGGCCATCCATGCCGGAAGGTCGGCGACGCCGCGAAGGATCGCCGTGTGCGGATGACGCGACAGTTCGGCAAAGCTGTGCGCGCCCGTGGTCACGCCGATCAGCCAGCGGCAGTCGGCCGCGTCGCCTTCCTCGAGGCCGATGGGCGCATCGCCGACCTTCATGACCGAGGCGGGCGACTTCACGCCGCTCAGTTCGAGCAGCGCCTGGATGGCATCGGACGATGGGCGGGACGCGCCGACTTCGTCCGAAGCCAGGCTGGCGTCGATCAGGCCGTCGCGGTCCCAACCGAAACGGTCGATGAGCGTGTTGGTCAGCTCCCGGTCGAACGCCGCGTTGAGCGCTGCGCGAATGCCCCAGGCGTGCAGTTGGCGGAATGCGTCGGAGGCCCCGGGCATCTCGCACACGGATGGATCGAACTCATAGCGGCTGAGGACGCGGCGACGGAAGATCTTCAGGGCGTGCGCCAGCTCGTCCGCTTCCGGCGCGTGTCCGCCGCGGCACTCGGCCACCAGGTGCGACAGCGCCACCTGCTGGTCGATGCCCATGACCCGCTTGCACTGTTCCCGGCCGAGCGAATGTCCGGTGATGGCCGACACCGCTTCCTGCATGGCGCTGAAGACGGCGTCGCGGTCGAAGACCACGGTGCCCGACATGTCGAAGATCACCAGTTCTAGTGCCATACAACGACCTCCGTGTTTGACGGAGATTTATAGGACATTCGTGAGCGTTTGTCGGCACTTTTCTCTACGGTTTGCGCGATCCGCACCACAGCTTTGCACGGGCTTCATAAAGCGAATCCTGCGTCCGGCTACTTGCCGCCGTACCAGAAGGCGCGGCGCCAGGCGTGCGGGCGAAGACGCTGCTCCAGTTCATCCGACATCGGCGGCAGGTCGCTGACGGCCATGTTCAGCTCCGCCTGGCGGACGTTGCGGATGCCGGGAATCACAGTCGAGACGGCGCGGGGCTTGAGGCCGAATTTCAACGCGGCGGTGGGCAGGTCGCGTTCGGCCGGGCCTACGGTCTGCTGGATCTTCGCGATGCGCGCGACCGTGCGCTGGAGACGGTCGCCGGCGAAATACTTGGCGCGGAAATCGTCGGGCGCGAAGCGCGTTTGAGCGGTCAGTTTACCCGTCAGCGCGCTCTCGTCGAAGACCACCCGCACGATCACGCCGACGTTGTGTTCGGTGGCCGCCGGGAAGAACTCGGCCTGCGGTTCCTGCTCGAAGATGTTGTAGATGACCTGCACGCAGTCGAGCCAGCCGCCCTTCATGAGGTCGATGAGCGAGTTCTGGTCATGCTCGGGCGTGGAGATGCCGATGCCGCGGAGTTTGCCTTCCTTCTGGAATTGGCGGAGTGTCTCCAGGGCCACCGGATTGCGGTTCCAGGCGCGGGTCCAGGTGTGAAGCTGGACCACGTCGAGGCAGTCGGTCTTGAGGTCGCGCAGCGACCGCTCGATCCGCTCGCGGAGGTAGCTCTCGGGGTAGCGGTCCTCGACGCGGTCATACGGCGTGGGCGGCCACTCGCCGGTGGACGTCGGCGGGATCTTGGTGGCGATGTAGATCCGCTCGCCTTTGTGGTCCCCGAGCACCTGGGCGATCAGCCGTTCGGACTTGCCGTCGCCGTAGGCCTGGGCAGTGTCGATGAAATTGCAGCCCAGTTCGATGGCGCGGTGCAGGGCGGCCAGCGAATCCGCGTCGCTCTGCGAACCCCAGCTTCCGCCGATGGCCCAGGCGCCGAAACCGATCTCCGAGACTTGCCAGCCGAGCCGGCCGAAGGTGCGATGCTTCATGGGGATGAGTCCTTTCGGGGCGGGATTGTACACGCAGCCCGCCGCGGGGGTAATGACGAATGAAGAATGACGAATGACGAGAGAATGCCGAATGCCGTGGGAACGTCGAATGACGAATGGCGAATGCGGTGTGGCGGCTCCATCATTCGTCATTTGTCCATTGGGCATTTTCTCGTCATTCGGATTTCGGATTTCGTCATTCAGGGGCATCGGCCCCGACTACGCCCCGCAGGCCAGGCCCGGGGCCGCGGACAGCTCGAAATCCGTGGGCGCGCCCAGCAGCGGCAGGATCTGCTCGAGCTCGCGCATGGTCCGCACCAGATGGTCGGCGACGCGGTGGGTGCGCGTCTCCGATGCCGGCCGCTTGAGGATCGCCAGCATCCCCGCGCGCCTGGCGCCGAGGATGTCGTTGCGGATGTTGTCGCCGACGAAGATGGCCTCGCCGGGCTCGACGCCGACGAGCCGCAGCGCCTGTTCGAAGACGCGCCGGTCGGGCTTGCGCAGGTTCAGTTCGCTGGAATACACCCGATGCGGGAAGAACTGGAGCAGGTTCTCGATCTCCAGGTGGCGGTCGAGCACGAAGGCGGGGACGAAGGTGTTGGAGACAATGGCGAGCTTGAGCCCGCGATCGCGGAAGCGGGTGAGCATCGGGATGACATCGGGCGCCACCTGGTTGTGGCGCACGGTGGGAGAGTACCAGAGCCAGGTCATCTCGCGGAAGACCTCTTCGCCGAGATCGAGGCCCAGCCTCACGGCGATGCGGCGGAGGATGCGCTCGCAGTTGACTTCGCCGCCAACCACCCGCGACCAGACGAACCATGCCTGCACGGCCCGCTTGTGCATGGCGAAATAGCGCGGGAAGGGCGGCAGCTTGTATCCCAGCCCCGTCAGATAGGTGTAGGCATCGCGCCCGCCTTCCTCGAAGACCTGCCACAGCCGCATGGGCCGGGTGTCGAAGAGCGTGTCGCCGAGATCGAACAGGATCGCCTTGAGCATTCTCGTCCTCCGCGTGAAACATCCGCAGCGCTCACCGCGCGCCCGCCATGCGGAGGACCTGTTCGACCATCTTCTCCGCGCCCTGGAAGACCTCCCACGGGCCGCTCGCGGTCATGTAGCACGGGGTGGTCACCAGCCGGTTGGGCTCGTCGACGCAGATCTCGGCCGGCGCCGCATCCACATGCGTGGCTTTCATGGCACGTATCGTGTCGGCGGTGCCCTTGTCGGTGCCGATGGTCAGTTTCGGATTGAGCCCTTGGGAACCCAGAAGCTTGGCCGCCAGCACCGGGGCGATGCAGGCGAGGCCGATCGGCTTTTTCGCCTTGACCATTTCACCGACGAGGCGGGCGACCTCGGGGTTGACCTTCATGGTGGCCGCGTCGCTGGCGAAGGTGGAAAGATTCTTGGCCGCTCCGAACCCGCCGGGAAAGATCAGGGCGTCGAGCTGGTCGGCCTTGACGCCGGCGATGTCGCGGATGTTGCCGCGGGCGATGCGGGCGGACTCCTCCAAAACGTTGCGGGACCCGGCGTCCGGCTTGCGCGAGGCGTGGTTGACGACCTCGGCCTGGGCGACGTTCGGCGCCATGCAGATGATCTGCGCGCCCCGCTTGTCCAGCGCGATCAGCACGCTGACGGCCTCGTGGATCTCGCTTCCGTCAAACACGCCGCAACCGCTGAGCACGACTCCCACACGCGTTGCCATGGTCTTGACCTCCGCTAAGGGACGGAGGCATTATATCGGGCCGCCGCGACAGCGGAAGGTCAGGAATTCGCGGCAGGCATCCATTGTTGCAGCGGTCAGCGCCGGTCGGCCTCGTGTTTGCGGCCGCCGGCAATTGTGGCACTGTCGGCATGGAGGCCGTCGTCGTCGGCGCTGATCAGGCGGCCTTGCGCGGAATAGTCGACATTGCTGCCGGCCGGGCCGAGCCGGTCGATGGCGTAACCACAGACGAAGTCGATCTGATGGTTGGTGGTGGTGATCGTCACAGTCATCGAGTGTGGTCCGGGCGTGAACACGCTGGACATCAATTGACTGACGGTTCGCGGCCCCGCCTCATGGGCATGGCTGCTCGGGCCCGGCGCGTCGTACGTGACCAGCGAGAGCCGCTGCGGGGCGGCGCCGGTGACCGTGAACCTGACGGTCACGGTGTCGCCCTGGTGCGTGGCGCCGTGCAGGTCGGAGACGGTCCTCTTGCCGTTGACCAGGAAGCTGACGTTCTTGACGGAGTTGGTGCAGCATGCCTTGTTGAAGTTGTCGAAATCCAGGCCCGTGGCGCTGGTCAGGCCGGTTACCGCGTAGGTCTCGCTCCGTACCGGGGCGGTGCGGATGTAGCCGCCGGGGGTCACTTCCTGCACGACGTAGGTGCTGCCCGGAGTCAGGTTGCTGAAAGAGTACGCGCCCTTTGCATCCGTGGTGGTGGTCTGCACGGCCGCTCCGTCGCCGGGATCGAGCCTGCGGTTGCCGTTGCGGTCGCGGAAGAGCTTGACGGTCACGCCCGGCATCGGCGTATCGTCGGAACTCAGCCCGTTGCCCGTGACGTCGTTGTAGACGTGGCCGGAAACGGAACCGGACGCCTGCGCGGCGAGGACGTTGATCGCCACCGTCGCGGAAGCCGTGTTGTAGTCCGTGGTGTCGGTGGGCGTGAAAGCCGCGCTGAGTGTCTGGTTCTTGCCCGTGCCAAGGACCGTGCCCGCGGCCGGGGTATAGACGAACGAGCCGGGCACGCCGGCGGTGGCGTTGAGTTGCGTGCCTCCCAGGGCCGTGCCGGAAGTGATGTCGGCCGGGTTGGCCCAGGCGAGAAGGGGGGTTGCCTTGGTGATGGTGAGCGTGCCGCCCGCGAACGTGATCGCGTAGTTGCTGCTGCCGAGCCCGCCCGGCGTGACGGAGTAGCTGCCGGCCTGGCTGCTCACCGTCGCGGTGGTGGCGAAGCTGAGCGTGCCGGTCAGGCCGGCCATGGTGTCGCCGTTGACGAAACCGATGGGGGTGACCGAGAAGACGGGGTTTGGCGTGCCGTAGACCCTGGTGGCATTGTTGGCGGTGACCGTAAGTGGGGCCGCGGCGATGTTGTCGGCGACGGATCCGTTCGCGGTGTTGTAGTTGCCGGTGACATCGGTGAAGGTCCAGGCGTCGGTGTAGCTGCCGGCGTTGGTATGCGTGGTGCCGCCGAGCGCCAGCCCGCTGAGGGTCTCGCCCATCACGCCCGTGGCCGTTCCGGCCGCCGTGTGGGCAGCGCCGTCGTAGGTGACGCTGTAGGGCGTTAGCGTGATAACGGCATCGGCCTTGTTGACCACCTGCGTCACATGGTTCGACGCGCTGGTCTGGAAGACGCCGCCGCCGTTGTAGACGGCGACGATGTCATAGGAACCCGCCGCCAGCGTGCTGATGGTGAAGGATGCGTGCCCGGTTCCGTCGAGCGCTTCGGTATCGACGACGGTCGAATTCACCTCGAATTGGACCGAACCGGTGGGAACGCCGCCGCTGCTGGAGACGGTCGCGGTGAACGTCACCTGCCGGCCGTAGGTGGAATGATCGGGCGAGGACGATGCCAGCGTCGTGGTTGTCGGCGTGACCGTCGGGCCGTAAACCGTGAAGCTCGGCAACGCGGCGCTGAATTCTGAGGTGTTGCCGAGGGAGTCGGTGGCGGTGGCCGTGAAGAAGTTCTGGCCGGCCGGGACATTGGATACCGCGAGAGCGCATGCCCCGTTCGTGTCGACAACGGCCGAGCCGAGATAGAACTGGCCCTGGCCGTAGCCGGTGGGGTCCGCGCTCTTGCTGGTGTAGAAGTCGACGATTTCTCCGCCGGCCGCGCCGCTGAGCGTGGCGTGGAGCGTGGTGGTGCCTTCCTGGACGGCGGCGCTGGTGATGACGGGGAAATCCTGGAAATTGTTCGGCCCGACATGGCCCGCGGAGTCATTGAGTGTGACCCCGTCGTAGCCGAGGTCGATGCCGATGCTCGGGTAGCTGTTGTCCGGGACGGAGTTCGAGTAGATCGAATTCCCGCGGATCGAGTTGCCGGTTCCGCTTTGGACGGCCACGCCGTCTCCGTAGTTGAACGCGATCGTATTGCCCTGCCCCGCCTGGACTCCGCCGATCGTGTTGTTGGAGCCGGCGATGAGGATTCCGTCGAAGTACGGGTTGCCCAGCGGGCCAATTCCATCCGCCTGCGTGCCGATGAGGTCGCCCTGGACGGTGTTGCTGTCGCCCAGGAGTTGCGCGCCGTACGCTCCGTTGCCAGAAAGCACGTTGCCGATGATGTTGACGTTGGATCCCTGCACGGTCACGCCGTTGCTCACGTTGGATAGCGCCGTTGCGCCATCCGCGTCGGTGCCGATGTAGTTGCCCTGAACCAGGATCCCCGACGAGGTTGCATTGGTCGCGATACGGACGCCGTCCGCGTTGCCGGAGATGAGGTTGCGGTCCGCGGCGTCGCTGCCGCCGACAGTGTCGTTGGATGCGCCGAAGTTGATCGATATGCCGTTGCCCGCGTTGCCCAGGTTGTTTCCGCCGGCGTCGGCGATGGCGTTGCCGGCGGCATTGGTCCCGATGAAGTTGCCGCTCACCAGGACACCGGATGGGCCGTCCAGCGTAATGCCGTCGCCGCCGTTGGCGGAGATCACGTTGCCGATGATGCTCAGGTTATTCGCGTTCCCCATGGCAAAGACGCCGTCCCCGCCGTTGCCCATGGACATTGAGCCGGTAGCGTCTGTTCCGATCAGATTCCCCTCGATCGTATTGCCGTGCCCTTCGACGAGGATGCCATTCCCGGTGTTGCCCGAGATGACGTCGCCTTGGCCGGGCAGCGTGCCGCCCACGGTATTGCTGGAACTCACCAGCACGACGCCCGAGCGGCCAAAGCCGGTGATGCCGATGCCCTTGATCCAGCTCGAATCGCCTTGGAGCGTCAGGCCGTCGGTGTCGAGACCCATGCCGTCGATCCAGACGAGCGGGCTTCCCGCGTACCCGGCTTGCGTGGTGCCGTCGATGGTCAGATTGCCTGCCGTGATCGCGGGCAGCGGCCGGCTGAGCTGGATGTGCTGCGTGCCGCCGCCGGCGATGTTGAAGTCGATGACGTCGCCGGAACTCGCGTGCGCCAACTCGTAGCGCAATGTTCCCGCGGACCCGTCGTCCAGCGTCGAGGTGACCGTGCTCATCAAGACTCTTCCCTCCAGCAACTCCGGCAGCGAGAATCGCCGGCGCAGTCTGGTTCGAGAAGAGGGATTCCCAATACGGTGTGACGTTCTACGGCTGTTCATCTGTTGCCTCGCCGTTCATTGCCTCGCCCGCACGCTGCCTCTGGGACTCAC
>JBIOJL010000291.1:0-7813 GCA_044450885.1 Tepidisphaerales bacterium
ACATCCGCACCGACCGGTCGGTCGCGATCCGCGATTCGGTGCACGACGTGAAGTTCACGATGCTCCTGACCATCGTGCTCGTCGTGCTCGTGATCTTCCTGTTTCTGAGGAACATCTCGGCGACGGTCATTCCCAGCCTCGCGCTGCCGGCGTCGATCGTCGCGACGTTCGCGGTGATGTACCTGCTCGACTACAGCCTGGACAACCTCTCGCTGATGGCGCTGACGCTGGCGATCGGATTCCTGGTGGACGATGCCATCGTCTTCCTCGAGAACACGGTGCGCCGGATGGAACACACCGGCGAAAGCGCCATCGTGGCCGCCGGCAAGAGCGCCCGGCAGATCAGCTTCACGATCCTGGCGATGACGCTGTCCCTGGCGACGGTGTTTCTGCCACTGGTGTTCATGAGCGGGCTGGTCGGCCGCATCTTCCGCGAATTCGCGGTCACGATCGTGGTGTCGATCATCGCCTCGGGCGTGGTGTCGCTGACGCTGACGCCGCTGATGTGTGCGCGCATGCTCGGCAAACGCGGGCACGGTGCCCGCAAGACGGTGATGGAGCGGGGGTTCGGCGCCATCGAGAGGCTGGTCCTGAGGATCTACGGCGCCACGCTTTGGTTCTTCCTGAGGCAGCGGTGGATCTCGGCGATCCTCTGGGCCGCCTGCCTGGTCGGAACCATCCACCTGCTGCAGGTCGTGCCCAAGTCATTCCTGCCGACCGGCGACAGCGGCCTCATGTTCGGACCGTTGATCGGCCAGGAGGGCAGCTCGCCGAAACAGATGCAGCAGTACCAGACGCTGGCGGACAACGTGGTGCGAAGCAACCCGGCCGTGAAGACGGCCATGTCCGTCACCGGGATTTCCGGATTCATGCCCGCCAACCAGGGCGTGATGATTGTGTTTCTCAAGGACCGCAAGGACCGCCCGCCGATCGCCGACGTGGCCAGGCAACTCATGGGCGGAATCACCATGGGCGTGCCTGGGGCGATGGGCGTGATGATTCCGCAGGCCGTGCTGGAAATCAGCACCGGCGCGACCGATCGAACCAGGGGCGACCTGGCGTTCACGGTCTCCGGACTGAACGCGAGCGAGGTCTACGACATCGGCCGAAAGTTGCAGTTTGCGCTGATGGGCCGACAGGACATGTTCCTGAATGTTCTCTCTGATCTTTACACCTCCACGCCGCAACTGGCCATCGACATCCAGCGGGATCGCGCGGCCATGTACGGCGTGTCGGTGTCTCGCATCGAAACCCTGCTCCGCAACGCCTACTCGCAGAACTACGTCTACCTCATCAAGCGCCCCGACGACCAGTATCAGGTCATACTCGAGGTGCGGGACCGGGAACGCACGGAGCCGCAGGATCTGGAGAAACTCTACGTCAGCAGCGACGACGGCAAGAACCTGATCCCGCTCAATGCCGTGGCTGACTGGCGGTACACGGTCGGACCCCAGTCGGTGAACCACACCAACCAGTTCAGCAGCGTCACTGTCAATTTCAACATGGTACCCGGCATGCCCATGGGCGAGGCGACGCAGCTCATCGAGAACACCGCCAAGGAACTGCTGCCGCCTGGCATGAGAGGCGAATTCCAGGGCAAGGCCCTGATCTTCAAAGACACCGTGCGCGACCTGACCATCATGATGCTGCTGGCCGTGTTCGTGATGTACGTCATCCTGGGCGTGCTCTACGAGAGCTTCATCCACCCGATCACGGTGCTGTCGACGCTGCCGCCCGCGCTGATCGGTGGCCTGGCAACACTGGCGTACTTCGGCATGGATGCCTCCCTCTACGCCTTCATCGGCCTGTTCATGCTCATGGGCATCGTCAAGAAGAACGGCATCATGATCGTGGACTTCGCGGTGCAGCGCGCCGCCGAGGGCCTCACACCGATGGAGGCGATCCACGCCGCCAGCATGGACCGTTTTCGCCCGATCCTCATGACCACTCTGGCGGCCATCATGGGTGCCATTCCCATCGCCCTGGGCTACGGCACCGACGGCGAAGGCCGCCGCCCGCTCGGGCTGGTGCTGGTCGGCGGGTTGATCGTCAGCCAGTTCATCACGCTGTACATCACGCCGGCGATCTACCTGTACATGCAGAGCGTGTCCGATCTGCTGACGCGCCGCAAGAGCAAGCCCGCGGCCGGGGGTGGCGAACCGCTGCGTGCGATACCGGTGGTGGCGACAGCGGGCGGCGGGAACGGGGATGAGTAGCCGTTACGTCCCCGCATAGACCTCGGCCAGCGGCAGGTCGATGCTCAGGCTTCGCAGGCGCGACGCGTCGTTCAGACCCGAAGCCGCCGAGAAGACCCATGTGCCGTCGTTCTTTCGGAAATAGGTCTCCACCCGGGGCGTGTAGGTGTAGAACACCGTCTTGGGGACATGGATGCGCAGATTACAGTCGTAGACGCGGCAGGGTTTGCCTTTGAGGCGAAGGCCCAATTCGCGAATCACGTTGGCGACAATGAGACTGTGATTCGGCGAACCGCCGGCCATGGCAACAATCTGCCCCTCGCGAAACTCGTGGCGATCGACCGATTCGATCTCCTGATCGAAGTAGTGCTGGAGCGTGCAGGCTCTCGTGGCTTTGGCTGCGCTGGATTTCATGGGGCTCGATTATAGCCGGATTCAGGCCAAGACAATCACATGTTCTTCGGCCGCAACGCCTTCACCTTCTCCTCGTCAACCTCGATGCCCAGCCCCGGTCCGGTCGGCACTTCGATCTTGCCGTCGGCGATCTTCAGCGGCGTTTTCAGCACGTCGCCGACGAGGAACTGCGGACCGTTGAGGGCACAGGGTTTGGTCTGGCCGAAGGCGCCGAAGAGGATCAGGGTGGCTGCCAGGGAGACATCCGGGTCGGTCAGGCCGGAACCGAGCCACATCAGCTTGTTCTGGAGACAGAGTTCGATCTGCTTCTTGTTGGACGTCAACCCGCCGCAGCGGCTGGGTTTGGCGGCGATGCCGTTGAGCATGCCGAACTTGATGAACTCCTCGAGCTCGACGGGGCTGACGAGGCCCTCATCCATGATGATGGGCAAAGCCCCCTGCTTCACCAGCGCCTGGTAGCCGGAAATCCGGTTGGGCTTGATGGGCGATTCCAGCACGTCGGCCCCGGCATCGCGGAGTTTCGGAGCGGCTTCGAGGGCGATGGCCAGCTCGTAGCCGGTGTTGCCGTCGGCCCAGAGGAAGGTGTCGGGCGCGAGCTTGCGAACGAGTTTCGTCAGCTCGACATCGAACTTGGGATCGGGGGCGACCTTGGTGTTGAAATTCCTGTAGCCGCGTTTGCGGCCGGCCTCGATGAGCCCCTCGACCTCATCCAGCGTGCGGGGGTTGAGCGTCCACGAAAGCGTGAGATGGCTGACCGGCTTGAGGTTCCAGAACTCGGCGATGTTCTTCTTGTGGATCCGGCCGAGCATGTCCCACACCGCGATGTCCACCGCCGCCCGGGTGATGGGCATGCCGGTGGAAAACGACGGCGCGATCTCGTAGTCCATGGCGGCGTGGATGGAGGCCAGATCGTGCGGATCTTTGCCGATGATCGCCGGGGCGAAGTAGTCGCGGAGGACGATGTGCGACGTCTCCAGCGTCTCATAGGTCCACTTGGAAATGGGGACGGATTGCCCCCAGGCGACGGTGCCGTCGGAGGCGGTGAGTTTGAGAAACACGGCCGGCCGCCCGGCCGAGTTGTGGGCGCCGGTGAAGAACTTGAAGTACCCGGCCATGGGATAGAGCGCCGGGAACACCTCGGCCCGCTCGATCTTCACGGCCGGTTTGTCCTGGGCGTTGAGTTGCGACGCGAGTGCGATGAGTGTGGGGGTCATGGCGGTGGTGTGGATGAATTGCCGGCGAGTCATGGGGATGAGTTTACCGAAAGGAACGGGATTGGGCGATGGCAGGAGGCCGAAGGCCGTCATTCCGAACAGCCGCAATTAAACAGCGCGTGCGACGGCGGTCGGGCCTATTGGCCCGCGAGGAGATCCCGGACGATCCGGTTGAACTGCTGGGGCTGTTCCATGGGCGGCATGTGGCCGGCGCCGTCGATGATGGACAGCTTGGCGCCAGGGATGCCCTGCTGCATGGCCTGGGCGGCGGCCAGGGGCGTGATCGCATCCTGGCCGCCCAGCAAGATCAGCGTGGGGACGTTGATGCTCTGGAGCCGGCCGGTGGAGTCGGCCCGGTCGCGCAATGCCAACAGCGTGTATTCGATGGCCGGCACCGGCACGCTCTCCATGATCTCGCGGAGCTTTCGCTGGACGGCGGGACGGGTTCTGGGCGTATCGGGGGCCAGCAGTTTGGGCTCCATGATGTCGGCGATGGCGGCGGCGCCGCGCTGGCGCGCCGTCTGGATCATCTTGTTGCGGTTCTCTTTGCCTTCCGGTGTATCCGCATCGCAGCGGGTGTCGGACAGCAGCAGCGCGCGGAGGTCCGCCATGTGTCGCGCCGCGAACTCGAAGCAGACGTAGCCACCCATCGACAGACCGCCCAACACACAGGGCAGCGCGCCGATGGTTTTCAAAAGGTCATGCACCTCGTCGGCGGCGGAGGCGACCGTGAAGGGACGCGGCGGCGCGGACTGGCCGTAGCCAGGCAGTTCCACGGCAATCACGCGGAAGCGGTCGGCCAGCCCGGCAAGCTGGTCATCCCACATGCGGGAATCGAATGGAAATCCGTGAAGCAGCACCAGCGGTGTTCCCTGGCCGTTTTCGCGATAGTGGAGTGGCATGATCATCTCCTTTGAGGTGGTAGAGTAAGCGCACACAGGGCTTCGTGGAATAGCGATACCGCCACCCCTTCGGGGTGGAAGATATTTCTGGTGTTTGTTGACCCAGGGTAGGGCTTCGCCCAACCCTGGGCTTTATACTCAGACCCCGTCGCGGTCGGGCGCGCACGCCAATAGTGTCATGCCTCCACGAACGTCAACGCAAGGACACAACTGCTGTATAAAGGGTTGGAGACTCCCATGCCGCGACTCCCAATCCTGCTGGGTCTTCTGGCTTCCATCACGCTATACGCCCAGGACAAGCCCCCGGAACGCCCCGGCTTGCCGCGGATGCGCGTGCGGATTCCCGAAACCACCCTCGAAATCGAGATGGTCAAGCTGCCGCCGGGCAAGATCGAACTGGCCCCGCCCAAGCCGGGAGACAAGCCTCGCGTCGTGGAGGTGAAGGCGATCTGGATGTCAACCACGGAAGTGACGTTCGATGTCTACATGCTGTGGTTGTCCAAGGCGACGCAAGCGACGGGGAGCTACAAAGCCAGGCGTCAGGATGTGAAGTTCGCCGCCGTCGCCGGCCCTTCGGAAATGCCGTACGGAAGACTGTCGCAGTTCGATGGCGAAGGCATGCCTGCGCTCAACGTCGGCTACGTCGGCGCGACGCACGCGTGCAACTGGCTCTTCGACCAGACCGACTGGCGTTTTCGCCTGCCAACCGAGGCCGAATGGGAATATGCCTGCCGCGCCGGCGGTCCGCCGCTGGAAAATCTCCCAGACAAACAGCTCGATGCCATCGCCTGGCACGCGGGCAATTCGGCCGCCGGCGATGACGAGCCGCATCCGCATCCCGTCGGCAAGAAAGCCCCCAACGCCTGGGGACTGTACGACATGCTCGGTAACGCCGCGGAATGGGTCCAACCCGAAGAAGGCGAGACGCGATTGTTTGTCAAAGGCGGGGCTTGGAACACACCCGCAAGCAGACTGAACTCCAGCCGCCGCACGTTCGATGTTCCGCGTTGGCATGCGCGCGACCCTGCCGACCCGCCGCGCGGCTTCTACCTCGACGACAGCTTTGTCGGCTTTCGAGTCGTTTGTGATGCAGACGGGCCGGTGCCGCTGCCCAAGAACAGCAAATGAGCGTTCCGGCGGATCCTCGAGCCACAGCGTGACGATCCGCCTCATGCCGCAACCAATACTCATGAAATACGAAGGGCTTGCCGACTTGCTCCGCTGCCCTAGAATTCTCCCCACGCGCCGGATGCGGCGAGGAAAGTTGCACGGATGCCGACCTATGACCCCGACAACCTCAGGCTGACCGATTTCATGGACCTGCCCACGCTCCAGGAAATCCAGGACAGCTTCGCGGCCGTCGCCAACGTCAAGGCGAGGATCACCGACGCCGCCGGCAACCTGTTGACCAGCCCCACTCCGACCCGCGACTTCCTGCGCCGCCAGAAAGCGATCGCCGAGGCCGAGGCCGGCGAATCCGAGGCGGTCGAGCCCGCCAGCGGGCCGCAGAAGGAAGGCACCGAGTACGTTGCGCCCATCGTGGTGGCCAACCAGCGGCTCGGCACCCTGCGCATGACCCCGGTCGCCGGCGCGGCGACGCTCGACGACGCCAAGACCACCACTCTGGCCGGCAAGACGGGGCTCGATCCCAAGCTCATCCGGTCGCTGGCGACGCAGGTTCTGCGGTCCAAGAGCAACCGGCCGGCCGCCATCCAGTTTCTCTTCCTGCTGGCCAACGCCATCGCGCGCCTCTGCTTCCAGGAGTTTCAGCTCCGCCGGCGAATCGACGAACTTACGGCCGTCTACAACGTGACCATGATGCTCGCCGACGCCCGCGACCTGCAGAAGGTGCTGCAGCGGACGGCGGAACTGGTGTGCGAGGTCATGGACGTCAAGGCATCCTCCATCCGGCTGATCGACAAGGAACGCGACGAACTGGTCATCAAGGCCGTGTACAACCTCTCGGCGGAGTATCTGGCCAAGGGGCCGGTCCGGCTGTCGACGGCCGCGATCGACCGCGAGGCACTGTCGTCCAAGGGCTATTGCCACGTGCTGGATATGACGACGGATCCGCGCGTGCAGTATCCCCACGAAGCGCAGCGCGAGGGCATCGTCTCGATGCTGTCGGCGGGCATGCGCTACAAGGGCCGGCCGATCGGCGCGCTGCGGGTGTACACCAGCGAGCAGAAGGCGTTCTCGCAGCTCGAGATCGACCTGCTCAAGGCGGTCGCCGCCCAGGCCGCGGCGGCCATCGAGAACACCCGCCTTTACGAGGAAAGCCTGGCGGCCAAGGCGCTGGAACAGCAGGTGAAGGTGGCGTCCGAGGTGCAACAGCGGATGGTGCCGCACGAAGCGCCGAAGATCGAGGGCGTCGATCTCGCCTGCGTCTACGTCCCCTGCCATGCCCTGGGTGGCGACCTCTACGACTACATCGAACTGCCCGGGGAGAACATCGGGCTGGTGGTCGCGGACGTGTCGGGCAAAGGTGTCCCGGCCAGCCTGATCATGGCCGCGGTCCGGGCCTCGATCCGCGCGCACGTGGACAACCTCTACTACCTCTACGAGGTGATGCGGCGGGTCAATGCCATGCTCTGCCGCGACACCCGGCCGGGCGAATTCGTCACCTGTTTCTACGGCGTGCTCGACCGACACAACAAACGGCTGACCTACTGCAACGCCGGGCATCCGCCGCCGCTGCTCCTGCGTGACGGCAAGGTGACCGAACTGGAAGGCGCCAACCTCGTGCTGGGCATCGATCCGAACGAAGCGTATGAACAGCACGTCGTCGACCTGCGATCCGGCGACAGTCTGCTGCTTTACACCGACGGGCTGACCGACGCCATGAACTTCGAGCGCGACACCTGGGGCCGCGAGCGGCTGATCGCCGCCTTCGCCAAGGGCGGCGCCACGGCCGAACTGATCTCGCAGAACGTGCTCTGGGAAATGCGGCGGTTTGCCGGCATGACCGAACGGAACGACGATATCACGGCCATTGTTGTCCGCATGGCGTGAGTACGGCCGGCGAGCTCAGCGCGGCTATGCCGTAGGCAAAGAAGATTAAACACGAAGGCACGAAGACACGAAGCGG
>JBIOJL010000292.1:0-7813 GCA_044450885.1 Tepidisphaerales bacterium
CGGCCGCATCAATCCACGCGTGGTCAAAGTCATCCGTCCTTCAAGATTCCCGGTCAAGAAGCCAAAGCATTGCCAAATGCCTCAACATCAAAAAGCCTTTGTCGACTCAATCATACTGCTTAACTGAACCGTATTGGCTCGGCGAGCCGTCCCTACCCTCGCTGATTTCGCAGCATCTGCCAAAGAAGACGGGCACACCCGGGCGCGACTTTCCCGTGCCTCAGTTCGCGCTGCGGAGCAAGCACCTGCCACAACGAGCCATCGAACCCGGGAAGTTGTGCCGGTCGCGCTAATCAATCACCGGGACCCCGCGTCAGCGTCTGTCTGACAGGATGCAGCCCATGATAGTTGATGCCCAGGTAGAACTTCCCGTTGTCAATGACTTGAATCTCGTCAAAAGCAAGAACCTGCTCCCACGGGGCGTCGGCGTGGCCGTCGAGCAGGAGGTTCCTGCCGAGAAGTTCGGGGCCGGCAAGATCGGTGTCGGGCCAGAAGTCGTAGGCGGTCGGGCGCTTGCCGACCTGAACGCCGGCGTTGTAGACCCGCGGCCGGGTAGGGAGGTAAAAGGCCCGGAGCGCCGCGGACATGTAGTAGCGGCAGACGGGAATGGGCGCTGATTCTCCCGGCCGCGTCGCCGAACGGATCGCGGCGGCCATTTCGGCGGCCGCCTGCCCATGGCCGGTGATCCGCACGAGCACACGGTCGCGGAACGGCTTTCCGACGACGGGCAGATGCCCCAGCAGCGTGGGAAAGCTGACGACGACGCAGGCAATCACGCCATAGCCGATGGCGAGGTCCCACGCGGTCTTGAATGGTGTTTCAGGGTGGCGGAAGAATCTGCCGGCCTTGGGACGAGGGCGCTGCGGCAGGGCCAGCCAGGCCAGGCGCAACATCCGGTACCGTGGAAGTTCCTCGGCCGCGAGAACGCCGGCCAGGGCAACCAGCGGAGTGAAACTCGGAAACGGCCAACTGCCGATGACCGGTTTGACGAAACTCAACGCCAGGAAGAAGACGATGCTTGGAACCGAAGCGCAGATGAGCCAGAAGCACGCCGGGGATGAAGACCGGTTCTTTCGCAACCAGAGGCAGGCGACGATGATGAGGGCGAGGGCGCCGGGGCCGATGGCCGCGACCTGCGCGCCGGCAACCGAGGCAAAGCGGAGCGGGGCCTTCCAGTAATGGCCGGTGGGCTCCGCCTGATCGCCTCCGGGCACGCCCAGGTGGCCGAGCGTATGGGCCAGGGTGGGCCAGTGGTGCTGGTGGTTCCAGATCAGGATCGGGGAGATCAGGCCGAGAAAAAGCACGCCGGCGGCCGCGATCTGCAGGAACTGGCCGGTGCGCCAACAGAGGCTGCGCCGGCGTAGTAGTGCGTAGATCACGAAGCTGGGAACGAAGAGGAGGATCGACTGTTTGAACAGAAACCCGATGCCCAGCAGCAGGCCGGCCAGGAGCCAGTCGGCCAGCGTCGTGCCGCCGTCGTGCCAGTGGCGGACGAGGCGGAGGGCGGCCGCGCTCAGGCCGATCCAGCAGGCGATCACCGGGCCGTCCTGCGTGCAGATCTGGGCATTGGCGGCGAAGGCGGGCGTGAGGCAGAAGAGGACGGCCGCGAAGAAGCCGGCGCGTTGGTCGCCATCCGCGGCGGCGGTGGCGAGACGGGCGACGATCCATGCCGACAGTGCGGCCAGGAGAGCCATCGGCAGGCGGATGGTGGCCTCGGAGACGCCGAACAGTTGCGTCGATGCGGCAATGAGCCAGGCCAGCCCTGGCCCCTTTTCGTAGTAGCAGAGATCGAGGTGGCGGGACCATTCCCAGTAATACGCCTCGTCGCCGGCCAGTTGCATCGGGCAAAGGAAGACGAGGTAGAGGATGCGGAGGACCAGCACGGCGAGAATGAAGACGGCGGTGGTTCGGGCGTTTGCCCAGCGGAAACCCTCGGGATGGTTGGCCGGTGTCATGGGGAACGAATGGGTTGTCATGGTCAGATGGCGCGGCCGTCAATGGACGCGGCGGGTACTTCCAGCAGCATCGGTGGGATCCGGGTGGGCTGCCGACGCAGTGCTCCGGCAGTGAGGCTGACGATGTAGAGCGGGCGTCCTTTCATCTGTTCGAAAATGCGGCCGATGTACTCGCCGAGGATGCCGATGCTGATGAGAATGGCGGCGCCGACAAGGCAGACGACGACCATGAGCGAGGTCCAGCCCCACGGGTTGGAATATCCCAGGAGGTAGCGGGCGACGGCGTAAGCGCCGTCGGCAAAACCGACCAGCGCCAGCCCCATGCCGAAGCCGAGGCTCAGGCGCAGTGGAGCCGGCGAGAACGAGATCGCCGCCGTCCAGGCCAGCCGAATCAATTTGTGCAGCGGGTACTTGGTTTCGCCGGCGGCGCGCGGGTGGCGCTCGAACGGCACGGTGGTCTGCGCGAAGCCCACCCAAGCAACCATGCCGCGAAGGAAGCGATGCTCCTCGCGCATGGTCTTCAGGGCATCGAGGCAGCGCCGCGAGACCAGGCGAAAATCGCCGCAGTCGGCGGGCAGATCGCGATGCACCAGCCAGCGCATGAGCCGGTAGAACAGCCAGGCGCAGAAGCGTTTGAAGGCGCCCTCGCCGTGCCGCGCCGTGCGGCGGGCGTAGACCACGTCATAACCGCGGCGGTATTCGGCCAGCATTTCCGGGATCACTTCGGGCGGATCCTGAAGATCGGCGTCCATGGTGATGACGGCATCGCCCGCCGCCAGATCGAGCCCGGCCGTGAGCGCGGCCTGGTGGCCGAAGTTGCGGGCGAGACCCACCACGGTGACCCGTGGGTCGGCGTCGGCCCAGGCCAGCAGTTGCTCCAGGGTGTTGTCCGTGCTGCCGTCGTTGACAAGGATGAACTCGATTTGCACGCGCGGCATCTCGGGCAACCCGGCGAACGCACTGCGAATGAGCGGGAGGACGTCTTCTTCGTTGTAAAATGGGATGACGACGGAGAGAAGCTCCGGATTGCTCCGGGGCACCAGCCGATGATAGACGGTCCGGACGTTCATTTAGGCTTTAGAATACTAGGCCGGCAAGATGAAATGAATCTGAATCTGCTGGATTTGCAGGATAAATGTCATCTCCACGATATTGCCATGACGGCGCGAGGTCCCAGCCCGCGTGGCTACTCGGCCGGTCGCGATGCGCTCGGGCGGGTCGCGGCCGGTATCCATTCAAGCCGCATGTCATCGGCGGTCCCGAACTTCTCGTCCGGGCCGGCGCTGACGACGAAGATCACTTCCTTGCCGTCGCGAACCTCTTTGACCAGGCGCATTTCGTTCAACCACCCATCGGTGATGGGCAATCCGAGAGAAGTCTTCACCACGATCATGTTCCCGGGAATCAGCTCCCCCCGCTGCCTGCACGCTTCCATCGCCGCGAGGATTCCCCCGGCATTCTTCATCGTGGTGTATTCGGGACTGACGTAGACTTCTTTCGCGTATTTGAACGCCGCTCGCATGCTGATACCGCCCGCAAGAATCAAAGCTGCGCCGGTCACGGCCAGGGTCACTCCCTTGCGGCGGATCAGCGCCACGACTGCCAGATTGGATCTGACCCAGCGCAACGTCGCCACCGACACGACGACAATTCCTGCGGCCAGCAGGATCTGGCCACCGCTCAGCAACGAAGCCTGCGGTTTCAGAACCGTCGAAGCCAGGTAGCCAAGGTGAAGATATGGCGTGCCGTTCGCGACCGTGCTCTGTCCGACGATTTTCATGGTTCTCCTCCCGCAGAATTCACCGGACCGGTTGCGTTGCCGCCGGACGTGAGGCGGCAGAGAATAGGTGTGTTTCGCGGTACTCATCCAACGAATAGCGAAGGTCATCGCTCGTGCCAAATTCCCCGTCGCGGCCGGCGCTGACGACGAAGATCCCCTCTTTCCCGTCACGGATCTCCTTAACCAATCGCATCTGACGCCGCCAGCCGTCAGTGGTGTCGCCGTTGAATCCGTCCGTTCCCGTGGTCGCAGCCATCAATGCCGCCATATCTGTGGGAATTGGCTTGCCAAATCGGGCGGACTTGTCGATGTGCTCAAGAATGCTTTGCGCGTTGGACCAGGTTTCCACCTTCTGGCGCAGGTCCTTGGTTCCGTTGCCATACACAAACGACAGAGCCAGGCCGACACCGCCGACAATGGCCATGATTGTCCCAACGCGCACCAGACGGGGATTCTTCCTGCGAAGGAAGTTGATTGTCGTGAAGCCGGACTTGTTCTTCCCGAAGCGGATCGCGAATCCCACGACCACACCGGCGATGAGCACAGCCAATGCGCTACCGAATAGTTTCGGCTCCGGTATTGCGGCCGTGTAGCCGAGGTGGATGTAGGGCGCTCCGTCCGCGACCGTGCTTTGCCCGACGATCTTCATACTTCCTCCCTTTCAGCAGATGTACGTGGCCGGACGCACGAGACCGGGCGATTCCGCCACCAACCACATTATGTCGAGCACCGCCCGGTGCAGTTCTGCACAATGCGGCGACGGAGCGGCCAGATCACCCGTCACCGCAAACGTCTCGCCCCGGCAACCGCCCAGGCACCAATAACGCACACTACACTTGGAGCAGGCTCGCTCTGGCGTATCCATCGCGCTGCATCGCCTCACGGACGCCAGCACCGGTGAACCCATCCAAAGATCGCGGAAACAATACCCAGGGTCGCGAACGCCGCCCAACCGGAACTGCGGCCGATCGGTGTTGAGGCAGGGGTAGAGGCCGCCATCGGCATCCAGCAGAACCGTCTGCAATCCAGTGCCGCATGAGAGCCGGCGGGCGCCAAGGCGACAGGTGTTGGCAAGTATCGAAAACGCATCCCGCCCGGCAAGCTTCAGATACTCGGGATGCTGGCGAAAGAGATCGGCGGCCACGCGCATCAGTTCGGACATCCCCACAGGCCTCAGACCAGACCCGGCGGCGCCACCCATGAGTTTCATGGGAATAAACCTTGCCTCGTTCACCTTGAGCGACAGCGCCAGGGCGTAGAACTCGGCCAGATGACTGATATTGCCCTCGTGGCAGACGAGGCTGAGAACGGTGTGGGCGCATTGCGCCACAAGCGTCCGGATGCCGCCGAGCGTCTTGTCGAACGAACCCGCCCCCCGGATCGCGTCGTGCAGTTGTGGTGTGTGTCCGTCCAACGAGACCTGCACCTGTAGTCCCGTCTTCCGGGCCTGCCGGGCGAACTCGGGCGTGATCCGGATGCCGTTGGTGGAGACCACGGCCATGAACCCCAGATGCGCCGCGTGGGCCGCCACCGCGAGCAGTTTCTCGGGATTCAGCAGCGGCTCGCCGCCAAGCAGAATCACCGACGCTCGCTTGGATGAAAAGGGACGCACCTGGTCGAGAAAGGTGGAAATCTCAGCGGCCGTGAGTTCATCAGCTCCGTTGCTCGTCAGGCGGTCCAGGCCATAACAGAACGAACACCGAAGATTGCAGCGGCGGGTCAGGTTGATGGCCACGTTCTCGATCTGCGGGCGGCGCTCGCCTTTGGGCGGCTCCGATGGCGCTGGGTTGGCGGGGTCATGGAGCACGCCACGTCCCATCAGGCTCTTGACGGTTTGAAGCAGACCGCGGCGCTCGGCGCGCGGGATTGCTTCTACGGCCTGAGCAACGGTCCGCGAGCCGTCCAGGCGGCCAAGAAATCCGTGCATCTCGGCATCCACCACCATCCAATGGGGCAGGTCGGCCCAGACGAGCAACACGTTGCCATCGCGGCGTTCAATATGCGAAACGGGCCCCAGCTTGAGGCGTTGGCCGAGGATGCGGGGAGCAAAGAGCATGCGATTACCCCACTGGCGCACGGCAGTATACCCGACTGCCGGCGACCGGGAAATGGGCGCATGCGCGGGTGCGCGTGACCAGAAAACCGGGAGGGCCGTGGTTTTGCACGGCCGGGAGTCGTCGCCCCGCGAAGCCCTCCCGGAGAAATGGTCGCGCCCCGTGTGACTGTGACTGTGGCAAATGATGTGGCAAATGACCTCGACGCCGGACAGCCCAATCGGTAGCATGGCCCGGCCATGAGGGAAATCCCGACCATAGCCTATCTTGCCGAAGGCAAGCTCTACCTGAAAGACGCCGCCGCCGCGGGGCAGTTGATCGAGAGCGATTTCGCGCGCGGGATTCTCGAACGCCTCGAACGCGATCGGGGCCGGCACGACTGGAAGCAGGAGGGCATGGCTTGGAACTTCGGCAGGGGGTTTGGTGCCATGGGGCCGTCCGCGCCGCCGCCGGAGGTGCGCCGGATTCGCATTTCCGGGCTGGCGCGATCGGCCAGGGCGGGGCACCTCCTCTATGCCCTGGACACGGACTACGTCGGCGGGCTGTTCGAGTATGAACTGGCCGGCGGCTACGAGCGGCGTCTGTTTCACCGCAACCAGTTCCGGGCCACGGACCTGGCCTCCCGCGCCGCCGACGGGCGGATCGCCATGAGCCTGCAGAGTGATGCGGACACGGCCCACATCGCCGTGATCGGCAGCGAAGGCAAGGGCCTGCAGCAGATCACCGAGGGCGATTGCGTGGATGAGTCGCCGGCCTGGTCGCTGGCGCAGGCGTCGGTGTTGGTCTACCAGTCGGCTGGCGTCGGCCGGGACGAGCGCGGTTTCCGGCGCGAGCTGGGACCGTATGCGATCCACTGCCTGGACCTCGACAAAGGGGACATGAAGGTGGCGGCCGAATCCGCGGCCCACGACCTGATGTCGCCGCGCGTGGGGCCCGACGGGTCGATGTACTGCATCCGCCGCCCGTACGAGCCCCGGCCGCCGGTTTCCAAGCGCAAGCTCGTGCTCGACGTGGTGCTGTTCCCGTTCCGGGTGGTCCGGGCCATCGTGCATTTTCTCAACGTCTTCTCGATCTTCTTTGCCAAAAGGCCGCTGATGACCGCCGGCGGGCCCGACCGCGAGGGCCCGGACCAGCGTTTCGTCATGCTGTGGGGCCGGATGGTCGAGGCCCGCAAGGCGGCGAAGGCGGCGACCGGGGATGCGGCCGAACTCGTGTCCAAAGACTGGGAACTGGTCAAACAAACGCCCGACGGTTCGACCCAGGTGCTGGCCCGAGCGGTCGTACACTACGACCTGCTGCCCGATGGCCGGCTGCTCTACACCACCGGCGGCCGGGTGATGCTGCTGGATGGCACCGAAACGACCGAAGTCGCCCGCGGGGCCATGATCGAGCGGGTTGCCGGCGTTGTCCGCTGAGACGGAATCGGCTACGGTGCCAGATCGTAGGCTTCACGTTCAAAAGGGTTGTCGCGGTAGGGATCGCGGCCGCGGGAGTGCAGGGCGATCCACAGGCTGGCCAGCAGATAGGCCGGGATGAACAGCGGTCCCCAGCGCTCGCACTGGCGGACGTGGATGCGCTCGTGATCGCGCGAGATGTGCAGGGCGTGGCGATCGACGCCGAGGACGACGTGGCCGAGCGTCATGGCGATGGCGCCACCGGGCAGGAACGTGCAGTCGCGGAGGAAGGTGCGGACGAGGCCGCCGTAGAGTTCGAGCACGCCATCGACGACCTGGTAACCGCCGCCGGTAAGACGGATGAAGGGCAGGAACACCAAACCGCAGGCGCTGGTGGGCGCTGTCCATAAGTAGATGGCCGCCTGCCTGACTCCTGCTGAAAAATCCCCGGTGCGGCTGGCCATCGCCCGATATGTTAGCATTTCTTAACACCCCGTGTTAGCAGGCGGTGGATAAGTTGAATCATGCTTGTCGCGCGGCCTGGCCAAATCCCGATGCCGGCGACAGGCGACATGGTTGCCCCGATTAAACGATCCGCCAACCCCCGCTGCGACAGCACTGGACCAACAC
>JBIOJL010000293.1:0-7790 GCA_044450885.1 Tepidisphaerales bacterium
AGCCACGGGCAAGCGTACTTGCCCATGCCACCCGCGATGCAGGAGCACACGATGCGAGTTGTCTTATCCGGCAGTCTTCTGCTGGCGGTGATTCTGGGCTTCTCTTGTCCGGACGCGGTTCGTGCGGACGGGATGCCCGCCACAACCCGTGCGGCGGTTGGGCCGAAGGTCAGCCAGATCGTCGTCCCCAAGTTCCCCGGTTCTTCCGCGGTCTGGGGCGCTACCGGCTTCGATAAACGGGGGCATGTCTGGTTCGCCGTCTGCGCTCGCGATGTGCCGCTGCCGTCGGCGCATCTTTATGAATACGAACCCCAATCGGGCACGCTGAGCGATATTGGCGACATCGTCTCCGAACTCAAGCGGCTGGGCCTGTGGCGCGAGGGCGAGGGGCAACAGAAGGTCCACTCCAAGATATTCCAGGCCGCCGACGGGCACCTGTACTTCGCGTCGATGGACGAGCAGGAGGAGAAGGAGGATGGGAGCAAGCAGTCCACCTGGGGCTCGCACCTCTGGCGGCTGCGCCTGCCGGAGAACAAATGGGAGCACTTATTGACCGCGCCCGAGACGCTCATCGCCGTTGGAGGAACGGGCAGCCGAATCTACGCGCTGGGTTACTTCGGCCACGTGCTCTACCAATATGACTGCACCACGGGCAAGAGCCGGTCGATTCACGTCGGCTCAGTAGATGGGCACGTCAGCCGGAATTTCCTGGTGGATGGGCGCGATCATGCCTACGTGCCGCGGCTCACGCGCGCGGCCGGGGCGGACGCCAGGAGCGACCCGGCGGTCAACCTCGTCGAGTTCGACAGCGACCTGCGCGAAGTCGGCCAAACGCCGCTGGCCCATTATCTGCTGGGCAAGCCGACGGCGACGCATGGCATCACCGGGCTGACGACGATGGTGGATGGCTCGCTCTATTTTCTCACGCATCCGGGGTACCTGTTTCGAGTGACCCCGCGTGCCGACGGCCTGGCCGAGGTGCGCGAACTCGGCCCGTTCAATGGGAAAGGCCAGAGCCACTCCGCGTCCCTGTTCACGCCGGATGGCAGGCGATATCTCGCCGGCGTTTCCAAGGCGAAGGACGCCAGGGTCTACGAGTGGCTGCGCTACGACCTGACGACCAACACCTGCGCAGCCCGGCCGTTTGAGGTGCCGGTGCCCAACTTCCCACCGATGAAGGATGTGTTGTTGTACGGCTCGATGACGCGCGACGGCGGCGGCGACTACTACGTCGTCGGCACGCACATGGCCACCCGTCTGCCGATTGTGTTGCGGGTACACGAGAAGGCCGATTGAGGCCGCGCCGGTTCAGATTGCATCGGGTGCCACGGTTTGTCTGCTGCAAGCCGTGATTCGCGGTCACGTTCGTAGTACCGCCTTCAGGCGGCTCTTCAACCGCCTAAAGGCGGTACTACGAACAAGCCGGCACCCAAACGATTCCGAGAAGTTGCCAGCGGCCCATTCCCTAATCCGCCCGCGCCCCGCGCTGCATGATCGACAGCACCAGTTGCACGGCGTTGGCCGGCCGGCCGATCACGGCGCCGATCACCAGCGCCGATTCCATGAACGCATCGGTCGTGTCGTAGCGTGTGGTTACGAAACGCGGGGTGGCGCTGTTGCCACAGGCCGACTCGATGATCGACCGCCACGCCGGCAGATGCGGATCGTCCGTGCTGGCGAACACCAGCGACGGCGCGAACTCCGCCAGCCGCACCGGCGCGTCGGCGTGCTCGTCGGAGAGATCGAGCACCCGGCCATTGAATCCGAGCGCGTTCAGAAGATACGTGGCCGCGGGAGAAAGAGAGACGATGCGCATGAGACCACTCCGTTGGACCCGTTGCGCGGGGTCCGCTTGAGGTTGGTGCGCACTCGCGAAAGCGCGACCACTTGGCCGGGAGGGCCGCACTTCGTGCGGCCGCGGTCGTGCAGAAGCACGACCCTCCCAAGGGTGTGGTCGTGGAACCGGTGGTCGAATATGGCAGGATCATCGGCCCGTCCCGTTTCGCGAGGACGCACTTGGCACGGCCGGCCGCCCAATGCGGCCGACTCATGCCCGGGCCGGTCTTCTGACTCAGGACTCCCGCTCTGCCGGCCTTCCCGCTTCGCGGTTGCGAAACAGTGGCGTATGGCAGGCGTTCAACGTCCATCACAGCGGCGCGTCCGTGCCGGAATGGGCGGGTTCCTTCCCGTCGTCACCGGCTTCCCGATTGCCGCGAATAGTCGCGGCAGGCTTGTCGCCGCCCGGGCACAATGAACGTAGCAGCAGGATTTCCATGAGTCAACGGCATGGGGCATGCGGGCATGGGGCATGCGGCCGATAGATCATGCACTCAACATTGCCCATGCCTGGAACTATCCACTGCGGAGACTTGTGCATGGCGAACCCCACTCGCGCCATCGTGCTTCGCCGGAACCGGGTAGTGCGAGAGGCGGATCGAGGCCGTCCGCGGCGGCCGCGGGCGGGAAGTTCGATGAGGACCATCGGGCGGCATTCGATGTCAGGAGATGCAATATGGTGCGCAACGTGCTCTTGGTCAGGATGTGTCTGGGGTTGTTTTTGTGTTCGGCCGCCCTCCGGACCCCGGCGGCCGGCGCGGGGGAAACGCCGGCGGCGAAGGATGTGCCGGCCGGCAATCCGCGGATCGCCCTCGGGGCGTGGGCGCCGGCGCTGAGCGAACATCCGCGCCTGTTTGGATCCAGGGACTACCTGAGGAAACTGGCGAAGGAGAAGCCGCAGGAGTACCAGCGGCTCAGACAACTGAAGGAGCTGCTGGCGGCGGGAGTCGTCAACGCCGTGGAAGGGGCCGGAGCGAGCGATGCCCAGCCTTTCATCGCGGCGGCGATGAAACACGTCGGGCGCGGGCCGACCAACGAGCATCAGGACACCTGGATCGCCCTGACCGACGTGGTGCTCACCTACGACCTGTTTCACGACCAGATCGCTCCGGCCGACCGGGCGAGGATGATCGCCTGGTTCAACGCCCACCTGGGCACGTTCACAGCCGACGAGAACGCGTTCCACAACTCGACGCTATCGAAGATCCTCTGTCTGCTGCGGATTGCGTACGGGACTTGGGGCGAGAATCCGCGGGCGAAGGAATTTCGCGACCACGCCCTGGTCAAACTCTACGAGGGGACGGTCCTGCCGGTGCTCAAGGAGTTCGGCGCCGGCGGGGGATTCACCGAATGCGGGTGGTACGCACGCGGCTCGCTGTGGCATCTGGTGCAGGCGATGGAACTGGCCCGGCGGTTCGAAAGATACGACGGGTTTGCCATGGCCCCGCGGTTCTTCTACCAGCGCATGGCCTACGAACTCTACGACGGATATCCCGGCCTGTGGATCTACGGCAGCGAGCAGTACCCCGTGGAGGGGGATGGATCCAACATCTACGGCGGGCACACGGAATATCCGCGGGAAATGCGGACCGTGCTGGCGCAATATTTCCGGGGCTCGGAACTGGCCGGATATGTGGCGAGCAAAAAGCGGCGGGCATCGAACCCGCAGATCGCGGCGATGGATTTCCTCTACGAGGAACCGGCCGAGCCGGCCCGCCCGCTGGCGGAGCTGCCGCTGGCGCATTTCGCGGAGGGCATCGGCAAGGTGTATGCGCGGAGCGACTGGACGGACAGCGCCACCTGGCTGCGCTTCGACTGCGGCGGTTTCTGGACGGCACACCAGCATTTTGACGTGGGGAACTTCGAGATCTACCGCTACGAACCGCTGGCGACGGAGAGTGGCGAATACGCGGAGTGGGGCGGCCAGCACGCGATGAACTGGCTGATCCGCACCGTGGCGCACAACTGTATCCTGGTGTACGAACCGGGCGAGCAGTGGACGCAGATGCGCGACGGCGGGCGCGTCAAGTGCGTCAACGACGGCGGCCAGGCGAAGAAGTGGGACTGGCCGGCGGGCACCGTCGAGCAATGGATGGCCAAGCGGCAGCAATACACGCGCGGCAAGATCCTGGCCTACGAGAACCAGCCGCAGTGGCTGCACATCGCCGCCGATTGCACGCAAGCCTACGCCCCGGAGAAGCTCTCGCTCTGGGTGCGGCAGATCGTGTTCCTGCGGCCGGGGACGTTCGTGGTCTTCGACCGGGTCGTGAGCCGCAAGCCCGAGTTCGAGAAGACGTGGCTGCTGCACTGCAAGAACGAGCCGCAAATCGACGGCAGCCGGACCGTGATCCGCAGCGGCAAGGGCGAACTGGTGATGCAGACGCTCTTGCCGGCAGGGGCGACGCCGCGAAAGGTGGAGGGATACACCTACCGCGGGCAGACGTTCGAGGCGCCCAAGGGAGCGCTCAACGCGGCCGCCGACCGCTGGCGGGTGGAAGTGGCGCCGGGCACACCGGCAACGGAGGATCTCTTTCTGAATGTGCTGTTCACCGAAGGACCGCAGAAGGTTGAGTTGTTGCGGCAGGGCGCGAAGGTGGGAGTCAAGGTGGGAGCCAACGAGATCCTGTTTGACGGGAAGGTGGGCGGGCAGATTCGAGCGGGCGGGCAGCAGTGGGAACTGCGCGAGCGCGTCGTCAAGGGAAAATGGGAGTGATTGGGCATCGCGGCTACAGCGTCGCCGGGTCCACGACCGTCGTTGAGGTGGCCTGGACGCGCTGCATCAGCCCCGGAAGGGGCGAAACATGTTAGCCCATGGCGCAAGCCATGGGGGGAAGAGCCATCAGTTGATGCCAGCCCCGTAGGGGCGAAAGAACGGTTGTGTCGCCCCTACGGGGCTGGATTTGTGCCTTGCGCTTTTTTACCCACGACTTACGTCGTGGGCTAATATCTATCGCCCCTACTACGGGGCTGGAGCCGCGTCAGCCCCTGGCAACAACGGTCGTGGACCCCCGTCGCCCGCGCAGGCCGCTCAGCGGCGGTGCGAATGCCGGGCTCACGGCGCCGAGGTCACGTCGCCGGAATGCTCTTCCCAGTCGCGGGACCGTTTCAGGGCCTCGGCCCAGCGTCGGCGTTGATGGCGTACCTGATCGTAGCTCATTTGCGGCTCGAACGTGCGCTCGATCTGCCAGTTGGCCTGGACGTCCGCCAGGTCCTTCCAGTAGCCCACCGCCAGCCCGGCCAGGCAGGCGGCTCCCAGCGCCGTGGTCTCGGTCACCTTCGGCCGAACCACGGGAACGCGGAGCAGATCGGCCTGAAACTGCATGAGCAGATTGTTGGCCGTCGCTCCGCCGTCCACGCGCAACTGTTCGATGCTCACGCCGGAGTCCTTCTGCATCACCTCCAGGACGTCCGCCACCTGGTAGGCGATGCTCTCCAGGGCGGCGCGGGCGAAATGCCCGGCCGTGGTGCCGCGGGTGATGCCGGAGATACTGCCGCGGGCGTATTGGTCCCAGTGCGGTGCGCCCAGCCCCGCGAACGCGGGGACGATGTACACGCCGCCGTTGTCGGGAACGGTCGCGGCCAGCGTCTCGATCTCCGCCGCCGATTTCACGAGCTTCAAACCGTCGCGCAGCCATTGCACGACTGCGCCGCCGATGAAGACGCTGCCCTCCAGCGCGTAGGTTGCCAAATCGTCCTTCTGCCAGGCGATGGTGGTGAGCAGCTTGTGTCGTGAGGCGACGGGTTCGGCGCCGATGTTCATCAGCATGAAGCAGCCGGTGCCGTAGGTACACTTGGCCAGCCCCGGCGTGAAGCAGGCTTGCCCGAACAACGCAGCCTGTTGGTCTCCGGCCATTCCGGCGATGGCGACCGGGGCGCCAAGAAGGTTGCGGTGGGACTCTCCGTAAACTTCGCTGCACGAGCGCACCTCGGGCAGGATCGCTCGGGGGATTCGCAGCAGGTTCAGCAGATCATCATCCCACTGGCGGGTGTGGATGTTGTAGAGCATGGTCCGCGACGCATTGCTGGCGTCGGTGGCATGCATGCCGCCGTGGGTCAGTTTCCACAGCAGCCAGGAATCGACGGTGCCGAATGCCAGGTCGCCGCGCTGGGCCCGCTCGCGTGCGCCGGCGACATTCTCCAGGAGCCAGCAGATCTTGCTGGCCGAAAAGTAGGCGTCGATGACCAGCCCGGTTTTCCGCTGGACGGTGTCGAGGTGTCCCCGCCGTTTCAGTTGGTCGCAGAACTGCGCGGTGCGGCGATCCTGCCAGACGATCGCGTTGTGGATCGGCCGGCCGGTGCGCCGGTCCCAGACAATGGTTGTCTCCCGCTGATTGGCGATGCCGATGGCGGCCACGTTGCCGGCCGGGATGCCGGCGCCGCGAAGCGCCTCTTGTGCGACGGCGAGTTGCGTCGTCCAGATCTCCTCCGGATCATGCTCGACCCAGCCGTTCTCAGGGAATATCTGGCGGAATTCCCTGGCGGCGACGGCCTGGATATGTCCGCTGTGGTCGAAGAGGATGGCCCGCGAACTGGTGGTTCCCTGATCCAGGGCAAGAATGAAAGGCACACGAACCTCCTTGGCGAATTCTAGCCGCCACTAAACCGATTGCCGAGTTTCACCACCCACCATTCAGCAAAGGATGCTCTCATGAGCTTTGGACCACGGATCATCAGTGCGTTGGCGTTGCTGGGTTCCGCGATCGCCGCACGGGGTCAGGCCGAGCCCAGGGTGCAGGGGCCGAGTCTACCGTATTGCATCGTCGATACCGGGCAGAAGAACATCTTTGACGACCGGGGGCAACTGCTCAAGGTCCCCAAGCCGGGCGAGCCGTTCTTTGGCCAGGACGGGTTCTACCAGAGCGCGCCGCCCAGCTATGTGCTCAGCAGCGACGGCCTCACTGTATACGACAAGAATACCGGGCTGACCTGGCAGAGCAGCCCGGGCAGCGACAGTTCCCTTCCCCGCGGCGGCAAGCTGACGTGGGCGCAGGCCCAGAAACGCCCGGCCGAGCTGAACGCGGCCAGGTACGGCGGGTTTGACGACTGGCGGCTGCCGACGATCAAGCAGCTCTATTCGCTGATCAATTTCCGGGGCACGGATCCCAGCGGGTTCTCCGGCTCGGACACCTCGGTCCTGACGCCGTTCATCGATGCGAAGTATTTCAAGTTCACCTGGGGGCAGGCGAGCCTGGGGCAGCGGATCATCGACTCGCAGTATGCCTCGAGGACGCTTTACGTCAACAAGAACTGGCGGGGTTGGGACAAGCTGTTCGGAGTGAACTTCGCCGATGGCCGGATCAAAGGGTACGACCTGGCCGGGCCGGGCGGCCGGGAACTGGGGTTCTGGGTGCAGTGCGTGCGGGGCAGTCCGAAGTATGGCGTCAACGACTTCGTGGATAATGGCGACAAGACGATCAGCGACCGGGCCACGGGGCTGATGTGGGCCAGGGAAGACAGCGGGAAGGCAATGAAGTGGGAAGAGGGGCTGGCGTGGGTGCAGAAGAAGAACGCGGAGAAATATCTGGGCCACGATGACTGGCGGATGCCGACGGCCAAGGAACTGCACAGCATCGTCGATTACACGCGGTCGCCGGACACGACGAGTTCGGCCGCGATCGACCCGCTGTTTGCCTGCACGCGGATCACCAACGAAGCGGGGCAGGCCGATTACGCGTGCTACTGGAGTGGAACGACGCACGGCGCGGCCGGCGGTCGGGCGGCGGTGTACGTCGCCTTCGGGCGGGCCATGGGATACATGGGCGGCGCATGGCGCGATGTCCACGGCGCGGGCGCCCAGCGCAGCGATCCCAAGGCCGGCGACCCGGCCAATTTCCCGGAGGGGCGCGGGCCTCAAGGGGACGCGATTCGGATATTCAACTATGTGCGGCCGGTGCGGAGCATCGATCCCAATTCCATCCGGCTGGTCGAGCCGGACCTGACGCCACTGCCCGTGC
>JBIOJL010000294.1:0-7719 GCA_044450885.1 Tepidisphaerales bacterium
GAATAGGTATCGGTCTGATTGACGGCATCGCTGATGTTGCCACTGGCCGTGCCGGACGGGTCTAGGGGAGTCGCGACCGGAGCCGGAGCGACGGAGACGGACACAGAGTATGTCCCCGTGGACTGCCCGTCGCCGCTGCTCACCTGCAGGTAGTAGGTTCCATCCGCGGGGGCTTGCCAGACTACCGACCCGGAAGTGCCGGTGCCAATGGCTTCGGCCCCATCGAGTTGCGACACGCCGTCCTGGTCGACGATCGACACGCTGCCGTCCGCCAGCGTCGTCGTATTGATCTGCACGCTGTAATTCTGGCCTGCCGTTGCCTGGAACGAATACGTGTCGATCTGATTGGCGGCATCGCTGATATTGCCACTGGCGGTGCCGGAGGCGTCCAACGGCGTCGCGGCAGGAACCTGAGCATCAATCGGAGCGGCATCAGAGGCGCCACCGCCCGGCGCGCCGGCGTCGCCGGCCGAGGAGACTGCGCCGCAATTGGCCGGCGCCACGGCCGACGTTGTGTTGGCGACGGGCACACACACCAGCGAAGCGGCGTCAATTGGGACGGAGCTCAGCAGCACGCGCGGTTCGAGCGCTTCCATGGGATGTCGAAGCAGGAAGCGATGCCGCGCCAGTTGGTGCTGAAACAAAACGTCGGCCATAGATGCCTCGCTCGCGTGAAATGAAACACGGACCAGCACTATCGAGTATATCTCACGTTGATTGTACCTCATAGAGACGACGCGGTCTAATCCCGAATTCCCCTTTTGAACATGCGGATCGATATCGGGGAAATGGTGACATTTACGCCAATCCGGCCGTCATGCGCGCGACATCCGGCGATTGATGGCGGTTGGATCGCAGGTTGCCCGATCGCTCTACTTGCGGCTGGAAAACAGTCGTTTGTTGGTGATGTCCATGCGTGTTGCCCCGGAGTTTCGGCCGGCGATCAGCCCGCCAGCATCGCCGTGCCGCAAGCGCAGACAAACGGCTTGTGCCGCGAAACGCTGATCGCCGGTGGCCTGCGGACTTCGATCTCGCAGCCGCAGCGCCCGCAACGCCAGCGGGTGGATGACGCCCGTTCTTCGGGAGGCAGGTCGGAATCGTCCGCCTCGGTGACCTCGCCCTTACGATCCATCGCCAAGTTCGCCAGCCGGTCCGCCAGGGAGTTGTGCTGGCGCAGGCGATGCTCGAACTTCGCCTGGGTGAAATCGTGCAGGAGCAGTTGCGCCTGCTCGTAGAGCTCGCGCAACTCCGGGTGCTTGACGCGATACTCGCCCTTCATCTGCCGGATGATGAGTTCGCTGTCACCGCGGATTTCCAGCCGGGTTGCGCCCAGTTCCTTCGCCTTCTCCAGGCCGAGGATCAGCGCGCGGTACTCGGCGGAGTTGTTGGTTGCGCGCCCGAGGAACCGGCCGAGCGTCACCAGGGCCGTTCCATCGGCCGCCCGCAGCACGACGCCCGCTCCGGCCGGCCCCGGATTGCCGCGGCTGCCGCCGTCGAATTCGAGGGTGATCTGCTCGCGCATGCACTTGCCCATATAGCGCAATCGTAAAGACCGTGTGAAGAAGCCGCGAAATCGTCAGGCGGGGCGTGCCCACGGATTCGGGTAGAAGCGACGTCCCCGTCGCTTTCTTGAGGTCCAAGTGGCGAGGACGCCGCTTCCACATGAGCGCGCCCGGAAAAATGGTCGCGCCCGTCAGGCAGGCGGTCCGGCGTCGGGCGATGTTGCCGGGGGCGTGTCCGGGTCGGCAGGCGTCGCGGGTGCGTCGTCCTCCGGCGTGATCGACCGCATGACCGAGATGGCGTCGACCTGCCGGCTGGTCATGGCGCCGATCCCGCTGTCCTTGCCGCGAGGCTCGCGGCGCTCGCGCTTGATGATGGCCGCCTCGATCGGCAGTTCCTCGGGGATATAGAGCAGACGATGGCAGTTGGGGCAGGTCACGATCTCGTCGCGCGAATGCAGCCGGTTGTAGATGTTCACCACCAGGCCCATGTGGCAGGCACCGCACGAGTACTCTTCGACGCGGCGGCTGGGCCGGGTGACGGCGGCCATCGCCTCGCCCTCGTGGCGGTCCGCCAGCCGGTCGAACATGTTGACGACGTTCGCCGGCACCGACCTGGCGGCGGCGTCGCGCACCGGCTGCAGCCTGTCGATGTCCGCCTGAAGCTCGGCCAGGCGCCCGCTGAGCTGCTGGCGGGTCTCCTCCAGTTTCCTGGTTTCCCCGTCGAGCTGGGCGATGAGGTCGGCCAGTTCCTTCTGCGACTTCTCCACCAGGCCCATCACGCTCAGCGCGTCGTCTTCCAGCTTGTTCTTGTCGATCTTCTCGGTATTGATCTCGGTCAGAAACGCCTGATACTCCTTGTGGTTCTTGGCGTTCTGCTGCTGGCCGCGGAGCTTTTCGATGTGGGCTTCGCGCGTCTTCATCTCGAGATCGAGCTGAATGTATCGTGACTGGTTCTGCCGGACCTGCGCCTGCGAGGCGCCGACCTTCTCCGTCAAATCCTTGACGCGTCTCTCCAGCAGGCGGACGCTGCGCGATGCACCGTCCAGATTGCTCTGCGCCTCTCGCAGCTTCATGTCCGCTTCAAACAGCTTCAGCAGGGCGACGTTCGTGGGACCCATCGAGTTCTTCCTCGCAAGACAACCAACGCGACACCGCGCCGGCCCGAAATCGGGCCGGCACAATGTAAAACGGATTATTATGCCGATTCCCAGGCTGTTGAAAAGGGGTATTCCGGACGGAATGGCACAATCTCGCGCAACAGCCTTTGTGGGCGTCAGTTAGATTCTTCTTTCTCCGGCTCCGGCTCGGGCGCTTCGGGCATTGCCGGCAGTCCGAGCGACTCTTCCACCTGTTCGGCCCGGCGGGCCAGCACGCCCATGATCCGCAGATGCATCGTGTTCAGGCGATCCAGCGCCATCTCCGCCGCCTCCAGCGTCTGCGCCGGATTCGACACGCCAAAACCCTTGGGAAAAGAATAATCCGCGATGCTCTGTCCCGGTTGCTCACCTTCAAACGGATAGACCGGCCCGGCCACCCAGTTGAACAGCACCCGCAGTTGCACTCCCATCTCCTCGGTCAGACGTTCCGCCTGCCGGGTAAGCGACGCTATCCCCGGATTGTTCGCGGCGACCTCGATCATGATGTGCAGCGCGGGCATCAGCCGCGTAATCCGCCGCACCACAGGAAACGCCATGCGCACGGCCGTCGCGGCCGCCAGCAGCTCCTCCAGCCGCTGCGTCTCCATCGGCTCGACACCCTTCAGCGGCGACGGCGCCGACTGGGCCACCGCCAGCGCGGTCGACATGCGCTTGAGCACGGCGTGGTTGAACCGCGCGTGCTTCGACGCCGCTTCGTCCGTGTCGCGCTTCGCCTGGCGCTCCTGCTCGTCCAGCGCCCGATCCTCCACACTGGTCAGGCCGATCGTCTTGGCATCCATCGCGTGGGCACCGGCCGCCTTCATAGCCCGGGCCAGCCGGATCACGCCGATCTGCCGCTCGGCTTTCTGCAACCCGTCCCGCGTGGCCTTCGCCTCGCCCTTGCTGAACTGGAGGATGGACGCCCGGGCCCGTTCCAGCGTGGCCTTGGCGTGTTCGACCGACGCCGGCGGCGTGCCGAACCCGTCCGGGAACATCGGCGCCCAGACCGAGAAGCACCCCTGGCAGAAGCGGTAGAGCGACTTGCTCTCCTCCACTTCCTCCACGCGGCCCTTGTAGAACTTCCTCGTCGGGACGAGTTTCAACTCCCTGGCCATCGGGCCCAGCACCGTGCGGTAGAGCTTGTCGGTCGCCCGGCGGCTCAGCGTGGAGAAGTGCGAGAAGAGGATGGCGGCCGGCGCTTCGATGGTGATGGTCCCCGCGGCGTTCTCGGCCTGGGCGTTCCGGATGCGGGCGGTGTCGGAAGGGTGCGTGTCGAAAAATCCGGTCCTGGCCTCTTCCACGACGTCGTGTATCTTTTTCTGCGCCTCGGCGGAGATCCGCTCGAGGTTGGCGACCACCATCGCCGGCATGTCGTCGCAGGCGGTGCGCGCCCGCCAGGCATCCTCCAGGTCGCTGAAGACGCCCTGCCAGGCGACACTGAGCAGGGGCAGTTTGCGTGCCGTCTCGGCGAAGGCCGCGCTGCCCGCCACGCGGGCCTCGTAGCGGTCGGCGTCGAACTCCATCTGCCGCAGCAGGAAGGCGCTGACGATGTGTCCGAAGACCATCAGGCACCAGAGCACCCGCCGCGTGATCCAGATCAGCGCCCGCGCCGGCAGCGCGAAGAGTTTGATGCCCCCGCCCTGGTGGCCGAGGCGCATCAGCCACTCGTCGATGCTGTCGGGCTCGTAGACGACCGATGCGAACCAGGCGTTGATGCTGCGGACGACGTAGCTCACGCGCATGGCGGTTTCCTGCGAGAAGTGGCCGAACTCATGCGCCAGTACGCCTGTGAACTGGCGGAGGTTGAGTCCCGAGGCCAGGGGCAGGCCGATGGTCAGGCAGAGATCGGTGCCGAAGAAGCTGAGCAGTCCGCGGCGGAAACTGGCCGACGCGTTGGGCTGGCAGTCGACGGTGATGCGGGCCGGGGCCGGCGATCCGATCATCTCGCAGAGGTGCTCGACGTACTCGAACAGGAGCGGGTGCTCCTTGCGGCGCAATTCCATTTCCGCGCCGCGGCTCCAGCGGCGGCGGAGCAGGGGTTTAACCATGAAGACGACCAGCGTGCCGCCCAGCAGCAGCGGGCCGAGATAGCCGATCAGCGCGGCCCGGGCGCCGGTGCTGCCAAAGAGCGCCAGTCCGTTGACGGCGTACAGAAAGACGAACCAGACGACGCCCGCGATCATGGCCACGTAGATCAGCGGCAGGACCAGCATGAGGATGGCGACCAGGACCAGCCCGACGCGATAGCCGATGGAGAGCGGCGCCGGCTCGATGCGCCCCTGGAACTGATCCAGGAGCTGTTGGACCGTGATGACGGGTCTTTTTGTAGCAGGCGCGGCGGGCATGGTGTGGACATGTTGCCGTGCAAAGGGCGGTTATGCAATGGGGCCGCTGCGTTGAGTCAGTGGTCCGTGGTCGGTGACAGGAAGAAGCAAGAGAAGATCGGTGGCGGCCAAGAGGGAGCCGTGTCGCCTCGCCCATCGGCCGGCACGTAATCGGCCGGAAGACTTATGAAGACTACCGGATCGTCGAAGCGAAATTCCGCAGAGACCGATTGGGAAAGACCGTCTTCGTCAAAGCAATTTCGGCGGGAATAATACCGTAAGACCGGTGTGTGAGACCGTGACCACAGACCAGGGAGCCGTACTTCAGCAGCTTGCGGGCCGCTGTTTCCGATGCCCAAACAATATTCAAACTTTCGCACTTGACTCAGCTAATATAGTTTGATATATTTTCAGCTAACCGATGCCGATTTAGAAGGAGTCGCTTATGTTCACAACACGGCAAATCGAGAAGCTCTGGAATCTCCGGCAGTACCCGGCCGTGTCAGGCATGTGCCTGACGCTCCGGCCCGAGTACGCGGCGCGATTGCTCGACGATCTCGGGCATTCGCTCCCTGCGGCCGCACTGGCAGTCGTGCGCCTGGAGGAACTCGGCCAGGCCCATCTGCCCCTGGTGGCCGATCTCCTCCGGCACGTCCTGGCCGGGCAGGGCGCCGATGGCGGCTGGGGCAACGTCGCCGTGACCGCCGTCTGCCTGCGGGCGCTGCTGGCCTGCGGCGGCAATGGCGTCGCCATCGACTGCGGGTTGGCATACCTGGCGGCGTTGCAGCGCGATGACGGCCTCTGGCCGCGCGTTCCCATCCGCCGCATGCCCTCGGACTTCCTCCTGTCCGCCTTCGTGTTGCTGGAGCTGGGAATGTTCCCCCGTTTCCGCTCGGCCGTGCGTTTTGACCAGGCCATGACCCTGGCCACCGCCCGGATCCCCGCTGGCGAAGACGATGCCCGCCCGCTCGTCAAGAACCTGCGCACGCGTCACCGGACGCTTGTCTCCAACTGAGCACTCCAACCCGGCTCAAATCCCGCGGCGGTGAAACGTGTTTGGGTGGCATGGGCAAGTACTCTTGCCCGTGTCCTGGACCGACAGATGACTTGAGCCGCGCAGGAGTACAACGTCACTTGGGCCGCAGTTCCGGGGGGATGAATGGAGTTCCGGCGGGCTGGGTTGCGGGCGGTTTCGGCGCGACGACGGTCGGCCGGTCTGGCGGTGGCTTGGGCGCAGTTCTGATGGGAACTGCGTTCTCCTCGGGCGATGGTCCGGACTCGCGAGTGGTGGCCGTGCGGGCGGTGTATTGCCGGGCAAGCCGCTCGGCGGTTCTGTGCTGCTCGGCCGCTTTCTCGAAGACCGGCGGCAGCTTGGGTTGGAGGTCCATGACTTTTTGAAACAGCGCCATCGCCTCGGGATAGTGGCCCTGGGCCAACTCGTTCTCACCCCGCTCGAAGAGACGTTCGGGCGATTCGGCATCCGAAGTGAACAGCCGGGGGCTCAGCACCAGCAGCAGCACCAGATGCAGCCCCAGCGCCAAGCCGATCATCTTCCAGATCAGCCCCCCGCTGCCGAGCGGCCGCAGCAAACCCCGCGAAACGGCCGGAACAACCGATTTGGATTCGTGCTCGTTCAAAGACCACTCTCCTCAGCTATCCCACGCAAGATCACCACCTGACAGCTACTGACAGACAGGAATGTCTGTCCTACTTTCGAGTATCCCGCACGTGCATCAGACTGTACAGCACCAGATTCGTGCCCATCTGGAACGCCTGCTCGACGACGCCGCGCTTCTTGCCGAGATCGACCACCGCCCAGCCGCTGCCGAGGTCGCCGGGACTGAAGAACACCATCAGACGGCCATCGTCGGCGAAGATGCCGCGGGCGTCGGGCGAGCCGTGCTCGCGGTAGATCGGGCACCCGCGCGGGAGCTTATACGGCATGTAGCGCCCGCGAAAGACCTCATGGTCGTGCTCGATGGCGCGCATCCGCCGGCCGGGCAGCACCTGGCTGATGAGCGCGGCGAAGCGCGTCTCGAAGTCGCCGCCGCTGGAGTCGGCCACCAGCATGCCGCCGCCGGCAAGATAATCGCGCAGGTTGGCCCGGTCGATGTCCGTGGCGGCGATCTGGCCGGTGCCCGTCATGAAGAGGATCGACGGCATGTACGCCCCGCGATGGTGGGCGAGTTCGGCCAGAGTGATCGTTTCCTGCTGGTTGGCCACGGGAATGTTGGCCACGAGCTTGACCTCGCGCAGCAGCGCCGGCAAGGCGCGGGGGTTGGCCGCCCAGTCGCCGCCGGCATACTTGACGCGATAGAGCCAGAGCTTGGCGCCGATGCGCGTGCCCCACGGCGAACCGGCCGCGGTGGGCCCGCTGCCCTCGCCCTCGGCCAGGCCCAGCGGGCCGACGTCGCCGGAGCCGACGCTGTCGAGCGTGGAGGCGAGCTGGGACTCGGCGCTGAGCTCGATCTCGCCCTCGCGGCTCTTGAGCAATTGCAGCAGCCCGTCGCGGCTGATGCGCTGCATGTACTGCATCCGCCCGCGATCGGCCCGGCGCCGGGCGGCCGCACTGTCAGAGATCGTCCGCGCCTTGATGATCGCCTGCTTGGCCGCGCCGGATTCCACACCCCCGAGCGTGCCATCGGGTTTGCCCTTGGCGATGCGATCGCCGCTGCCGCCGGGGACGCCCAGCGGGCGATCGTGCCGGCATCCGCCGATCTGCACCAGGGACGGGACGACCAGGGCAAGGTGCAGGCC
>JBIOJL010000295.1:0-7687 GCA_044450885.1 Tepidisphaerales bacterium
CCGCTCCGGCCTGTACTTCGACTACCGCCGCCCCGGCCCCCCGCCGCTCGCGGGGGTGGACGGCGCATGGGCCTACGGCTGGCACAAAGCGGCGGGCGTTTCGTTGTACCGCCTTCTGGGGTTATTAAAAACCGCCTGACGGCGGTACTCCGAACGCAATCACCGGCCCGGGCATCGGCTCCTTCAGCCCCGTCAGGGGCGATACACGTTAGCCCACGGCGTAAGCCGTGGGTGACAAAATCGGTAGGCAGGACAAGCCCCAGCGGGGCGAAAGAAGTGCTCTTCCGCCCCGCTGGGGCTTATGAAGACGCCGTTGCCATTTTTCCCATGGCTTGCGCCATGGGCTAACATGTATCGCCCTTCCAGGGCCCAAGCGACCGTCGCCTCGCCTACTTTATGTCGTTCACCGCCGTGTGCTTGAGTATGAACTCCACGATCGGCGTCGGATCATCCAGGCTGTGCGGATGATGGTTCACACCCGGCTTGTGAATCACCTCAATCTCGCCGCCAATCGCCTTGTATCGTTGCTCGATCACCGCCGTGTTCTCGGCCACGGGCACCACATCATCCGCATCGCCCACCACATGAATCAGCGGAATCCTCGCGTCGGCCAGCGGCTTGAGATTGTCCACCGGATTCTTCTTATACGCGATGGCCTCGTCATCCGACGCGAATCCATAGCACTTGAGCACGCCCTGCCAGTCCCCGGCCGAGCCGGCGCCCGTGCCCAGGTTCTTGAGTTTGCCGCCGGGCCATGACTTGAAATCACACACCGGAGCGTCCCCATAAATCGCCGCCACCTTCCCTGGATTGGCGGCCGCGAAGTTGTACGCATACAACCCGCCGCGGCTGAAGCCCTCAAGGACACACTTGGTCGCAAGTTTGTACTTGCCGGTCAGTTCGGTGTGGAATGCCTCGAAGTGCTTCATGGCCGACGGACAGCCGAAGCTGTTGCCGACGACCATGTGGACGACGTGGAAACCCTTCTCCAGCAGTGCCAGATCGGCCATCGGCCGGTGGTCGAAGAACTCCGTCCGCCAGATCCATGGCCGGCCCGGCGCGACCACCTTCGGCTCGACCACGATGCAGTCGCAGTCGTCGAACTTGAACCGATGCGAGACGAAGCCGTGGTAGTCGGCGGCCTGGCCGGGGAACGCGGGGATCTCTTCGGCCGCAGAAGCGGCGACGGCGAGTAGCGCCAGGACGATGAGGATACGCGTGTGTTGAGAAATCATTGTGGGCGTCATAGCTGAACATCCCTATCTCTGTCTCCGAATCCTCTGATCCAGCCACGCAATGTGCGCGGCGATCCATGTCTTCATCTGCGCCACATCCTGCTCGAAGCTCACGCGGTCGGGATACGCCCCGGCCGCGGCGGCCCAGCGATCGGCATTGCGGCGGGCGGCGCCGGCAAGTTCTTTCGCGTTGGCGTCGATCATTCCCTGGATCGTCCGCACCGAGAATTCCTTCTCGCGCAACTGCTGCCAGCGTGCCGCAAAACGCCGGCGGTAGTCCGGGTCTTCCAGCAGGCGGTCGAAGAGGTGGTTGGACAGCCACAACTCCGGGGGCAGCGGCGTGGCGTTCCAGTTCTGTCCGAATGTCCCGTCGTAGTCCCAGGGCACGAAATCGAACCGCGGCGACGGTGCGCCTGCGTCCGGCCGCGCGCGAGCCAGGTAGAAGTTCTTGGTGATCCCATCTGCATTGCCGGTGACCAGCACGAGCAGATGGAAGTCGATGGCGTTGTCGAGGTCGATCCTGGTGGCGATCCCCGTCTCCGCCTTGCGGAACTCGGCCGCCGGCGCAGTGGAAATGAACTCGTTCAGCGCATCCAGCGGCTGCCAGTACGCCATGACCAGCGGCTTGGGCTCCGATTGAACGAAGCCGCCGTGGCCGGGCTGGTCGAACCCGGCGTCGTGATTCACGGCCTTAAAGAGGCAGGCGTGCGCCTGGTCTTCCTTCGCAAACGGCGCGAAGCCGACCAGGTGCCGGTCCACCCGTTCCATCAGCAGATAGACGCCCTGATAGCCTCCGTTCAGGTGGACCTCGACGAACCGGCTCGCCACCGCGTGGCGAGGCTGGCCAGGCGCCGAGACGGACCGGAACAGGTCGTATGCCAGCTTGTGGCGCATCAGCGAGCGATCGATGAACGCGGCGTTGAGAATCCAGTGCGAGCGCGATGGCATCCCCGGCGGTTGGACCGGCGATTCCAGCGCCAGAGAGAATGACTTCTTGGGATAAGCCTGGGACGTGGCTCCGCGAATCCGGATCGTCCCGTTCCACGGCACCGGCGGCGCGGGGTTGCCTTCTGTGGGCAAGACCAGTGTGGCCGAGAATGCCGTCTTCGGTTCCCTGGTGATCGGGCCCTTGGTCTCGAGCACCACGGCCGGTAAATCAACGGCCTTCACCGTCGTTGGTCGCGTGGTCTGGCCGGGCGCAGACCCGTGCATGAGAACGACAAGTGCCAGGACCACGCGGAGCCCCGGCCGAAGGATGACGGGATGATTGCGATCGCTCAAAATACGCATTGGCGACACCACAAAATACGCTCGATCCAGCATTGACGCCTGCTTCGGCGGCATGATACTCTTCCGCCATGAGAAACACACTCAAATCAGCGGCATTCGGTTTGTTCCTTCTCTCTTCATCCTGGACCTACGCGGCCCCCCCGGGCGGGCCGGTCTTCTACGGCGATGCGCCGGACGAGATCCATCCGTGGGCCGTCCACGACCGCAACCGGCCGCAGCCGGCGGTCGTCGTCCCTGGCACGTTCAGTTCCCCGGATCAACCCGGCAAGCCGCCCTCGGACGCCATCATCCTGTTCGATGGCACGCCCGAGTCATTGGCCAAGTGGGAGGCCGACAAGAACGTGCCCGAACCCACCAAGTGGGTCGTCAAGAACGGCGCCATGGAGTGCGTCCCCGGATCCGGCTACATCCGCACCAAGGACAAATTCGCCGACTGCCAGTTGCACGTTGAATGGGCCGCACCGGCCAAGGTCCAGGGCGACAGCCAGGGCCGCGGCAACAGCGGCGTGTTCATGATGGGCCTCGTTGAGATCCAGGTGCTCGACAACTACAACAACCCGACCTACGCCGACGGCTTCGCCGCGGCGGTCTACGGCGTCAACCCGCCCGAGGTCAATCCCCTGCGCCCGCCCGGCGAATTCCAGACCTACGACATCGTCTTCCGCCGCCCGGTCTACAAGGACGGCAAGGTCGTCGATCCGGGACATGTGACCGTGTTCCTCAACGGCGTGCTCGTGCAGGACCACACCCAGCTTGAAGGCAACACCGGCCACATGGGCCGAAGCAGGCCCGGCCAGTTCCCCGTGGCCGGCCCGCTGAAGTTGCAGGACCACGGCAACCCCGTGCGCTATCGCAACATCTGGTATCGCCCGCTGCCGCCGCGCGCGGTCGAGGGCGGCACCGACGGCCCGCTGACTCCCGAAGCGGCCACCGCCAAGAAGAAGGAGATCGCGGCCTCGATCCGCACCGACGCCGTCACGCTCAAGGACGCCAAGAACCCGCTGCCCGAGATGCTGCGCCTGGCCGAGTCGCTGATCTACGACAAGGACGAGGCCACGCAGACACAGGTGACGGCACTGGCCGAACAATACCTCGTCGGCATCAAGGCGGTGCCCGCCGACAAGCTTCAGGACAAAAAGAATGAAGTGAAGCAGGTCGCGGATGCCTTCAAGTACCTCGCCCGCTGGAAGATCATCGACGCAGCCTACGCCCCCAAGGCCGAGATCGACAAGATGGTCAAGGACCAGGGCTGGGACAAGAAGTAGCAGCGTCGGTGATCAGTAATCGGTGAGCGGTCATCGGTGAATTTCAAATCTCAAATCTGAGATCATTAATTCCACCGATGACCGATCACTGATAACCTGATCACCGATCACCTCCACGGTTCACACGCGCGTGAAATGCCGGTGTGCCGGATCCGCCACCGCCAGCACCGCCGCGCTGATCGACGCCGGCCTGGCGAAGAGCATGCACCGCGCCGTCTCGCAGAGCGTCGCGCCCGTGGTCATCACGTCGTCCACCAGCAGGATGTGTTTGCCGGCCACCTTCTTCTCGTTCAGCAGCCCGAAGGCGTGCTTCACGTTGGCCTGGCGGTCGGCCTGGGCGAAGATCCGCGTCTGCGTCGGCGTGGCCCGCAGGCGCGAGATGACGCGGGCGACGGGCTTGCGGAAGCGCCTCCCGATGATCCCCGCGATCACGTCCGACTGGTTATACCCGCGCGACAGCCGCCGGCGGATGTGCAGCGGCACGGGCACGACCAGGTCGACGTGGCTCATCAAACCCATGAGCGACGATTGCTCGCACAGCCGCTCGGCCAGCAGCTCCGCCAGCGGCCAGCGCGATTCGTACTTCATGCTGTGAATGAGCTGCCGCAGGGGCTCTTCATAGATCGCCAGCCGGGCCACCAGCCGCAACGGGTACAGCCCCTTGCCCTGGCAGAACGGGCACGGCGCGCCGTCCATGGCCAGCGGGGCGGCGCACCGGGGACACGATGGGTGGTCGGCAAGTTTGCCCAGTTGTCCCGCGCATTCGCCGCAGAGCCAGCCGGCATCGCTGAGCGATTCCGAACACACTTCGCAACGGCTGGGGTAGACCGCCTCGGAGAGCGATGCCGCCGCGGTGCGGAGGATGTTCAGGACCGATGGCATCATTTGCCCGCAACCGGGAACCGCAGCACCAGTTCCAGGAACATCCCCATGGCCGTCGGCAACGCCGCATCCGTGAAGTTGAACCGGTCGCTGTGCAGTGACGGATGGCTGGCCGCATCGGCCGGCTGTACGCCCACCATGAAGAAACAGCCGGGAACTTTCTCGAGATAGAACGAGAAATCTTCCGCGCCCATCGACGGCTTGCCGACCGGCACGAAGCGATCCGCCCCGAGCGTCGCCCGGGCGACCTCGGCCACGTAATCGGCCATGGCGGGGTCGTTCACGGTAGGGGGGTAGCCTTCGCTCCAGGTGAAGCTGGACGTGCATTCGTGGGCGGCCGCCACGCCGCGTGCCCGGCGGTCGATGGCGCGGCGAAGTTGTTCGCGCGTGGCGTTGTTGAGCGAACGGGCCGTGCCGGAGAACGTGGCCACGTCGGGAATGACGTTGCTGGCCGTCCCGGCATGGAAGATGGCCACGGTGACCACGGCCGAATCGGTCGGGTCGATCTCGCGGCTCACGATGTGCTGCAGCGAGCCGACGCACTCGGCCGCGGCCGCGATCGGGTCGTGCCCGAAGTGCGGAAACGCCCCGTGGCAGCCGCGCCCGGTGATCTTGACCTCAAACGTGTCCTGCCCGGCCAGAATCGGCCCCGGCCGGGTGGCCACCGTCCCGACCTTCAGCGCCGGCCAGCCGTGCAGGCCGAAGATGGCATGGACCCTGGGCCCAAGCCGTCCGTCGAGCACGCCGCCGGCGATCATCCGCGAGGCGCCCGCGCCGCCTTCCTCGGCCGGCTGCCAGATGAGTTTGACACACACCGGCAGCCGGTCCTGCATGGACTTGAGGATGCCGGCCACGCCGACAAGCCCGGCCGCGTGCCCATCGTGTCCGCAGGCATGCATCTTCCCGGGATGGGTGCTGGCGTACTCGAGCCCGGTGTTCTCGGTGATGGGCAGGGCGTCGATGTCGGCGCGAAGCGCGATGCACGGTTTGGCCGGATCGCCCAGCCAGGCGATCGTGGCCGTGGGCGCGTCGGGCACGCCGGCGACAAATGGGATGCCGAGCCGCTCGAGTTCCTGGCGGATCACCTCGGCGGTCTTGAATTCCTCGTACTGGACTTCCGGGATGCGGTGCAGGCGATGCCGCAGTTCGACCACGGCAGGGAGCACCCGATGGATAAGGGGGCCGACTGGCATGGACGAAACGCTACCCGTTGCCGCGTGACCCGGCAAGTGGGGTGTCAGACCCCCAACTGTCGACTCGCCTTGCGGAGAATTTCTGGCTGGCGTGGTCCATGACAGTTTCGGCGCGTGTGGTTCTTGGCCCTGAAGCTGAAGGGGCCGAAGAATCTAGCCCAGGGTTGGGCGAAGCCCAACCCTGGGCTTTCTTTTCTGGACCCCGATGGGGTCTGTCCTGCCCGCCGAAAGTGTCATAGACCCAGGCCGGGGCTCCAGGCCAATTGCCAGGTGACGGACCGCGTTCAGCTCGTCAGGCGCAGTTGCCGGACCTCGTCGCGCGCCAGCGCGGCGACGATCGCATTCACCTTCGCCACGGTCTGTCGTCCGGCCAGATCGGCTTCCATGTTCACGAACTGCACGCCGAGCCGCTGCCCGCGCGGCGTATCGACGGCGTGCCGCACATAGGCTTCCAGCACCACTTCCGACTGCATGTGGTGCAGTTGGATTCGCAGCTTCTGGCGTTCCACGATCGGCCTCCCGCTGCCACTGCCTGGAGACACCACCAGCACGCTGATGCCTCCGACGCTGAGGTCCTTCGCCTCAACGCACAACTCCATGGCGGCCGGCGGTTTGTCGCGCAGGTCGAACTGGTCGGGAATCCGCCAGGCCCTGATCGCCAGTTCGCTGTCCGCCGTGATCTTCACCCGGTAGTTCGTCCGCCGCTGCACCGACTTGATCTCGTCCGGCCAGGACACCCGAACCGCCTGCACCGTGACCAGCGAGTTGATCCTGTACTCCCGCCGGCGTTCCAGCACCCTGGTCGCGAACATGATCTTGCGTGTCCCGGTCTTGAACACCACGCCGACACGATGTCCCTCCCGGGCCACGGTGTCCAGCAGCCCACCCGCTGCCTCGTCCGCTTCCAGCCAGAGACTGTCGGTTTCCTGGCCGAGGAACCGCGTCTTCATGTGGCGCAGCGCGTCCGCCGAGGGCACTGACAACACCGCTCCCCCGTTTCGCGCTACCGCGGCACTCAGAATCTCCGTGTTCGATTCCGCCATGCGTCCATCTCCGACCAAGCCGATCGAGCCACAGGGTCTTTCGTACCCAAATCGGTGTCGAAACAGTGACAAATGTTTATTGGGACGTGCAACCGCCGGCCGCGGTCCCGATTTGCCTCTCAAACCAGTGCGCGATAATCTCGCCTTCGCCGGCAGGATGGATTGCCATCCATGCATGCGAGCGCGACCATTGCTGCGGCAAGTACGTCCGGCCGCCAGAACCTCGGCACGGGTTTCCCACTGTACGGAAGATTTCCCGCCAGGGCCTCCCATCGCCAGGAACCTGAACCAGTGAGCACCTCGGTAGCAACTGAGCCATCCGCTTTCAAGCAGAGTGAACACCGCGAGGATTGGCCGCAAGAAGCTCAGAATCCGCAAAAAGGCTTCTGTGCTTCTTTGCGGCCATCCCCTGTTCTTCCTTCTTCTTCTACTTCTTCTTCCTGTTGCCTCTCCTGTCCCCCTAACACAATATGACGAATATTTTTAGTTGCTTTATATTCATAATATGTTACCATATCTTCAACACTAACAAAGGAGCCCCGTCATGACCGCACCAGTCCAAGCCCCCGAATTCGCCGCCCAATCGCAAATCACCAATCTCAAATCGCAAATCCCGGCCCCCGCTGACTCCGCGTCAGCGGCCAGAACCGCCGCCAACCGCCGCAACGCCCTCAAATCCACCGGCCCCCGCACCCCAGAGGGCAAAGCCAAATCCGCCCTCAACGCCCTCAAACACGGCCTCACCGCCCAGTCTCCGCTGCTGCCGACCGAAGACCCCG
>JBIOJL010000296.1:0-7659 GCA_044450885.1 Tepidisphaerales bacterium
GTCCCGCGTCCGCTGAAGCGGACCCTGCACCGTTCAGCCGATCGTCGCCGCATTCACCATCCGCTCCTCAATCTCGTAGCGCAGGCAGGCATAGAGTTGCGGGTTGCGCATGGCGAGAATCTCGACCGCGGCCAGCGCGGCGTTGGTTGGGTTCAGCACCGTCATCACCGGCACGTTGCTGGGGACGCGAAGCGACGACCAGACATCGTCGGGGAACTCCGCATAGCCGGCCGGCACGGTGATGACCGGCACCGTCGTGGCGGCTGAAAGCGTCGGGCCGGCGCCATTGGACATGCCGATGTAGGCGACCACCACGCAGTCCGGAACCTCCTGCACCAGCCGCGCCAGCTCCAGCATCGCCCACACGGGCTCCTTGTGGACCGAGCAGGCGACGGTGATCGCCGGGAGCTGGTCGTTCGAGAGCTTCGCAATGGTGCTGACAACCGGGGCGAGGTCATCTTTGGGCGAGCCGGCCCAGACGATCACCCGTTGGCGCGGCAATGAAAATCGCGACGTGAGCTGCTCGACAAGCCGATACTTGCGGACCACCTCGGAGAGGTCGCCGCCGTCGCGGTAGGACTGCTTGTCGATGTACGCACCGTCCTCGATCACGCGCCAGGAGTCGTTGTCGATCACGTCGGCCAGAAGAAACTGGCCCGATGCGGTCAATCCGAACTCGACCTTCATATCGACGAGCCGGCAGCCCTGGATCTGCCAGGCTTTCTCCAGAACCAGGAACGTCTGCCGCGCGACACGCGACATTTCCTCAAACAGTCTTCCCTCGTCCGGCTGTGAGAAGACGTCGCTCTGCGGCAGCGTCAGGAAATGCTCGTCGCTCCGGCAGGGTTTGCCGGGATGATAGAGACTGATCTTCTCGGCCGCGGGGATCCAGGCCATGAGCGGGTCGTCGCAGGCCAGCTCGTGTCCCTTCCAGCGGCAGCCCTTGGTCTTGAGGAAGAACTCGACGAGGAGTTTCGGGAAGATCTGTCCCTTGGCGAGGTGCGGTGCCCGCTTCAAGTACGACCCGTGTGCCTCGCGGCGGACCACCACTTCGTACGGCAGCATCCGGCACTTCGGCGCCCGGAACCAGTCGGCGCCGCCCTGTTCGTCGAAGGCCACCGGGATCTGGCATGCCTTGAGCAGGCGGAAGACGTTGCAGGTGGTGTTGGTCGCGATCTTTCCCTTGTCCGGGATGATGTCGTGCTTGGCCCCGTCGCCGGCCGTGATGTCGTCCTTCGACCGGAGGATGACCCGCGCTGGATCATCCTTGATCTCGATGATGCGCTTCGTCTTGCCTTCGGAAATGGTCGCGCCGAGCGGCGGCATGGCGTCATTAAGCATGGCTGTTGTGTACCATCGCCGGGCGGGTAGTTCAACTGTTTCAAATTCTGGCCCCAGCGGCGGGCAGGGCAATCGCATGTAGTGGGGCCGACGCCTCGTCGGCCTTCCCCGGCTGCACAGATGAAAGTACGGGTCCATTCGGGAGTTAGCTGTGGAATCGGCGGATGGACACGGACGGGGAGGTGCCCGTTGCCGGTGGGGCGTTGGCAGGGGAATGACGACGCGGCAAACTCGAGCGGGGAGAGTTGTAACCCACGCCGAAGCACGAAGAGACGCGAGGAAAGGCGGATTAACCGCGGATAACACGGATATCTCGGATAAGAGGCGTCAATTGAATGTGCTGCTGATCCGCGCCATCCGGGCTATCCGCGGTTCTCTTTCCGGGACGATGAAGCGCGGACCTCACGCAACGACGCAGCGGCGCGACGAGTTCGGTTCGGCTGGCGGCGTGCCGAGGTTTCGCAAGCTGGCCGGGAGGTCCGTCCCGTAGAATTGTCCCAGCAGACCCACTCAATCGGGATTCGAAATACCCGCTGATCGCAGACGCCGGATGCCCTCCATCTGCTCATCAAAGCTCTCGTCGAGTCGCGGTGCGACCAGCACAATATCGCCTCCGGGCCTTGTTGCCTCGGCTTCGAGAATTGGCTTCCACCAAGATTTGCCAATGTCAAGTGACGCCCATCGCCGCTCAACGATCTGCTCGCGAGACACGACAGCCTGTGTTTCTGGATCGCGACGAATGAGGTGAACCGGAACACCCCTGATCCGTAAGCCCATCACATACGCGTCGCGAATGTCCAGCGCCCAGTCAACCTGACGGTAGTACTCCGCGCGGGCCAATGCGAATTTCTGGGCGATCTCCGGGTCCAGGCGCGCAAGGCGGGACGTATAGGGCTCGTTGATGTTCACGTTACCCAGTCGTCCGCGTAAAACCACGTGCGAGAAGACGCAGCCCCAAGTCGTCAACAGATCTCGCTCTGCCATTTCCAGGTTTTCGATCGTCGTATCCTCTATCACGGCCCGCTGAATGTCGCAGTCGAATACTTGGCAGTTGTCAAAGTGAAGGTTCTTAACAGTCGCACGCACAGCAGGATCTTCACCCCCGATCAACCGGCAGTGCCGAAAGGCACAGCCAGTGAAGCGAAGGTCAAGGAACGAGGAACCGTCAACGGCCTTCAGTTGCTGAAGACATTGACCTCGATACTCTCGCATAATTCAAGCCTCAAAATTGGTACGCTGATCCCCGAGCCGAACAGGATTGATCCTGTCCCGTTGTCGTTCGCCGATGATCAATGATACGTCATACGTCAATTCTTCACTCCGCGATAGCACACACACACGCCGAACGTCAGCGGAAACTGCGACCCGTCGACGAACCCCGCCTTCGCCATCATCTCCAGCATCCGCTCCCGGCCGATGAAGGTGTTCACCGACTCCGGCAGGTACTTGTACGCGCCGGTGCGGTCGCCGCTGATGATGGTGGCCGTGACGGGCAGGACGCGGCGGAAGTAGAAGTTGTACAGGCCGCGCAGGACCGGGTTCTTCGGCAGCGAGAATTCGAGAATGATCACCCGCCCGCCCGGCCGGAGGACCCGGTGAAACTCGCGTATCGCCAGTTGCGGGTCGGCCACGTTGCGAATCCCGAAGGCGATGGAGACGACGTCGACGCAGGCATCCGGCAGGGGGAGGCGCATGGCGTCGCCGTTGAGCCAGCCAATTTGCGATTTGCGATTTGCGATTTGCGATTTGCGATTTGCGATCGGAAGCATCTCGAACGTGTAATCCAGCCCGATCACCGATCCTTCCTTTTTCCCTTTTCCCTTTTCCTTCTTCCTTTGCAGTTCGTACGCGAACTGCAGGGTCAGATCTCCCGTGCCGCAGGCCACATCCAGCACCGAGTCGGTTGGCTTGAGCTCCGCCAGTTTCACCGCCCGCCGCCGCCAGGACTGGTCCATCCACAGCGAATGCAGGCGGTTATTGATGTCGTAGCTGCCGGCGATGGCCGCGAACATGCGGCGAACGCGCGTCTGCTTGTCGGCCACTCCGTGCGGGTTGGCCAGCAGGGCGTCGTTCCAGACAGTCGAAGAGGTGCGCGGCTCTGGCATCGTGGCGCGATTATAGAGGACGGATTGTGCAAGTCATGCCTGTAACACGCCGGGGTTTCGATTGTTAGGAAGGATAAGGCCGCGGCATGAGGCCAGTGCGGCCAGGAATTTGTGGCACGGGCATCTTGCCCGTGGTGCCGGTACTCCGGCGCATCGGCCATGGGCCGATCAGGCAGATGAAGGCGGCCGGAAGAACCGGCCGATGCCGCGGAGTACCGCGACACACGGGCAAGATGCCCGTGCCACGCAACACAGGCGGGACGCCTGTGCTACGAAGCAGGCCGGGAGCCAATCCGCATGACGCAGATCACATCGCCATTGAACGACGCTGATGAGGCCACATCCGACGCCGTGCCGAGATTAGACCTCGGCCCGCTGTGGATTCTTCTCCTGGCATTTCTTGCCACCATCGCCGGCTGGATTCCCGGCCGGACCCTGCTGCCCGATCCTTCGACAGTCAATTCGGTGCAATCGCAGATGCTCAAACAAGTGGCCCCGTCCACGACCGTCGCCGCGGATTGTCTGCGCCATGGCCGGTGGCCGCTGTGGAATCCGCAGCCGCCGTTCGGCAGCCCACTGCTGGGCAACGGTGAGGTTGGCGCACTCTATCCGACGGTATTGCTGCATTCATTTCTGCCGTCGCGAGTCGCGTGGGCGGTTTCGGGGGTGGTCTTGTATTGGCTGGCCGGATTCGGCGCGTGGTGGCTGGCGAAGAAACTGGGGATGCCGCCGGCGGCGCGAATGGCGGCCGGTGCGGCGTATATGTTCAGCGGGGCGGTTGCATACTGGCTGAATCAGCCGATTGCGCAGACCATGGCACTGCTGCCGCTGGTGATCGCCGCAAGTCTGGCCTTGGCGGCGAAACCGACCGGCTGGCGATTTGCGCTACTGGCGCTCTTGATCGGGGTTTCGCAGCTCGGCGGGCGGCCGGATGTCTCGGCCGGGTTCCTGATCGCGTGCATTCTCGCCTGGGTCTGCCTGATGATCGGGCAGATCCCCACGCTTGCGGAGCATCGCCACGGTGGTGTGCTTTTCTGGGGCGGCGGGCTGCTGGCGATGCTCGCGGCGACGGCCCTAGGGCTGATGCTGGCGGGCGTGCAATGGGTAACCTGGGCCGAATATGTGATCGACTGGACGCCGCAGGCATTTCGATCGGTCTCCGAGCCACATGTCCGCGATACGGTGGGCACGGCGATTATGTTTGTGTTCTCGTGCATCATGGCGATTGGCTTGGCGGTCGTGGGCATTGGGCGCGGGGTTCAGCGCGGCGCGATTTCCTGGGTGATCCTGGCGGCCGTCGCGATCGCACTGGCATTCCACAGTGGCGCGGAGCGGATGATCGCGCATCGCTGGTCGCTCAACTGGACGCTCATGCCGGCCATGCTCGGCGCAGCATCTCTGGCGATGGCGATGCTGGCGGCCATCGGAGTTGGGTCATTCCGGGCGGACGTGTCACGGATCTGTATATGGTTGATCGTGGTCAACGGGTCGGCGTTGGCGATCTGGTACAATCACGGATCGTCGACTACAAAGGGTGGTGCGGTCGTTGACGCCGTTCCGGCTCTTGTCCCTCCGAGAATATCCCTGCTGCGGGCGACGCCTCAGGTGCTCGCGTCAACCCGACCGTCAGTTCTGCCTTTGGGAACGCCCGCGGATGCCACCGCGTCTCGCGCGTGGATCGCGCGCCTCGGCCAGAACGCCGCCTCCGGACCCGCCGCTCTCGCCGCCACCACGCGCCCGAGCCTCGATCCGCGAGCCACTGCGGTCATCGATCAGGAACTCGCTCCCGAGTACGCCGCCGTCCAGAAGCCGTCCGATGCACCGTATTGTTCCCTGCCGCGATCCGCGTCGCCTGTCACCGGCCGCCCGACCATCGAATGGGTCGACGATTCTCCGAATCGCATCCGTCTGCACATCCACGACGGCTACGGCGGCTGGCTGGTCCTGGCCGATCCCTTCGCGCCGGGCTGGAAGGCAACCTTCGTCTGGAGCGTCACCTCCGGCTCGTCCAGCAACAAAAAAGAACACAACATCGAACGCGACTCCCTCATCTTCCCGGCCTTCGGCTGCCTGCGCGGCGTTCCTCTGCCGGCGGCCGCGCCGCAGCAGCAACGCCGCGGCGGCCGGGATGCGCGGGAACTAGGCCCGTGTGAAGTGCTCATCGAATACAAGCCCCGCGGCTTCAAGCATGGCTGGCTCGTCAGCCTGGCCGGCGGTCTCGTGGTCGTCATGCTGTTGGCCGGGCAACTGATCAACGAGCGGTTCAAGCCCGTGGCAAAACCAGAGGACAGTGATGCCGGTTGGACCTGAAGACCGCCAATACTGGATTAAGACCCTCGACCGCATCGCGCGCCCGGTGCTGACGGCATTGTCGCAGCGACGTCTCAGGGCCACCATGCCCGTGGAAGCAGCCCGGCCGCAAGTCCGCGACGACCGCGCCAAGGTCACCCACCTCGAAGCACTCGGCCGCACGCTCACGGGCATTTCCCCGTGGCTCGAACTCGGCCCGGCCGATAGTCCCGAAGGAAAACTCCGGGCCGAACTGGCCGACTTGTCGCGCAGGTCCATCGACGCCGGCACTGATCCGCAGTCGCCTGACTACATGAATTTCAAGATCGGCGGCCAGCCGCTGGTCGATGCCGCCTTTCTGGCCCACGCCATCGTCCGGGCACCCAATGAACTGTGGAAGAAGCTTGACGACCGGATTCGCGGCAACGTCCTCGCCGCACTCAAACTCACCCGCGCCGTCAAGCCCGGCGAGAACAACTGGACGCTCTTTGCCGCCATGGTCGAGGCCGCCATCCACCGCGCCGGCGAGGAGATCGTTCCAACTCGCATCGAGTACGCGTTCAAACGCCACATGGAATGGTACAAAGGCGATGGCATCTACGGCGACGGGGCAATGCTGCACTGGGACTACTACAACAGTTTCGTGATCCAGCCGATGCTCATCGACTGCGCCGAGGTTTTCTCCGGCAAACTCGATTTCGCCGACAAACTGCGGCCGGTCATCCTCGACCGCGCCCGCCGTTATGCGGCGATCCAGGAGCGGCTGATCGCCCCGGATGGATCATTCCCGCCAATCGGCCGCTCACTCTGTTATCGCTTCGGCGCGTTCCAGTTGCTGGCCCAGATGACGCTGCGCCGCGACCTGCCACGCAACATCGCACCGGGACAGGTTCGATCCGCGCTGACGGCCGTTATCCGCCGCACGATGGAAGCCCCCGGCGCGTTCGACAAGGACGGCTGGCTCACCCTTGGCTTCGCCGGCCATCAGCCCGCAATCGCCGAGACCTACATTTCCACCGGGAGTGTCTACCTCTGCTGCGCCGGGCTGCTGCCGCTGGGTCTGCCGCCGGAGGATGAGCTCTGGACCTGCGGCGAAACCGCCTGGACCGGCAAACAAATCTGGGCCGGCGAGAACATCTCAGCCGATCATGCCATGGCGGATAAGATCGTGACAATGTGAGCAGTGACCCGGTACCCAGGGAAATCGCATGTGGTGCCGCCGACGCCCTCGTCGGCGGAACGTGGGCGTCGATGCCCCGGGCCGGAACCGCCAGGGTACTGGCGGTACTTTCATTGGCACGTTTGGTTCCGCCCGACTTGCAGTTGCCTTGGAACCTCCCTAGACTTACTCAAAGTTCGCTAGGGGTGTCCCGGCGTATTCGGGACTGAGAAAACACCCTTAGAACCTGCTCTGGTTAGGACCAGCGAAGGAAAGCGAATGAGACGAGATTGGCGGCGGCCGGCCGCATCATTCTGCATTCCCCGCGTCATATTTGAGGAGAAGCCATGGCGAAGACTGTCGCCTTTGACCGTTCATATACACTGCCGCCGCTGGGCGCTAATCCTTCCACAGACCGGCAGGGAACCACGCCAGGGTCATTCGCGAAACCGGGACAGATCGGCCGGCCTCTGACGTTCTCGTCGCCGGACACGCCGGGGATGCCGGAGCCGTCGCCGATCACGGCCATGGATTTTGCAGCCGCATCCGATTCCCAGTGCAAGACCCAGTTGGAGGAGGCCCGATCCGGCCGCATCTCGCCCGAGGCCCGCCGCGTGGCTTTGCTCGAGCCGCACTTGACGCCGGAGCAGATTCGGGTCGAAGTGGCCGCCGGGCGGATGGTCATCCCGGCCAACAAGGTCCACCTCAAGTACAAGCTCGAACCCATGTGCATCGGCCGGGCCAGCCTGACCAAGATCAACGCCA
>JBIOJL010000297.1:0-7629 GCA_044450885.1 Tepidisphaerales bacterium
ACACCGAAGAACTTGGATGGCCTCGGGGGGACAAGAATGTTCCCCACTCGGCCATCCAATGACATGCAAGAATGCCTATCCTACCGAATTGTGGCTGCTCGCGATTGCCCTGGAGGCGAAGGCGTCAAAAGCGAATCGCCCTATGGACTCGCCGTTGGCGAGCGGCTATATTCTTTCCCCTTCCCGCCGCCGCAGCGGCGGGGTTGTTTATTTGAAAGAACGAGGACGAAATGGGTTACAAGTTCAAGCCGAACAAGAGCGTGCTGAGCCGCTTCAAGGTTACCGCGACCGGCAAGCTCAAGCGACATCATGCCAAGACATCGCACTTGCTGAGCGTGCGCAACGGCAATACCATGCGCAAACTGGGCCGGCCGGCGATTACCTCCGAAACCCACGCCCCGCGCCTGCGCAAATTGATCGGCAAGAAGGGCCTGAACCCCAACCGCATCGCCCACGAGCGGCGTAACGCCGCGGCGGCCAGGAAGAAGGAAGGCGCCTGCGCGTGCTCCTGCTCGTGCGAAGGCGAGAAGAAGTAAATTTCCGCGGGACGCCCTGTCGTCCCGCGTTTTCATTGACAAAGCGCCGGCTCGTGGCTGGTGCAGCCAAGCCCCTCGGAGATTTCCGGCAAGCGGGCCTCTAGCTCAGAAAGGATCGACCCATGCCTCGTATCAAGAGCGGCGTCATTCACGCCCGCAAACGTAAGCGCGTCCTCAAGGCCGCCAGCGGTTTCGTCGGCGGCCCCGGCGACCTCTACAGGCCGGCACTGGAGTTCACCCGGAAGGCGATGGTCTACGCCTACCGCCATCGCAAGCAGAAGAAGCGCACCTACCGCTCCCTCTGGATCACGCGGCTCAACGCCGCCCTCAAGGCCCGCGACATCCACTACAACCGCTTCATCCCGGCCCTGGCGGCCGCCGGCATCACGCTCAACCGCAAGATGCTTTCGGAACTGGCCGTCTGCGACCCGGCCGCATTCGACGCGGTTGTGGAGAAGGTCAAGCCGCTGATCGTGGCCCAGTAGAACGCCGTCAGACCTGCAACACCCAAGGCCCGGCGATTTGTCGCCGGGCTTTTCTTGTTACCGCCGCGTCAGACGGATACGTTCCGACCGATCACCGATCCCCGGCGACCTCATTCCTCCGCGGGCCCGCGCCAGACGCTGCCGCCGAAGGTGGTAACGTAGATCACCTCGTCGTTCTTCGGATCGAAGGTCACGCGCTGGGCGTTGCAGAAAGGCAGGCCGGACATGGCCGACCAGGTGGCGCCGGCGTCTTTGCTGAGCCAGAGTCCCGCACCGGGGGCGCTTTCGGTGAGCGTCATGTAGATCCAGCCCGGCCGGCGCGGATGCAGGTAGGCGCCGAAATGTTCGGGGCCTTTGCGGGCCAGCAGCTTCCACGTCGCGCCGGCGTCGCTGGTGGCGTAGAGCCCTCCCTGTTTCTGCCCGCCGGCGTCGGCCGCGCCCACGTAGATGGTGCGCGAGTCCTTCGCATCCACCGTGAAATCCTTGGGCCAGAGCAGCGGCTGCGAACGGTTGACGAGTTCCCAGGTCTGGCCGGAGTCTTTGGAGCGGTAAACACCGGGGCCATCCGGCTGGAACTGGCCGTTCTTGCGCAGGGCGGTGATGAGGACGAAGAGCGTGCCGTCGGCGTGGAGTTGCATGCGGCAGGTGCGCATGTTCGCCACCGAGCCGAGACCCTGGCCGACCTTCTTCCAGGACTTGCCGTCGTCGGCCGATTTGTAGATGCCCTGGCCAAACACGCTGGCGTAGAGCGTGCGCGATCCGGCCGGCGTCCTGGGGTCAAGAACGACTGAGAGCACCGCCGCCTTGGGTAGGCCTTCGCCGCAGACTTTCCAACTCGCGCCGAAGTCGGCGCTGAGGCAGACGCCGCCGGGATAGCCACTGGAATGCCGGCCGGAGATGATGTTGTCGTTGGGAATGTCGTGGGTGTTGGAGAACGCGCCCCAGATCTTGCCGGGCGTGGCCGGGTCGAAAGCCAGTTCGTAGCAGGTGTTTCGCCAGGGCGCGCGCTGGCCGGGACCCCACCAGCGCCAGGTTTTCGCGGCATCCAGCGAACGGGCGAAGCCGATGTCGGTGTAACAGATGTAGTGCCGGGCGGGCTCGAACGGGTCGATGTAGTAATTCCATGTCGTGGTGACGACCAGGCCGGTGCAGAGCCAGCTTGCATCCGGCGAGCGCGGGGCGGCGGCGCCAGCCAGGCGCGTGTGGCCGGTGTACCACGACTTGCCGCCGTCGCGGGTGATGTGGGTCATGCCCGCGTCGGCCTGAATGACATGGTCGGGGTCGGAGGGGTCGATGGCGACGTTCTCGGGACTGCCCTGGTAGAACTGCCCGTCGCCGGCCGTCATGTAGTCCTGTTCGACGTTGTAGGCCGGATAACGAGGGTCGGGCTGGAACGTCGGCCGCCAGTTCTTGCCGCCGTCATCGGAACGATACGCGGCCGTATGGTGCGGCGGCCTGACGCCGGTGTTGGCATTGAAGGCCCAGACCGAAAGCGGCTTGACGTTCGTGCAGAGCACCCGGTGATACTGGGCGACATCGCCCATGGACCACTGATCCGCCGCTTTCGTGTCCATATTGAGGCCGGGGCCGAGGGCCGGTTCCCACGACTCGCCACGGTCGGCCGAGCGGTAGAGCCCGCCGACGTACTTGCCGCCATCAGATTTTGCGGGAACGGCAACGTAGAGCATGATCTGCTTCGCCGCCGCGTTCGATCCACCGGCCAGCGAGCGAATGTCGCGCCACGGCAGCCCGGCACATTTCTCGGCCCACGTCTCGCCCGAGTCGTCCGACCGCCAGATGCCATCGGCGGTCGCGGCAAAACAGGTGCGTTTCTGGGCCGGCGAAGTCTGGTCGAAGTGAAACGCGATCGTCTTGCCCTTGGGCTCGGCACACTGGGTCCACGTCTTGCCCGCGTCGAGGGACCGCCAGATTTCCTTGCCGGTGCCGGCCAGCATGAGATCCGCCCGGCCGGGGTCGATGGCGATTTCGCCGCGGAGGTCGTGGGGCAGGTTGCCGATGGACTCCCAGTGAACGCCGCGATCGTGGGAAACGCGGAGGCCTTCCCACCCGCTGGCGGCGAAGATGGCCTGGGCGTCGGTCGGATGAAACGCCGGCCGGCACTGCGTGCTGGAACGGAGCTGCGAATAGTGGATCATCCGCCACGACAGCCCGCCGTCGAGGGTGATGTAGGCGGCGCTCATATCGCAGTTGACCATCATCATGCCCGGGTCTTTGGGGCTGATGGCCGGCGTGAACATCGCCCCGCCGCCGGAAAGGCCGATGGGCTCCCAGGGCACGGCGGCGCAGGCGAAAAGAGACAGGAGGCATGCGAGGAATGAGATGATGCGATTGGTCATAGCGGGCTCCGATGGCCGGGCATTGTCGCCGGGATGTGGACCTTGTGGAAGCGTCAGCCGCTTCTTTCCGCGCGGCCTGCCGATTGCATTCAGCCCCGTCAGGGGCGGCAGACAATAGCCCATGGCGTGAGCCATGGGAAGGTCGGCGCCGGTATTTCAGAAGCCCCGGAAGGGGCGGCAGAACGTTTCTTTCGCCCCTCCGGGGCTCGTCGATCTTGCCGCCGTGCTTTTCCCCACGGCTTACGCCGTGGGCTAATGTTTATCGCCCCTGACGGGGCTGATACGCAAATCACGGCTTCGCCACACCCCCGGCGTCCGCTCCGTTTGACCGCAGTCCGGCCACAACCCCTCCGCCGTCCGGTAGAGAGTTGCGGAGCGTGATACGCATGATTTCCAGAACCTTGGCCCTACTGTTCCTGTGCTGTCTTCTCTTCACCGCCACGGCCATGGCCACCGATGTAGCCTTCTGGTCCGAATACAAATCCACCGGCGACGACGCGGTGTATGGCCTGATCCAGTTCGATCGCGAGCCGCTGGCCGGCAACACGGGCATCGACATCGTCGCGCCCATCGGCAACCCGCGGTGGATCGCCGACGGCCGCTTCGGCGGCGGGCTGCGCCTCGACGGCAAGAGCGGCCTGCGCTGCGACATGCACTCCGTATTCGACGGCGGGCAGGTGAGCATCGAGGCGTGGGTCAAGCTGGCCAAATACCCGGTGAAGGAAGGCTACATCGTCTATCGGCCGGCCGCCGTCGATCAGGATCCCGCCTATGACCCGGCCGTCGACGTCAGCAAAGGCTTCGCGCTGGCCGTCGATGCGCAAGGCGCCTTGCACCTGGACATCGTCAACATGTTCTACGGCAAGCGGACTCGCACCAGCAGCAAGCCCGGCGTCGTGCCGCTGGATCGCTGGGTACACGTGGCCGGCGTGTGCGGGCCGGCGCGTCGGTTGTATGTGGACGGCCACGAGGTCGCCGACGTGCCCATCCATTGGGGCGAGGGCCTGGTGGTGCAGGGAGAAAAGGAATCCAAGCCCCAGCCCGTGTACATCGGGAGCAACGAGCACGGCGATATGGGAATCGCCGGCGATGTGGACCAGGTGCGCGTCCACGGGAACATCCAGAAGTTCTGGCCGCCCGAAGACACCGCATGGACCGATCCGCAGGCCACCCGGCCGGTGCCGTCCGGCCCGCCGCATTTCGTGCGAGAACATGCGCCTGTGGCAAACGTGCCGCTGGATGGCGGGCCGGAGACGAGCGGCAGCGCCGGCGCCAAGGTGGAACTGGGCCCCGGCGAGTTCGCGCCGGGCGTGCGCGGGCGGGCGTTCGCCGGGCGCATCGCCATCACCGCGCCAAAACTGTTCGACAGCAACGAAGGTAGCCTCGAATTCTGGCTGCGCCCACAGGGCGTCAACAGCCTGTCGGACCGCAACCGCACCTTCATCGGCGAGCCCTTCAACTTCTACCTCTTCAACAGTTCCACCCACGAGCCCACGCTCTACTTCGGCGACGCGGAACTGGGTCTGCACTTCATCCACACCACCGCCGAGTTCCACCCCGCCCGCTGGTATCACGTTCTCTTCACCTGGCTCGGCCCGGACATCCGCATCTACATCGACGGCGCGCTCGCCGGCCACACCTTCGGCCGGCCTCTGATCAACCATGGCCGGCGCACCGCCGACCGGTTTGTGTTCAACCCCAGTGAGACCGTCGGCCTGTTCGATGAGATTCGCATCTACAACAAGGCTCTTCTGCCAAACGAGGCCGCCAACGCCTACTGGCGGTATCGCGATGCATCCAAGCTGACGGCCGATGTGCGAATGCCGTCGGTGGACATCGCCGGCGAGTACCTGCCCAGCCACAAGACGATCTTCTACCAACTCACGCCGCGAATGCCATCCGCCGAATTCACCGAGACGGCATTCGATCTGCGCGGCCTGGACGGCACGAACATCAAGACCTGGACACGTCCGTGGACTACTCCGCCAGCCGGCGAACTCGATCTGCCGGAATTGCCGGACGGCAAACTGTCGCTCGGTGTGGCGGTGAAGATGCGCGACGGCCGCAGCTTCGCCGGCAGCGACTTCCCGCTCTACAGCCGCCGCTTTCCCTGGGAGAACAACACGCTCGGCATGAGCGATGAAGTCTTCCCGCCGTTTGAACCGGTGACGACCCATGAGCAAGCCGTGTCCGTTGTCTCGCGTCGGATGACGATGAACGGCTTCGGGCTCTGGAATCAGGCCGAATCGCTCGGCCGCGAGTTGCTGGCCGAGCCGATGACCATCCGCTTCGAGACGGCCGCTGGCCCCGGCATTTGGAAGAGCGCCGCCGGCACGTTCGTTTCCCGCCACCCAACCCAGGCGCTCTACGAATCGGCCGCCGAGTCCGACCCCGTGAAGATCACCACGCGCTCGTCAATCGAGGTCGACGGCTGCATGAAGGTCACAATGATCCTGTCGCCCGGTGCAATCCCGGCCGAAATCCGCAAGCTCTGGCTCGACATCCCGCTCCAAAGCGCCGAGGCCCCGCTGATGCACACCATCGGCGACGGCCTGCGGCACAACTACTCGGGCGCAACACCCGCCGGCGAAGGCATCGTCTGGGATGGCGCCAAGGCCGCCCGATCCGAGAAGTGGCGCAACGACTTCGTGCCCTACATCTGGCTCGGGGCGGCCGAGCGCGGCTTGGCGTTCTTCGCCGAAAACGACCGCGGCTGGATCACCGCCAAGAACCACAGCAAGACGCCGACGCACGAACTGCGCCGCGAAGGCGACCGCCTGACGCTCCGCGTGTATCTCATCAACACCCCGGCCACGCTGTCGCAGCCGCGCGAGATCGTCTTCGGCCTGCAGGTCTCGCCCACCAAGCCCATGCCGGCCGACTGGCGAACCCGGCTCCCGCACGCGCCTGGCGGCCTCGCCGTCGTGCCCTGGGGCGGCATCCAGTGCGCCTCGCAAGGGCCCTACGCCGACGACTGGAGCATCGTCGAGAAGATTCTCGATGTGCGCCGCAGCGGCAAATTCGACGAGGCATGGCTGGCTGATTATGTGGCCAAACACAATCCACCAAAGACCCACAACGAGTCGGACTGGGCATACTTCACGCACCACTTCGCCCAGCGCGCCAAGGATGTCGGCATGACCCGGCCGCTGGCCGTCTACCAGGAGGAGATGCGTGCGGCCCACTCCCGCCCGGAATGGATCGCCTACCAGGACGAATGGAAAACCAGCGACGGACCCGCCGCGCGCACGCAACCCGACGGCCTGGATCTCGCTGGCGGCCACCGCTCCTTCTCCGACGTCTCCGAGATCACCTTCCCACGCTCCTATGCCGACTTCGGCACTTGGATGGCCGACCAGTGGCTCAAACGCGGCGTCAGCCTCTACTGGGACAACACCTATCTGTACCCTTCGCGCAACACCCGCACCACGGCCGCATACGTGGCCGAAGACGGCTACATTCAACCCGCGCTGGGCATCTGGAACGTCCGCGAATACCACAAGCGCGTCTGGCATCTGCTCCAGCAGCGCCGCAAGGAACACACCGAGCCGCTCGAGTGGACCCTGCACATGACCAATACGCTGGTGTTGCCCGTCCACACCTGGGGCACGGTGGACCTCGACCACGAACTGGCCGTCAAACGTCCCTTCTCGCCCGGCTGGCTCATGACGGAAACCATCGGCCGCCAGGTCGGCAATCTGCCGCTGTCGCTCTACGAAGTCGCTGGCCGCGACAACGAGATCGTCAAAGCCCTTCCGCAGGCTCAGCAACAGCGCATCGAATGGGGCCTCCGCGCCGTCCACGAAATCCAGCACACTGGCCCGCAGGGAAAGCTCCTCACCGCCTTCGGCTACGGCACGCCGTCCGTCACCGTCCACAACTACTGGGACGACCGCCCGCTTCTCCGCGTTGAACCTGCCAGCGTGAAATGGCTGGCGTTGCGCAAATCGGCCACCGGCGAACTGCTGATTGTGTTGGCAAACTGGTCCCAGGAGCGCGTCAAAGCCAGCCTGCAACTGACGCCCGCCTCCAAGTTCAAGGCCACCGATGCCGAAACCGGCCAGCCTCTGGACTCCGCGACGAACACCTTGGAAGTCGACATCCCCGGCCCCTGGGGCAACCGGATCATCCGTGTGACACCGTGACCAACAAGCACACGGCACGTTGGATACGGTTCAAATCCAATCGCCCCGATTTGATGGGACAGAATCTCTGCGTGAAGAACGATCGTTGCCATGTCCTGCTGTATAC
>JBIOJL010000298.1:0-7583 GCA_044450885.1 Tepidisphaerales bacterium
GAACTCGCCCCCGCATTTCAAAGGAGGTGACCCGGAATAAACCCACCCCATGACCACTCGTTCGCAGGTTGTTCATGTGTGTTCCGGAAACATGCCGGAAGCGAAGCAGCAAAGCGAGAACGAAACGGCAGCGACGACTCGACTGGCAAACTGCAATAATACCATTCATCATATTTCGCAGCACAGTTGACTCTACGCTTTGCGCCCGAACCGGGCGCAGCCACAAACTCGGGAGGGGCGTGCTTCGGCACGACCGCGGCCGCACGGAGTGCGGCCCTCCCAAATGAATGGTGCCCGTCCCATCTCGAATAACCCGCCCAGCCTCCGGCCAGACAAGGAGGCAACCATGTCGAGCGCAACATCCCCCGGTCTTCGGACCTGGCTCACCTGGATCATCGACCACAACCCCTGCTTCATCCTCAGCGGGTTGTCGATGCTCTTCGGCTGTCATCTGCTCAATCTCGCCCTGTACACCCCGGCCGGGGACACGCACAAGCTCCTCGGCCTGCTCGCTGTCGTCAACGTCTACGAACTGCTCCTGGTGGCCATCGGCCTGGTGCTGATCCGCAAACCCGTCTTCGTGCGCGATGGGCGGATACTGCTCGGGCTCGAAGCCATGTTCCTCTGCGATGTCACCTTTACCAGCGGGATCATCGCCACCGTGGATCCGCGCTGGGGCTTCGGCATCGCCGCGGTCCTGCTGGCACTGGCCGGCGTGAAATTGGCTCTCATACTCCGGACGTTTGGCACGCTCGGGGCCGCAGAGCCGATTTGGAGATCGGCGGTCCCGGGTCCTGCCTTTCCCTGGCGCACCTGGGCCTTCTTCATGCTCCAACTGTCGGCCGTGCTCTGCGTCGCCGGCGTATTCAAGGTCATCGCCGTCCCGCGCCATGGCAAGCTGCCCGAAGGCGTGGTCTATGCCGGCTGGTGGATCGCCGGGTTGCTCCCGGCCGTGGGCATGGCCATGCGCAGCCTGCCCTCGCGCCGGCCGGCGGCGCCGTCGGCCGAAATGGACCTGGTCCGCCTGTTCATCATCCTGCCGTTCATCTCCCTGCTGGTCCACCTCTACAGCGGCGGCTGGGTCTACTCGGTACCGTTCCGCGCCGCCTACATCGCCCCGGTGCTGCTGGGTCTGGCGTTCGCCGCTCCGGCCGTGCCCTGGGTCCTGCTGAGACGCCGCCATCTGGTCGTCGTCCAGTTCGCGCTGGCAGCCCTGGCGCTCTGCTTCGCCACCGGCCACATCCCCACCCTGATCTTCCATCCGCGCGGCCTGACCCTCTCCCCGATGGGCCTCACGGTTGCCGGCGCCGCGGCCGTGTCCATCTACGCCGTCTGGCTCAGCCGCAGCCTGCTGGCCGGCGCGTTCGCCCTGGCCTGCGCGCTGATCACGCTGATCTACCAGAACCTTGCCGTCCTCTGGGCGACGCTGACGGCCTCGGCCGAATGGACCTGGGGCCTGGCACCCCGCACCATCGGCCAGTGGGGGATCGTGGCCGTCGCCGCCTCGTTCCTGCTGCTGGGCATTGGAGTATGGATCAGTTCCCGTCGCAGGGATTCTACAAAGGAGGAGGTGATGGTTCCGAATCCCGAACCGACCGATGGCGGCTGATGATACGTCTGTAGCCGCGATCGTCGATCGCGGACCGTGCTCGCCGCCCGCGGCGATCCGCGATGGGCCATCTCGGCTACAGAACACTACGGCTTCGCTGCGCCTTTCAGGAAGTGCAGCTTGTCGTCGCCCGTGAGGTAATAGATGCCGCCCTCGGCCATGTGCCACGACCGGACGTGCGCCGGTTCGTTGAAGCGGAAGTCGTGGACGATGTTGCCGCTCTCGATCAGCTTGTCGTTGTCGCTCTTGACCAACTGCCTGCTGTAGCAGAGGAGGCGGTAATCAACGGGTTCTTCGTTGTTGTTGGGGATCGGCGCAGGAACCGCCGGAATTATTGCGTACTTCCGTGACACCAGCATCTCGGACGGGATCAGGGAAATCGCCTCTTCCACGGTCGGCTTGACGGGGGCTTCCCGGTCGAGGCGGTAGGTCATAAACGAGTGGATGCCAACCAGGTACATTTGCGGACCCATGAGGCGGATCTGGACCGAGGCATCCTGGGATTCCGTGCCCAGCGGAAGGCCCGAGTTCTGGCCGTCCCTCAGGAACCGCCGGTCGACCAGGCGCCCGCCGTCGCAGACCGCCATGACCTGCTGTCCATAAACCGCCAGGTGCTCGGGCTGGGTCATGCCGGCGTAGTTTCGGCCGGGTTTTATCCAGCCGGGCTCATTGGGCTCGTAGAGGTCGCGGGCGACGATGGAGTTGTAGGTGGTCCAGACCAGCGTGCCGTCGTCGGCCAGAATGCAATTCTGCGGGAAGGCCCCCTGCATGGTGGAGAAGACCTTCTTCCATACCTGCTGGCCGCTGTAGGTGTCGAGCACGGCCAGCACGACGCCGGTTCCTTCGGTCACCATGCCGACCACGAAGTCGCCGCTGGCCAGAAGCCGCTGGATGCCGCTGCCGTTGCAGAGGCGCGTCTGCCAGAGCATGTGCCCGTCGGCCAGCGCCAGGGCCACCACTCGTCCGGCGTCGGTGCTGAGCACGATCCGGTCGTTGAGCGGCTTGAGAGCGGTGACGCGTTCCCTGGCTTCGACTTTCTTCGGTCCCTCCGCGGGCTGGGCCGCGGGTGGCGCGGGCTGTGCGGGCTGGAGCGGCTGGGCCGGGATTCCCTGAACCACCAGTTGTCCGCCGCCGCGCAGGAAGACCTGGCCGCCCCCGAGTTGGACGATTCCCGCAGGGCCCGGCGCGGCCGCGGCGTTGACGTCGGGCTGTTCGTTGCCGGCGATCGGCGCGGTGAGGGTTTCCAGCGGAGGCAGCGACGCGAGGTTGGCCGCCCAGCGGGTCCTGCCGGAATCGCCGTCGATCATGGCCAGTCCGCCGCCGCCCCAGATGACCAGGCGGGCGGCATCGAGCCAGGCGGCGGCGCGGGGATCTTCGAGTTGGGCATCACTGTTCCAGACGGACTGCGCCTGTCCGGGGGCATAGGCCGAGATGCGGTTGCCGGAGCAGGCCACCAGCCGGTCGTAGCGGTTCATGTCCGCCAGCGACGACGGTGGCTCGAGCACAAGTTGGACGCCCGCGACGACGCTCTGCGGGTTCTCGGGAAGAAACGGCGCGGCCTTGGGAGGATTCTTGAGCATGGCCTCAATCCGTTCCTCGGTGGTCATGGGTCGAGGAACAGGTACTCCCACGTCCGGGAGCGATTCGGCCCGCTGTTGCGTGAACGCTTCCAGGGCGGCGACCGCTTCCGCGATGGTCTTCACCGGCTTGCCGCCGGCATTGGCCAGAAGCTTGTTGTCGGGCAGCAGCAGCGGGGTGGTGACGGGCGCGCCGGACGACATGGTCGCCGCGCGCTCCAGCCTGCCCAGGGCTGCCGGGAAGTTGCCGCTGCGGAGATAGTTCCGGGCCATCGCCTGGGCCATGTCGAGCCGCTGCGTGCCGTCCGTGAAACGGCTGTTGTATTTCCAGTAAAGCCGGCGAAGCACCTGCACGGCCATGCGCGGCTTGTCCTGCTGCTCGTAGAACGTCGCCGCCTGCAGCAGCGCCTTGGGCGCGGCCGCCGCGTTGGGGTATTTTTCGGCAATCTCCATGAGGTCGTCGGGTTTCCCGGCCGCGGTGAGCGAGGCGAGCAGGTCCGACGCGGTTTTCTCGAAGGCCGCGTAAACCTCGGGCCCGCCGCGTTTGACGAGTTCGCGGATGGCGTCCTCGGCGATGCCGCCCGCCTGGCGCGGCGCGGAGGTGTCGTCCGGCGAGAGCGTGACCGTGCGGAAGTCGTTGTCGAGAAGGATTTCCTGGTAGAGTTCGACGGCACGGGCAAGGCCCTCGCGTTTCCCGGCTTTGGCGGCCAGGCTCTCATGGAACCGGGCCCGCGCCGTGCGGTAGACCACCTGCTGCGACGCGTTGGAGGCCGCCGCCGCGACGCGGTCAAAGAGTTGGCTTGCCATGTCCGTGGCCTGCGGATCGCGGGTCTGGATGCGCTGGGCGAAGAGCAGGGCATCGGCGAAGATGCGGTTGCGGGCCGGGCTGGCCTGGTCCTTGAGGCCGCCGAGCACCTTCACCGCCTCGTCGAGCAGTCCCAGCGACTGCTGGTACTCGCCGGCGTTGAAGTTCTGTTCGGAGAAGACCAGCCGCGCGTCGACGTCGGACGGATTGGCCAGCAGCGCCACGTCGAACTTCTTGCGCGCCGAGGCCATGTCGGAATAGATGCTGACGTTCCAGGGGTTGGCGATGATCACGTGATCCTGGGCCACCACCACGTTGCCCGGTGCTTCGCGGTCGGGCGTCTTGTCCGACGGCCATTCGCCAGTCGGGTAGCGCTTGACAATTCGACCGTTTGCCGGATTGCGGATGTTGAAGACCGACAGCGACGAAACGGTCGGCACGACAAGGCTCGTCTTCGAGATGAACGGCCGGCCGCTGATCTTGTCGCCGAAATCGAAGAACCAGGGGACGCTCTCGGGCGTCAGCCGCGAGCGGTTGTTCTTCTCGACGGCAGCCTTGGTCCAGTCCAGATGGACCACCATCGTGCTGGTGGCGACCGCGAGGATCCTGCCGTTGACGGCCAGGAGCATGTCCAGGCGTCCGGAGTTGCTGGGGGTGATTTCCAGGTCGCGCGGAATCTGCTTGATCTCTTCCCCGGTGGCGGCGTCGTAAACGGCGAGGTATCTGGCGTCGGCGGGCAGCACGAACAGTTTGCCGTCGGAGACCATCACCGGGTTGAACACCCAGGGGCGCGGGGTGTCCTGGCTGATGACCTGTTGGTTCCAGCCGTTCCACATGCCGCGGTTGCGCCCGCCCGCGGCGGCGCTCTCGTTGCGCGTGTAGAGCACGAGCCAGGCGGTGGCACCGCTGTAGGCGTCGATGGCCGCCACCGCGCCGAGATTGGTGCAGACGAAGACCTTGCCGCCAGCGAAGGCCAGGTGCGAGAGCGTCTCGGGGGCCATGACCGGCATGCCGAAGTTGGCAACGCCGTTCTGCGAGGAGGCGATATAGCAGGTCCAGCGCAGCCTGCCGGCGGGGCGGCCGGGGTTCATGTCGTAGCAGAGCACGTGGCAGTCCTCGACGCCGGCGCCGGTGGACCCGCGTCCGATCACGTAGACGTTGTCGCCCACCACCAGCGGCGAACCGGAGAAGCTGATGTTCTTGGGGTTGCCGGCATTGTTGGGGATGTCGGCGGGGCTGGCCATCCAGCGAAGGTGGCCGGTGACGCGGTCGAGGCAGACCAGACGCGTGCCGCTGTCACTGCTGCTGGCGGCGATTCCGCCGAAGCCCACCATCATCCGCTGATCCGGCATTCCCATCACCGCCAGCACCGCGTCGTCAGTGACCGTCACTGAAAACTGCCGGGGGCTGGAGAACTGCATGGAATTCCAGGGCTCGCCCATCTGGTTGGCGACGATCGAGTGGCCCACCACGTACATCCCGGAGCGCCCGGAATACGTCTGTTGCCAGCCCGCGAGCGGGACGCCCGATTCGAGATGGACCGCCCAGAGCCGCTGGCCGTCCTGGAAGAACAGTTCGCCGCGGTCGACGGCGGGCATGACGCTGGTGCCCATGCCGGTGGTGCGGGCGTTCTCGAAATAGGACAGGGCGCCGCTCCTCAGTTGCTCGGTGGGGGCGGTGATGCTGGGCGCGGGGATCTGCACCAGGGCCACGCGCGAGGTCGGGTCGGCGCTGGCCGCCGAAAGCGCGGTCCGGCTGGCGTCGCCGCCGATCATCGGATAGCCGTCGCTGGAGGCGCTGGTGGCGTTGGCGGGCGGCCCGGCCATCGCCTTCTCCATGGCATCGACGAGTTTCACCTGCTGGCCGCCGATCATGGCCGTGGCCTGGGCGTATCGCTTGAGGAGGTCCTGGGCGTAGTGGGTTGCGGTCGCGTTGTTCCCGGAAAGGTGCAGGGCGGAGGCGGTGCAGAAGAGCAGCAGCGGCTCGTCGTTGCCCAGGGACGGATGCATTTCCAGCAGGCGCTGGCCGACCTGGGCGGCGCCGGCGAACTCGCCCATTTCCATGTAGAGGTCCATGAGTTGGAGTCCTGCCTTGCGGGCGCTCTCGGTGACGAAATAGCGGTCGTAGACCTCGTGCAGAGCGCCGGCATCGTCGCGTTTTGCCTGGTCGAGCAGTTCCGCCGCCTTGGGCTCGAAGCGGTTGCGGTAGACGGTCAGGCCTTCCTGGGGCCATTTCGCCAGCCGCGCCCGGACCGCTTCACAAACGCTGGCGTACTTCGTCGCCTGCTGCTTGTCGTTGAAGGCGATGGGGACGACCCGGTCTTTATATTTCTCGAGGATCTCCTGGTAGATGTCGGCGGACTTGGGCCACTCCTGGAGGCGCTCCATCTTCTTGCCGAGTTCAAACTTGTCGGCGGCGATGGCCGAGTCCTTGACGTACACGCCCTGCTGGCTGGGGTCGGCCTGCTCGTCGCCGGCGGGGATTTCGAGGATGCGCCGGGCCGACAGGCTCGGCAGGCCGATCGTGATGACCGCAGCCAGGACAAGGGCGGCGGTGCGTATGTTGCGGAATCGACTGGACATAGACGTACCTCAGGTCCGCTTGGGCGTGCCGGCAAATCCGGAAGGGTCGTGCTTCTGCACGACCGCGACCGCCGATCGCGGCCACGAACTTCCGGAAGAACCGTCACACGAGTCCGCTGCAGCGGACGCGGCGGTTACCCGAAGTATTTGATCCACAACGGGGCCAGTTGTTGCACATGTTCCGGGGGTATCCGCGACTTGTCCGACCAGATGGCCAGCTCCAGCGCCGAGTGCGCCGCGGAGGCCGGCAGGGAATCCCGGCGTTCGGCGAGCAGTTCGACTGCCCGGCGGATCATCGAAATGGCGTTGTTGGTTGCCGTCTGCAGGTGCGAGATGATCTCGCTTAGCAGGGCATGTTTGTCGGTCGATCCTTGAGCCGCAGCATGGGGCTTCCAGCAGTCGTAGTCGGTCACCAACGCCACCAGGGCATAGGCGATCTCGGCCTCGCGGGCGAGTTTGGCTTCGGGCATGGCGCTCATGCCGATCAGGTCGCCGCCCCAGAGGCGGTGCATGTGGCTTTCGGCCCGGGTGGAGAACGCCGGGCCTTCCATGCAGACGTAGCAGCCCCGGTCGTGGACCTGAAAACCGCCGACGGCCGCCACCTCGCGCCCTGCCTCGGCGAGCACGCCGCGCAACACGGAACAGAAGGGCTCGGCCATCTCGACGTGGACGGCTGCTCGTTCGTAGAACGTGCCGGCGCGGCGGCTGGTTTTGTCGATGACCTGATCGCAGACGACCAAGTCCCGCGGCCGCATGTGTTCGCGCAGGCTCCCCACGGCGCCGCTGGCGATGAGGTGAGTCACGCCAAGCTGCTTGAGCGCGAAGATGTTGGCGCGAAAGGGTACCTGCGACGGGTTGAGAACATGTCCCGACCCGTGCCTGGAGATAAAGAACACCGGCAGACCATGCCACTCGGTTTCTGTAACCGCGTCGCTGGGTGGTCCGAAGGGGGTCTGTATTTCGTGGCGAACACCGGTAGTGGCCTCGCCAAGTGCCTGACCCAGTCCTGA
>JBIOJL010000299.1:0-7578 GCA_044450885.1 Tepidisphaerales bacterium
CCCTGAAAGGGTGGCGGAGACGTTCCGCCACCCTTTCAGGGTGGAAGATTCTCGGTGTTTCGGACCCAGGGTAGGGCTTCGCCCAACCCTGGGCTGAATTCTCAGACCCCGTTGGGGTCTGCGAGAAGACACGCTGAAGCGTGAACTCCGAACCTCAGACCCCGTTGGGGTCCGTCAAGAAGGCATCCTTGCCTGTCCGCGCCGCCTTGCGTACCTTGTTCCGTATTGTCCGTCGCCCCGGCATCGTCAGGAGAAACATTGAGCCACGTTCCCGCCAGTCCCGCGAGCTTGTCCAAGTCGGCGGAAGATGCCACGCGCCCGCCCGATCCGCCCCGCACGCTGACCGCCGGCGTCCGCCGGCGAGCCTGGACCGAGGCCCGCGTCCGCCCGTGGTGGATGCTGGGCCTGGTCCTGCTGGTCATCGGCGCCTATTTCGTATCCACAAACCTCGCCCGCTCCATCCGCGGCCGCCGGCTGGTCAAGTATGGCATCCAGGGCGAGGCCCGCCTCGACCGCATCGGCCCCGAAACCGTTAAGGGCAAACGCTTCGCCGCCGATCCCAGTCTCACCGTCGACATGACCGTCACGCTTCCAGGCCAGCCACCCTACAACATCCTCGATGTGACGCTTCCCGACAACCGCGACACCCTGGAAACGCAGACGCGGATTCCCATTTACGTCGACCGCGCCGACCCCAAACGCTTCACCACCACCACCACCTTCTCCATCGGCGTCGACCTTCTTCTTGGCGGCGTCCTGCTCCCCTTTATCGTGGTGCTTTTCGCCTACGCCTGGTTCCTGCGCGGCCGCTATCTCGGCCTCTGGAAGAACGGCGACGCGGCCGTCGCCGTCGTCGTCGACTCGCGCCAGTCCCCCATCGCCCCGTTCTCCCGCATCGTCCGCTGCGCCCTGCGCGACCACAAGCGAATCGACACCGTCTTCTCGCTGCTCGTTCCCAACCGCCTGGGCGCCTTCCAACCCGGCGACAACCTCTGGATCATCGTCAACCTCCGCCGCCCCTCGCGAGCCATCCTCGCCGGACTCTACCAACAGGCATGAACGCCCCAAACCATGAACCGCATCTGGCGCCAACTTGCCATCGCCTCCAACTGGCCCATCCTCGTCGCCGTGCTGGTGCTCACGGCCATCGGCATCGTCTCCATCCAGGCCCACTCGGGCGCCGATCCGCACGCCGCCGCCGACGCGAAGAAACAGCTCCTCTTCGCCGCCATCGGCTTCGGCGTCATGCTGGCCATGCAGGCCGTCTCCTACCTCGCCATCGGCCGCTTCGCCTGGCCGTTCTATATCCTCAGCCTCGCCTCGCTCATCTACACGGTCATGCCCGGCGTGCCCACCGGCGCATTTCTCGGCGTGCCGGAAATCAAGGGCCAGCGCAACTGGATCAACGCCGGGCCGCTGAAACTCCAGCCGGCCGAGCTGATGAAAGTCGCCTTCTGCATGGTCATGGCCCGCTATCTCCGCTTCCGCTCCAACTACCGCACGCTGGGCGGGCTCATCCCGCCGTTTCTGCTGGCCGTCGTGCCGCTCATGGTCATCCTCAAACAACCCGACCTCGGCACCGCCATCCTCTTCATCCCCGCCCTCTTCGCCATGCTCTTCGTCGCCGGCGCGCGGTTGCGCCACCTGCTGGCCATCGTCGGCATCGGCCTGGTGCTGATGCCCATCGCCTGGTATTCCGGCCCGCGCGAAGACACCGGCCTGGACATCGAAGTCCCCATCCTCAAACACCTCCCCGCCCTGGTCAAGAAATACCAGCGGGCCCGCGTCTACTCCCTCTTCTCCCGCGACCCGGCCATCCTCCGCAACACCGGCTACCAGCAGGAGCAAGCCGTCACCGCCTTCGGCTCCGGCGGCTTCTCCGGCAAGGGCGCGCTGAACATCCCCGTCGGCCGCACCGTGCCCGAGGCCCACAACGACATGGTCTTCGCCCTGATCGGCGAACAGTTCGGATTCATCGGCGCCGTGGTGACGCTGGCGGCCTATCTTGTGCTCTTCACCACCGGCGTGGAAATCGCCGCCAACACCCGCGAGCCTTTCGGCAAACTGGTCGCCGTCGGCACCGTCTCCCTCCTGGCCGGTCAAACCTTCATGAACATCATGGTCGCGCAACGTCTCATGCCAGTGACCGGGATCACCCTGCCGTTCGTCTCCTACGGCGGCTCGTCCCTGCTGGCCTCCTTCATCGCCGCCGGCCTGCTGCTGAACATCGGCCAGAACCGCCCGCTGGTCATGGCCAATGATGCGTTTGAGTTTGATTGAGTGTTCGGAGTCCCGGCTTCAGCCGGTCCTTCCTGCCAGACCGGCTAAAACCGGTACTCCGAGCGCGCCGGCTCGGCAAAGCGGCCGATCATGGTAACATGGGGTTCATGCCAAACCACAACAACCGTTGTTCCGGTAGGGACCGCTCGCCGAGCGGTCCGTTCCCCGCGCCGCAGCCGCCCTGCCTGAACGCAGCCGCTTTGTGCTGCCTTCTGTTCATCGTCACAGCTCGCCCGGCATCAGCCGCCCAGCCCCTCGATCCCGGCCACCTGGCCAAGATCGACCAACTCATCACCCAGGCCATCGCCCGCTCGGAAATCCCTGGCGCCGTGCTCTCGATCGGCAGCAGGGATAACATCGTCTACGAGAAGGCATACGGTAGCCGTTCCCTCCGCCCCACCACGCGTCCGATGACGCTCGACACCGTCTTCGACCTCGCCTCGCTCAGCAAGTCCGTCGGCTGCGCCCCCTCGATCATGCTGCTGGCCGAGCGCGGCAAGCTGAAGCTGGCCGACCCGGTCGCCAAATACATCCCCGCCTTCGCCGCCAACGGCAAGGCCGCCATCACCATCGAACAACTCCTGCTCCACCAGGGCGGGCTCATCCCCGACAACGCCATGGCCGACTACCAGGATGGCCCCGCCGCCGCCATGGCGAAGATCTGCGCCCTCAAGCCGTCGAAAGAGCCCGGCAAGTCATTCATCTACAGCGATGTCGGCTACATCGTCCTCGGCGAACTGGTCCGCGTCGTCGATGGCCGGAGTCTCGACCGCTTCGCCCGCGAGGAGATCTTCCAGCCCGCCGGCATGGCCGAGACCCTCTATAACCCCGGCCCGGATTTGCAGCCGCGCTGCGCCCCCACGCAGCAGCGCCAGGGCCGTTGGATGCAGGGTGAGGTCCACGACCCCCGGGCCTACGCCCTCGGCGGCGCGGCCGGGCACGCCGGCGTCTTCAGCACCGCCCGCGACCTGTCGCGCTTCTGCCGCATGATCCTGGCCGGCGGAACCATCGACGGCAAGCGCGTGCTGGCCGCGGAAACCGTCCGCGAGATGACCCGCCCGCACAGCCTGCCCGATGGCACCGCCTGGCGAACCTGCGGCTTCGACGTCGACACCCCCTACTCCTCCTGCCGCGGCGAACGCTTCGACCCCCGCAAGACCTTCGGCCACACCGGCTTCACCGGCACCATGTTCTGGCTCGACCCCGAGCACAACTGCTACTTCATCCTGCTCACCAACAGCGTCCATCCCGACGGAAAAGGGAAGACGGTGCAGCTTCGCAAGGCTGTGGCAACAGTCGTGGGCGAGGCGTTGTTGGGGCCAAGCCCAAGGTAGTAGTCGTGGCATGGGCTTCCAGCCCATGGTGTCGGTACTCCGACACATCCGCGCCGGCTTGGCGCCAGTGGCGGGTCACCGCGGCACTTACTACACACGCTCACCATGCCGTCGCTTCCGCCGGCGCATCGGCCAGATTGGCCGCGGTCCAGTCCGCCCCGGCGCTCCGCAGGGCGTCGGCCGGGAAACTGGTACACAGACCCAGGCACTTGGCCCCGGCCGCCTTGCCGGCCTGGATGCCGCTGACCGCGTCTTCGACAACCAGACACCGCCCGGCCGCAACCCCCATCTGCTCGGCCGCCACCAGAAAAATCTGCGGGTCGGGCTTCTTGCGCTCCACGTCGCTGCCGGTGATGACGGCGTCGAAGGTGTGCCCGGCCAACCCCAGCTCCGCCAGGTTCCCGTCCACCTTCATCCGGTCGGCGCTGCTGGCCACCGCCAGTTTCAGGCCGCGGACATGGCACGCCCGGATGAATTCCAGCGCCCCCGGCAATGGGCCGAGCTTGCCGCGGATCAGCTTCAGATAGATCTCATAGGTATAGACCTTGTCGCCCGGCAGGTTGAGCCTCTTGCCGTATTTCTCCGCCACGCCGCCGAGGAACCGGTCTTCGCCCATGCCGACGAAGGGCAGGAAATCGGCGTGGACGGCCTGGACGCCATGCCGATCGGCCAGCATGCGGCAGCCGGCTTCGGCGATGAACGGCTCCGAATCGAGCAGGACCCCATCCATGTCGAAGATCACACCGGATAATGACTTACGCGTCATAGTGGCATCGTAGTGGGACAGTGTGGGCAACGCCAGCCAAGCGCCGATGGTATAGCGGGACGGTGATACACGGAGGTATCGCCCGAAACAAAGTCGCCCGACGGGCGTTTCAGGTAACAGAAAGGCCCTCGGCGACGTATAACAGTCTCGGGTCAGCCAAGGCCGGGCGTTTCCCGGAAGAAAAGAACTGGGCCGAACCATGAACAAGACGAGAACCTCAATCGGCAAACATGCTTTCACTCTGGTCGAACTGCTGGTCGTCATCGGGATCATTGCCGTGCTGGTGTCGATCCTGCTGCCGGCGGTGAACGGGGCCTGGCGCCAGGCCGATGCGATCAGTTGCCAGTCCAACCTCAAACAGATCGGCATGGCGCTGCTGATGTACTCCCAGGACAACCGGGGGATTCCGTTCCCGGTGGGCAAGGTCAGGGACGACAAGGACGGCTATCCCGACGGGCTGGGAACCAACATGCCGCTGGATCAGCGCTGGACAACGGTGTGCTTCAAACCGGCCATTCCCAACCCTAAGATCATGCTGTGCGTGTGCGACAACTCAATTGGGGCGCAGGAGGCTACCGACCAATTCCTGCCGGCCAACAACAAGGACCCGTGGCTCAACAAGCACTCGTACATGCTCAACAAGCATCTGATTTACGAGAACGTGCGCTACGGCAGGCAGATCCCCGAGGTAAGCGACGCCGACATCATCGTGATGGGCGAAAAGAAACTCGATTACTTCGATTATTACATGGAGTGCGAGGGCATCGTGCGAACTGCAACTACCGTAAAATTCACGCAGAGCCCGACGCCCGACTGGCTTAAGGTCGAACCGTATCGCCACGGGCTGATCAGTCGCTCGAACCTGCTCTATCTCGATTTTCATGTGGACAACCGCGTCACGGTGCAGCGCCAGGCGAACGCCGGCGACCCGCCGTTCGTCGATGCGTGGCAGGTGCGCCAACCGGTTCTTTGGGGGAAGTAGCCGGGCCTTGCGGGCGGCGGTCGCTCGACCCACGACTCCCCAAACACGGTACACATTATGACAACCAGCCTGACCAATCAATCGGAGACTCAACGCGGCACCCCCACCTGGCTCAATGCGGTGATTGTGTCGCTGGTCCTGCTCGTCGGCATCTGGGCGGCCTGGTACTTCGCGTTTCGAGAGGCCCCGCCGACCGACGTGGTGAAAGAGGAAGTGGTGGACGCCGGCGGTGGACGCCGGCAGTGGGTTCCGCCGTCGAGCCGGCCCTATGCGGCCGGGAACAATCCGCGCTGGCAGGGCGGACCCGGTGGCGGAGGCCCTGGCGGCGGCGGTGGCCGTGGAAACATGGGCGCTCCGAACCGCAATGCGGTCGTCGCGCCCAACCCCGACGAGCCCATCCGGCGGACCAACTCCGGCGCCATCCGGGCGCGGTACAAGGACGTGCTCCTCTCGGCATCGTATTCGCAGGCCAAGGGGGTTGCCGATGTGGACCTGAATTACTCGTTCGACCTGATCGAGAAATGGGTGTCGGCCAAGGAAATCGAACTCCACCTCCTGGCCTGGCGGGCGAGCAACATCCCCAACGCCGGGCAGAAGATCGCCCTGACCGACGAACAGAAGAAACAACTGCTGGCCCTGCAACACCACATGACCGTGACGCCGGCGGAACTGGCGAGGGTCCGCGAGATGCTCACCGCATGGGTGGCCGCGGAAAACAATGCGGCCGCGCGCGACAAGGCGACGGCCACGATCCTGGCGACGATGACCGAGATCGGCAAACTGCACGAGGCGGAAACCAAGGGGCTCTTCCAGAAGCGCATCGCGGCCATTCCCTCGATTCTCAGCGCTGACCAGATCGAACAACTGCGCCAGTTGCAGAACGCCGGCAACCAGCCGGCGCCGACGCCCGCTCCGGCGCCCAAGGCAACGCCGGCGCCATAGCCAAGGAAGAAGGTAAAGGGAAAAAGGTAAAAGGAAGAATGCCGGCCCTCGAATGTCGCGCATCTTCCCTTTTCCTTTTTCCCTTTTCCTTTTACCTTCTTCCTTCAATACGTTCCTCCTTTCGCCTCTCCCGTCACTCGGTTCACATAAAAATACCGCAGCGCATCGGTGAGATGATCGTGCCGCCCATCCTTCAGCGGCACCTCGTTGTCCTCCTCGCTGTAGCGATAGGCGGCCAGGGCTTCGATCAGCCGGCGGCAGCGCGGATGGATGAAGAGGCTGGCCTGGCCGGCGGCCGGGGCGAGGCCGGCGCGGATTTTCTCGACGCCGTCGAGAATGGCGCTGCCGCGCGTGCGCACCGCGAACCCCGCGTCGCGGAGCCGCTGCACGTTGCTCTTTGACGTCTGGTCGTTGCGGCTCTTCCCGGCCGGGTCGCAGGCCAGCCGGTGTACCCGCCCGTGCGGCCGGGCGTTGATCGCGTTGATGTGTTCGTCGATCTGCTTGTGCTCCTGCACGTACTCATCGATCACGTGTACCAGCCCGCGCTCGTCGGCGCGGATCCACAGGCAGACGAACGGGTTCTGGAAACCGAAGTCCACGCCCAGCCAGAGCTTGGTCGAGGCCGGGTCCAGCGGCACGGACTCGCACACGTGGACTTCCTCCGAGAAGTTCTCAAAGACGCAGTTCCGCGTGCTCGGGCGTTTGCAGAGCATCTCCGCTTCCCAGGTCTCGCGCGAGACCCGCTGCTTCATGGCGATGGCGTCGTCGATGCTGAGGTGCCCGTCGCAGGATTTCTTCGCCACGCGGTTGCAGTCGGGAAGCAGCGGGCAAGTCTCGCACACGCGCTCCTCCGGGCATTTCTCCAGCACTTCCAGAATACACCAGTGGATCACCGGCTTGCCCGCGTCGCGCGCCTTGTCGATGACCTTCCGCATCAGCCCGTGCGGCCGGTGCATCGTCGAAAACGCCTCGACCACGCCGCGCACCGGCTCGCCGTTGGCCCGGATCGACCGCGTGACCAGTTGTGCCGCCTCCCACACATCCGGGTTGAACAGCTCCACCTCGTCGCACCGCAGTTTCTGCACGCGAATCCCGCGTACCGACCGCTCCGACTGCGTCAGCACCCCGACCCGCGCCCCGTTCTTCATGATGACCATCTTGTCCTTGGTCTTCTTCTGCTTCACCTGCTGGTGCAGCTTCGACCACCACGGCCACAGGCTCTCCCACATCCGCAGCGACTGATCCAGCGACCCGCCCAGGATTCGCACCTGGCA
>JBIOJL010000300.1:0-7570 GCA_044450885.1 Tepidisphaerales bacterium
ACCTTGACCAGCTCGCCGCCCTCGACAGTCTTTCCGGCGGCCGCGATCGCCGCCTCTGCTGTCGGGAACGTCTTCCGGGACTTGTGGGCGGCCGCGTTCTCTGCCCGCACTTGGGCCAGGTCCGCGTCATTGTCCCGGCCGTTGTTGCCGTCGCCGTTCAGCCGATGGAAATACCATCCGCCGCCCTTTGCCGTCTTGAACGCACCTTGCTCAATACGTTTGCAGAGACAGACAGCGCCATCGGGTGACACCTTGCAGGCGTCGGGCTTGCCGCAAACAGGGCACGGTGACGATTTGTTGACTCTCAGCCATCGGCCTGAAGGGGTGTCGCTCACCTTGCACCTCCCGGCCACATGTGAGCCCAGCGGTTGCGAGGCGGACAGCCGGCCCGAAGCCATGCGCGAATCTCCGCAGTCTCAAAACGCAGACAACGGCCGATCCGGGCCGGCCGGGGGCCGATCCTGCCCGACTTGAGCAGGTTGCAGAATCCGGGGGCGGTGAAGCCCAGCATTCTGGCCGTGTCGGTGGCATTCATGGCCATGGGCTCGGGCGAGGTCGGGGCGGTGTCGAGGGGACTATCGGCCATGATTTGCCCCCTTCCCCGCAGTGGTCGGGCGTGTGTACTTCACTACGATGCCCAATTGAGCCAGCCGCTTAACGGCCAACGCGGCCCGCTCAAAGTCGCCACGTTCGCGGGCGCGATCCAGTTCACAGAACCACGCGACGGGCGAGTTGTCCGCCGCGTCCAATAGCGCTTGTCGCTTCTTATCGCTCATGCGTATCCCCGGAAGTTTGCGTCCGGTTTGCATGCAAATCGCGACAATCCCCCTGTTTCTATGGGGTATTTGGAATTTCGAGTTTGCAGAAAAGTTTGCAGTGTTGCATCGCCGATCAGTCGTCAATGGCGTCGAAATGGCCGCCGCGGCGTTGGTTCTTCTGGCCGCCCCGTCTGTCCGGCTTCGCCCGAATCGCCTTCGCGGCCGCCATGAAAGCCGGCATGCGCTTGGGATTGCTCAAGTCGGTCCGGTGACAACCTACAAGCTTGGAAATGGCCAGATTGCTCATGGTAGTGTTGTCCCGAAGAAGCGCGATTGCCCGGCTTTCGGCGCTTACTTGCTCTGGCGGCTTGTCGCTGGTGGGCATCTCCGCCGCTGGCTTGGCAAGCATCGCGAGCAACCCCGGAGCGCTCACATCACCGAAGGGCGGGCGATGACCGGCGGCAATCAAAGCCCGCTCCACCACAAGCCAGTCGGGATTTTCGGGGTCCGTCGCCGGGACAGCGCGGCGGATCGTCGCGAAGTCGTCTTGCGTCGGCCGGTAGCTCCGGTGGGGGCGGTCAGTCTGGCCGCACATTCTCGCAAGGCCGCCGCTGCATCCGTCGTCAAGTATGCCGCCAGGGCTTACGCTGGCTTTCGGAAGCCCGCGGTTTTTCCAGGGGTTGTGCGATAGCGGGTACAAATCCCAAAGCCATATCTTCGATTCCATTGTTCACCTGTCTTTCGGATCGGGCCGGCCGCCCGGACACGCGACAGGTGAGAAGCGTGTCACGGGCGCGCCGCTTGGGCAACCCGCCGGCCGGCGGATCGCCACCCGATTGATTCATCGTACCTTGCCGGACAACAGCCCGCGAATCGCCAGGGCCTTCTCGTCAGGCGTCAACGGCAGGGCGAGTATCTCCCGGATCGCCTGGGCGTCGGGCTCGGCCGGGCCGGTTCGGTTTTGTGCATTAGTTGTGCATTGCTCAGCGGAAACAGCGGTTTTCCCGAGAGATTTTGACATTTTCCTCGGACTGTCGATCCGGTGGTTGCGGGTTCGAGCCCCGTCGCCCTCGCTTCACGAAAACCCCTGAAACCCGCGATATTCCGCGGGAAATCAGGGGTTTTTGCTTGCGCCGCGGGTGTGGCGCTTTGTGGTGACAATTCAACCGGATTCAATCCGGTTTGACCGTCCAGGGACAAGCCAGGTGACAAGGATATTCGCAAGTTTTCGATATCCGGGCCGGCCGTGGCGACGGCGTCGAATGTCCCGGTTGCCCGGATTTCCTGGGCGGCAGGTTTGCCGATTATTGTCGGCAGTGCATTCAGGGCGGCCGCCAGGTCCACGGTGGAGCGGGAAGGCCCGATGAACTGGACCGTCAAGGAGTGTCACGCGCTTCCATTGGCCCAATGCCATTACAGCATCACCTACTCGCGACCAGGGAAGCCCGCTGACCTCACTGTTTCGGGGCCGTCACTCCCGGCCACTCGTCGGTCCGGAACGGGCTCATCGGCAGATCGGCCTTGTTGTAGACGTTGCAGTCCGGATTGTTGCCCCAGCCGTAGCGCACGGCCGCGGGCTGCTCCACTTTCGGGCTGCTGACCAGGACACTGTCGCCGTCAATCTTCGCATCCGCCCAGACGAACTTCTTGTCTGCGCCCGCAATCGCAAAGCCCGTCAGTTTCTCGCCCTTGCAGACCAGGCCGCCGCCCAGGGACTTGAAACTCAGGCGAATGGCGTTGCCCTCGACGGCCATGGTGTCATAGAGCGGGCCGCTCTCGACGACGTTCTTCCCGTAGTCTTTCTTCAGCGCCCACTGCGCCAGGCGCTTGCCCACATCCTGCTTGTTCTTGGGATGGATGTCCTTCTCGTCGCCAATCTCGATGATGACGGCCATGCCGGTGTTGGGGAACTTGAGCGTCATCGTCTGCGCCTCGCGCAGTTCGGCCCAGGCGCTGTCCTTGGGCTCCGGATCCTTGCCCAAGTAATTGGCAAGCTGGACGAAGTAGAACGGGAAATCGCCCTGCCCCCAGCGCGTGCGCCAGTCCTTGATCATGGCCGGGAAGAGCGTCCGGTACTGATACGCTTTGCCGGCGTTCGATTCGCCCTGGTACCAGATGGCCCCGCGAATTCCATAACCCACGATGGGAGCGATCATCGCGTTGTACAAGTTCGCCGGCGAATTGGGTCCGACGATGGGAGACGGGCCGCGCGGCTGCTTGTCCTTCGGCGAACCGGCGGCCTTCCACTCCTCAACCGCCGCCTTGTACCCTGCTTCCATCGCCGGATAGTTTGCCTGGTATTTCTCATAGTCCGTGCAGATCGACTTGAGCGAATCGTCCGCCAGCATGGCCTCTTTGCTCGTCCACGCTTCAGCCGGGGTTCCGCCCCACGAAGTGTGAATCACGCCGACCGGCACCTTGAGCTGCTGGTGCAGCTCGCGGGCAAAGAAGTAGCCCACGGCCGAGAAATGCCCCACGACCTGCGGCGTACAGACTTCCCACTGGCCCTGCACGGCCGCCAAGGGTGTCAGCGAGGCCACCCTCTTGACCGTGAACATGCGCACCTGCGGATAGTCCGCCGCGGCCGTCTCCTCGGTGAAGTTCCTGGAACTCTGCACGCTCATTTCCATGTTCGACTGCCCGGACGCGACCCACACCTCCCCTGCCACCACGTTCTTGAAGGTGATCGTGTTCTTGCCGGCGATGCTCAGTTCGCCCGGTTCCACGCCGGCCGCGCGGACATCGAGCGTCACCTTCCACTGCCCGTTGCCGTCCGCGGTCGCCGCCGCTTCCTGCCCCTTGAACTTAACCGTCACTTTTTCGCCCGCATCGGCCTTGCCGAACACCGGCGTCTTCGCCTCCATCACCTGCAGGACCATGTTGTCGCCGAAGATCGTGGGCATTTTCACGTCGGCCAGCGCCGCGGCGGACCACAGCGAGGCAACCGTGCAGGCAGCGGCGGCAAGAACGCGTTTCATCGTGGTTTCTCCTTCTCGATCAGTTGGTTTCGATAGCGCAACAACGACATCACTGCATACGCCGTTCCATAAGGTTTGTGGTATCCCCACATCGCGAAATCCCACCACGAACCATCCGGCTCCTGATACGGCAGGATGCCACCCAGCACGGCCGGCCAGTGCTTCTGCGCTTCCTCCCAACCCAGCCTCTGGCAGAGCCTGGCGGCGTAATAATGATCGTAATAATAGTAATAGCCGGCGGTCTGGTACCATGCCTCGTGCGGGATCGGCCGCTTCCGGCCGATCTCGAGGAAGATGTGTTCCCGGTCGAACATCTCCAGGCCCTCGATCACCTGCGTGCGTCCGATGCCACCAGCATCCCACAGCCACAGGGCATCGTTGCACACCTGGATGCGCCCGACGCTGCCGCGCACCCGGTTGGCCGGCTGCATGGGCCGCAGCATGTAGTCGCGCCCGTAACCATACGCGCCGTTGGGGAAGCGGCACTCGGCCAGCCGGCGCAGGGCCATTTCGGCCATCTTGGGCGGCAGTTCGAGCCCCGACTCCTTTGCCTCGCGCAAGGCGATCAGCGCCGCCGCCGTGCCGAAGCTGACCGGCCCCATGCTCGGCGTCTCGGTCTGGGCGACGAAGTCGTAGTAGTTCCACCCGCCGATGTGCGTCTCGTACCGCTTCAGATAGTCGATCTGCCAGCGGGCCACTCCGGCGAGGCGCGGGTCGGGATTCGTCCGCATCTCCTCGACCGTCGCCTGGGTGCAGTAGATCTGCGCCCAGATGTTGTAGATCAGGTCGCCCGTATCTCGCTTCGCCTGGTATTTGTTAAGCAGGTGCTCCAGGCCGCGGGCATGCGCCTCCTTCTCTCCGGCCTCGCGCAGCGCCATGACGCACAGCGACGTCGTCGCCACGCGCATGCCGTCGTGAGTCCCTGGAACCATGCTGTAGACTTCGAAACCCCGCGTCTCCGTCGGATCCCCCCACGACCCGTCCGGCCGCTGTGACTGCACCAGAAACTGCACGCCGCGGGCAATGGCACGATCGACCTCGTCGAGGTTCGGTAGTTGGCGATGGCTGGAACAGCCGGCGAGGCATAGCAGGAATGCAATGACGAATCTCCCGCACTGCGCGGCCACCAGCAGCAAAAAGCGTGACGACATAGTGTCCTCTTTCACTTGCCGCCCATGTCGATCTTCACCGTCGCCTTCATTGCGGGCAACAGCCGCTTGTCCACCTCCGGCAGGTTCACCGTCAGCACGAACGACGGCGTGGCCGGACTGCCTTTGGGCAACAGCACGGGGGCCGCGCAGACGCCCTCGTAGGTCACGCCGGGCAGCACGGAGAAGCTCACCTTCGCCTTCGTCCCTTCGCGCAGACTGAATCCCACGTCGTCCTTGAGCACGCCTTCCACGCGCATCTTGCCGAGCGTGATCACGCGCAACACCGTCCCCCCGGCCGCCAGTTTCTCGCCGACTTTCATCCCTTTGGGGTCACCCCCCTGCCAGCCGCCCTCGCCGGTCGTGCCGTAGACCGCCACCCCGTCCACCGGTGATTTGACGGCCAGCAATTTCTCGTCTTCCTTGATGTCCCGCAGCTTCTCCTCGGCCTGTTCCAGCGCCACGCGGGCCGCAACCAGCGAGCCCTTGCGCGTCACCGCCGACAGCTCCTGGGCCGCCTGCAGCGTGGCCAACTGGTTCTTTGTCGTCTCGAGCGCATCCAGCACGCGCTGCCTGGAGTTGGGATACTCCTGTTCCCGGGTCCGTTGCGATTTCTCCTCCTGCATCTTCTGGGTAATCTTCGTCTGCTCGAGCCGGCGGACGGCGCGCTTCACCACGATGTCCGCGGTGGCGCTGGTCAACTCCTCCGATTTGTACATCTTGCGGAGCTGGTCCAGCTCGTCCTGCTGATCGTCCACCGAATCCCGCCACTGCTTGAGGCCGAGATCGAGTTGCGTCAGGAAGTGGGGCCCGTCGAGCTTCTCCCAATACCCGACATTCGCCTCCGCCTGTTTCAGCGCATCCTGCTGCTGGCGCATCGCCAGGGCCTCGGCCTTCACGGCGATGGCCGCATCGGCTTCGGCTTTTTTCGTGGCCGCCCGGGCGGCCTCGGCGGCCGACTCCACCGACGCCATCGCCCGCTTGAACTCCGTCCGGTCGATTTCCAGCAGCGAATCGCCCGCCTTGACCGCGGCGAACTGCCCCGCCACCTGGAGGATGGGCAACGCACCGGAATACGCCTTGAACTTGAGCTTCAACTCAAACGGGTCGACGGGCAGCAACATTCCGTCAACGACAACCTCGGTCGCGGGCTTCGCCGCCGGCTGGCTCGCCGGCGCCGTCGCCGGCTTCTCCTGCGCCCGGACCACACCGGCCAGCACCACCATCATCATCGCCGCAACCACTCGTCCACTGTTGAAGTGCTTCATCATTGTCCCCGATGTTGAGGGCGCGGCCATTCTCTCGGGAGGGCCGCAGTCCGCTGCGGCCGTTTCGCGGGGCAACCAGTCCGGCCGTGCAGGAGCACGGCCCTCCCAATTTGTGGTCACGCCCAATGTTGAAAAATGGGCCATCGCCACCCATCCTACACGATGAGTCGGGCGGTTGTCTCTACGGACGGTCAAAGCTGTCGCGCGTATTCTCGCAGCGTCGCTTCCAGCGTTCTGGGTTCCCAGCCGAACCGGGCCTTGAACTTGGTCAGGTCGCAGGTGTTGTCCTCCTGGCTCATCTCGACCATGTCGTGGTTGAACGGCAACAGCGCCGGCGGGAGGATGTTCGACATCAGCCGCCCGTACCAGGCCGGTATGGGCAGCGCCAGATGCGGCGAACCGGCGATGGCCGCCGAACAGATGTGGTGCAGGTCCGGCCAGGTGACCGTGTCCGGCCCGCCGAGAAGATGGACCTCGCCGACGTGCTGCGGGTTTTCCATGGCGTCGACGATGGCCCGCGCCACGTCACCGACGTAGATGGGCTGGAGCCGTCCGGCCGTGCGGCACCCGAGCGGACCGGCGCCGAAGTAGGGCATGAACAGGAACGGGGCCGCCGTGTGCCGGGACCAGCGTGCCTCGCGGCGCATGAAGTCGCTGCCGGGACCGTGAATCAGCGAGGGACGGACGATGGTCCAGTCCAATCCGCTCCCGCGGACGACCTGCTCGGCGGCGAACTTGGTGCGGTGGTATTCCGTTGTCGCGCCCGGGCGCGAGCCGAGGGCCGACATCTGCACGAACCGCCTCGCGCGGGCTTTGACGGCGGCGGCAACCACATTGCGAGTTCCTTCGACATGAACCCGCTCGAACGTAATTCCTTCTTCGGCGTTCTCCATGATGATGCCGGCCAGATGAATCACGGCGGCGCATCCATTGACTGCTTCCGCGAGTGCGGCGAGCTCGAAAAGCCCGCCGGCACAGATCTTCACCCGCTCGTCGGCTTGTTCCAGCGGCCGGCGATGGACCAGGGCATGAACGAGATAGCCCCGGCCCAGCAGTTCTTGCACTACCGCGCGGCCGACAAATCCACTCGCTCCCGTGACAAACACCTTCGGGGTCATAGAACGTAACTCCTTCGGCAAGCCGGCGACAGTCCAAGGGCGCGACCCGTTTTTCGGGGGGGCCGCACTCCGCGCGGCCGCGGTCGTGCGAAAGCACGACCCTCCCGGGCATCGCCCCGGCCTGTCGCCAAAAACGGCGGATATTGACGCGTTCGCTGCGTTTGCTATCCTCCGTGCGGGTAAGCAGTCAGCGAACCGAAGGTGGTGGCTCCCCTCCGGTTCGCTTTTTGATTTTCGGCCCATGTTTCCGTCTGCGATTGGTGCCCGATGCGATGGCAGAAAAAAATCGCAAGTGCAAGA
>JBIOJL010000301.1:0-7522 GCA_044450885.1 Tepidisphaerales bacterium
CACCAGGTGGACGGCCTGGTGTCAGCCATGCTCGTTGAAGTGCTGGTGGTCGATGGAGTTGTGTAATGATCGCATCGTGGGAAAAGGATGTTGGGTCCGCTTTGCGGACCTCTGCTGGTTCGTTGGTCCGCAAGGCGGACCCTACGCAGCAGTTGGTCCGCAATGCGGACCCTACTCAGCAGATGGTCCGCAATGCGGACCCAACTCAGGATTGGCAACCCGAGATCCTCGCGTTCTGCTGCAACTACTGCGCCTATGCGGCCGCCGACCTCGCCGGTTCCAAACGCATGCAGTACGCGCCCAACGTGCGCATCATCCACACCCCTTGCACCGGCAAGGTGGAAATGGAGCACCTGCTGGCGGCGTTCGAGAAGGGCATCGACGGCATCCTCATCGCCGGCTGTCTGGAAGGGGGTTGCCACTTCCAGGAAGGCAACCTCCGCGCCCGCAAACGCACCGACCGCATTCGCCGGATGCTCGACGAGATCGGCGTCGGCGGCCAGCGCCTGCTCATGGCCAACCTGTCCGCCGCCATGGCCCCCACGTTCGTCGAGCGCATCCAGGAAATCGTCGCCGTCGTCCGCGCCCTGGGACCGAATCCACTGAAGAAGGGTTCAGGGGCCGGGGTTCAGGGTTCAGCAGGAACCGTGAACCCGAACTCTGAACCCCGAACCCTGAACCCTGTAGAAAGTGCAGGAACGAGATGATCGTCGCCAGCCCCAAGTCCATCAAGGAGATCGTCAGCCTCATCGACCGCCACCAGAAGGTGCTCTTCGTCGGCTGCGGCACCTGCGTCACCGTTTGTCTGGCTGGCGGCGAGCGCGAAGTGGGCATCGCCGCCTACGCCGTGCGCATGGCCCGCAAGCTCGCCGGCAAGCCGGTCGAGATCGAGCAGGTCACCATCGAGCGGCAGTGCGAGAACGAGTTCATCAAGGATCTCGTCCCCATGGTCGAGCGCAACCAGGCCATCGTCTCCTTCGGCTGCGGCGCCGGAGTTCAGGCCATCGCCGAACGCTTCCACACCAAGCCCGTCTATGCGGCGCTCAACACCGAGTTCCTCGGCATCCTCGAAGATCAGGCCGTCTGGACCGAGAAATGCATGGCTTGCGGCGACTGCATGCTGGCCACCTTCGGCGGCATCTGCCCGGTGACGCGCTGCGCCAAGCGCATGCTCAACGGCCCCTGCGGCGGCTCGACCGAGGACCACTGCGAGGTCGCCGACGACCGCCCCTGCGCCTGGCAACTCATCTACAAGCGGCTCAAGGACATCGGCCAACTCGATCGGCTGGAACCCATCATCCCGCCCAAGGACTGGAGCCGCGCCTGGCACTCCGGCGCCAGGAAGACCGTCCGCCCCGAACACCGCGTCTGACCACGCGCGGTGCTCGATTCCCCGCCGTCGCCAAACTCCCACCGGGCGCGTTCGTCCGGCGCTTCACTCGAACGTGACCTCGTAATAGGCGGCCTTGTTCTCGCCGGTCATGGGGATGACGGTCCTGCCGCCCTCGGTCTGCGGCGCGATGCTGGCCGCCTTGTAGCCGTAGGGCGTGAGGGCCGTGACCGCGCATTTGCCGCTGCGGGCGAGCGTCACCGCGCCCTTCACGCCTTCGAGAAGGACCGGCGGCTTGCCGATGGCGATCAGCCGCTGGCCGCCGCGGCTGTAGGCCATGTCGGTGTTGCGCGACCGGCCGACCGCGGTGATGATGACGTGCTTGCTCTCTTTCAGGGATTTGCCATCCCACGAGGTCACCAGCACCGAGGCGATGCGGTTGGAGGTGCGGATCTCGCAGTCGCCGAGCTTGACGGGGACACCCGCCAGGAACCCGATGGCCGCCTGGGTGCGCGGCGTATCGGCGGTGACGTAACCGGCGTTGTAGTTCCAGTAGAGTTCGCCCGTGGCCGCGCGAATCTCCTTCTTCTGCATGTCAAGATACTTGGTGAGGTCCAGGGAAAAATCAGGAGCCTCCTCCTTGGGAAAGCGCACGCCGGTCTTGCCGACGGCGGCGGCATAGTAGGCCGCCAGGCTCCTGGCGTTGACGCCCTGCTGCGACGACATCTCGTAGGGGCCGGAGATGTCCACCTTGATGGCCACATCCTTCAGCGGCTGGGCGGAGAAGAGCTTGCCTTCCGGAAGGTTTCGTACAAAGGCCTCGGGACCCTCCTTCACATCGCCGCGCCGGATGACCTGCGAGAGGGCCGGATACTGGCAGAGCGTCGACGGCTCGCTGATCGGCCACATCCACTTGAGATGCCGCGCGAACCCGCCGCCGCCGCCATCGCAGGCGAAGTGGATCGGGGCATCCCAACCGTTGAGACAGTTGCCGTAGAAGGCCATGAGGGGCGGCGCCTCCAGGCGCCACTGGTTGGGCAGGACACTGGCCCATTCGCTGATTGTGTAAGGCATTCCAAGCACGCGCTCCTGGCTGAGCTTGAGGATGCACTCGGGCTTCTTGAGGCAGGTCTCGTCGTTGAACGGCAGGCCCTGGAGAATCTGCCAGCCGCCCGGGCCGCCGCCGTAGTAGTGGTGGCGGTCGATGTAATCCATGCCGGGCACGTTGGCGTAGAGTTCCGGGTAGAAACCGACGCCGATGCCGAACCAGCCGGTGCCGCAGATCGGCTGTTTGGCGCCGGCGGCGCGCAGCGCATCTTTTGTCTGCTTGAAATACGCGCTCTCGATCTCCGCATAGAACCGGAGTTGGTCCTGGGCGCGCGGCAGCTTCTCCTTCGGCACGTTGCCGCTGAAGTGCCAGATGAGCAGGCGCTTGACCGTCCCCTCGGCGAGCTTCTCCTCGACCGCGAGGTCTTTGCCCCAGACCTCGCGGAGTTTCTCCTCGGAACTGTATTTCTTGAGGAGCCAGTCGGCCCAGAGGCGGTCGAGCCGCTTCTGGTAGAACGGCGACATCCCGTCGATGGTCCAGAAAAAGACGCCGTCCTCGTTGGTGACCTCGATCTGGCAGATGGCCGGGTCCTCGCCGTACATCCTGTTGTCGCGATACGGGTTGCGATGGGTCATGATGGCTTTCTGGAGATCGATGTTGAGCGCCATCACCTTGGGATCGAAGAACGTCGCGCCGACCGTGTCGAAATAGGCCTCCTCGCCGGGTTTGCGGACCCGTTTGGCCTTCTGGTCGGCGTACGCGACGGATTCGTCGAACCCATCCAGGCCGTCGCCCTTCTTCGCCTTGCGATACCAGAGCATCGTCAGCCGGCTGTAGATGCCGCGCTTGGCGAGTTCGGCGACCAGGTAGTCGAGTTGATCCATGGTCTTGGGATTGAGGTGCCGGCTGTCCTCCTGTTTCCAGTCGACCGCCGAGCCATCCTCCGGCCCCGTTACCAGGTGCCCGATGCGGACCATGTTGAAACCGTACTTCGCGAGCCAGCGGGCCTGGTACGCGGATTCTTTCTTGTCGCGCGGCGTCCCCTGCATGGTGGCGACGAGGCGAAGTGGCGTTCCATCCTCAAAGCCCCAGCGGCCATCGACGGTCTTCATGAAACCGTGCTTCCCGGCCGGCGCATCCAGTGACGCCGCCTGGTCGATGGGCGAGTCCGCAAACGTGTCCGGCGCCACTTCGACCGGAAACCACTGGTTCTTGTCCAGCGTATCGACGTCGCTCTTGAGATAGTCGGGTTCGGGGATGTCTCCGGGCGCGGGCAGGTTCGCGGGTTTGTCCGATGCGGTCACGGCCGCTACGAGAACAATTCCGTCGGCCATTTCGCTTTTGAATTCGATGCTCTTGATCAGTTTGTCGGGATTCGGGTTGTCCCAGCCGAAGACGAGCATGCCGACCGCGTCGGTCTTGGCGTTGGGCACCAGGAAGGCGACGCGGTACTTGACCCCGTGGGCCGGGCCCCACCAGTCGCAGACTTCCTCCTTGGCGCGGATGGGGATCTCGGCGCTCGTGCCGTCGTCGTAGCGGACGCTGTAGGTGGCCATGTGGCCGCCGGTCCAGGCCGAGGCGTGGAGGAAGTAGAGGCTGCGGGCCTTGAGCCCAACCATCGCCGCGGTGCTGACCGGCCCCGGTGCGAACTTCTTGGACTTGAGCGTCAGGACCGCCTTGCCGCCATTTTTGGCCGGGTCGATGACCTCGAACGGGACACCGCAGAAGGTCTTGGCGCCGACTTCGATATTGCGCATGTCGGTGTCGCCCTGGTCGGTCCAGCCACCCTTGCCGTCGCCCCAGACCTCGTCGCGCCAGTCCATGTTGACGATGGTCTTGAGGTCGATCGTCGTGTAGCCGGACTCCGCGGCGCCGGCGGACGACAGACCCAGGATCATGGCGGCGAGCAAGGCTGCTGCGCCGAGTAGAATTCGCTGGTTCATGGAGACATTCCTTTCTACGCGAGCATCTTCTTGGGTTTAGTCCCGGCGAAACCTGGCGTTGCCGGGGAGAAACTCCATTGTGTCGGCACGGCGTTTCTGAAAGTTCTCGCCAAATGGATGTTGTGAACTGCTCAGAAGGCGCCAACTGTGTCGTGGCGCAGTATGTCCGCGAAGGCAAGGTACAAGGAGCGCATCGGTGCCGAGGTATTGCTCGCAGAACTCCGGAGATGAGTTCTGGCGTTGTGCGGCCAGGCGACAACGGATTTGTCGTGACCGCGAACATCCAGCGTGGTACAAGGAACGCATGAAATGTGTACTCGCCACCAACGGCGGGACGAGTTCCCCAATCGCGGCGATGCAGGCGCGCGATCGGATGATGGAGGCCGGCGCGGCTGGCAAATCGTCTCGCCGCCCGTGACCGGCGTCCTGATTAAACGCTTATTCAGAAAACACATAAGAACCAGTGGCAACCTCGGAGAAAACCAATGAAAGACCAGCAATACCATCCAGTGAAGCGGATCGCACGCAGAGCGTTCTTGAAATCCGCGGGCGCTGGCGCACTGGCGCTGGGTCTGCCGAGGCTTGGCCTGGCGGCCTCGCCAGGGTCGAATCCATCCGGTGCCAACGATCAGGTGCGCATTGCCGTTGTGGGCATCGGCTCAAAGGAAGCGGTCGGAGGCGTCGGCGGCCGAGGGCGCCAGCTCATCAATGCGCTGGCAAATGTCCAGGGCGTGCGCATCGTCGCCCTGTGCGACGTGGACCAGGGCATCCTGGCGCGTCAGGCCGGTCAGTTGAAGGACCAGGGGCAGCCGGTCGCGGTCTATGGAGACCTGCGCCGGGTGTTTGACGACAAGTCGGTGGACGCGGTGATCGTGGCCACGCCCAACCACTGGCACGCGCTGGCCACCGTCTGGGCCTGCCAGGCCGGCAAGGATGTGTACGTGGAGAAACCGATCTCGCACAACATCTGGGAGGGCCGGCAGATGGTGGCGGCCGCGCGGAAAGGCGGCCGCATCGTCCAAACCGGGACGCAAGCCCGCTCCAGTTCCGTATTGCGGGAGGCGTTCGACTGGGTCCAGCGCGGAGAACTCGGCCCCATCCGCTTTGCGCGGGTGATCGTCTACCGGCAACGCTCCGGCATCGGCAAGGTCGCGGAGCCAACGCCGATCCCTGGCGACGTGGATTACGACCTGTGGTGCGGCCCCGCCGAAAAGCAGCCGCTGAGACGCAAACAGTTGCACTACGATTGGCACTGGGTCTGGTCCACCGGGTCCGGTGAGATGGGCAACAATGGTGTTCACTACATTGACTTGTGCCGCCGGGTGATGAAGTTGGATGCGTCTGCCCCGCGCGTGATGAGCCTTGGCGGTCGTTTCAGCTTCGACGACGACGGAGAAACACCCAACACCCAGGTCGCCATCTTGGACTATCAGCCTGCTCCCATTTACTGCGAGATCCGTTGCTTGCCGGAGAAGAAGGGCTCGCAAGCAATGGACTCTTTTCAGAAGACCCAGATGGGCGTAGTGATCCAGTGTGAAGGCGGTTACTTCGCGGGCGCCCACCTCAGCGGCGCGGCCTTCGACAACCAGGGGAAAGAAATCAGGAAGTTCGGTCCCACTACCTGGGCCGACATGGACGGCGGGCACCTGGCCAACTTCGTGGAGGCGATGCGCAGCCGCAAGGCCGGCTCTCTGCACGCCGACGTGCTTGAAGGGCATCTCTCCACCGCCTGTTGCCACCAGGTCGGCATCTCGCATCGCCTCGGCCAGACAGCCCCGCCGGGCACCGTCCTGGAACGGCCGAAGGCGAATCCACTGCTGGCGGACGCCGTCGCGCGTTACCGTGAGCACCTGCGCGCGAACGAAATAGATTTCGCCGCGAAGGAAATCCTCGGGCCGTGGCTGACCTTCGACACCAAACAGGAGCGCTTCACCGGAGAATTCGCCGCCGAGGCCAACTCGCTTCTCACACGTGCCTATCGCAAACCCTTCGTGGTGCCGCAAATCGCCTGACGGGCCGGTATCGCGATTGCAGCGAGTTTCCAGTTTACGGCGACTACCTTCGCGAAGCTGGCTATGCCGTCCGCAAGATCGGCTTGACCTGGGACAATGTCTCCGACGTGGATGGGTAAGACCCCGCGTGTCGACGTCGTCGGGCTCCCGGACAGAGTAATGGCGCAGGGCTCTCTCGGAGGATCAACATGCGCATCGGGTTCGCTTCTCTCTCGTTTCTCTTGACCGTTGCCGTCCTGCATCCTTGTCCGCTGGCACACGCCGCTCCCAGCACGCAGCCTGCGTCTTCAGCAGAAAAGCGGAGAGACGGGGATTCGAACCCCGGATACGGGTTTGAACCCGTATAACGGTTTAGCAAACCGTCGCCTTCAGCCACTCGGCCATCTCTCCGTGCGGATACTATTTACATGGGCATTCTAGCCCAAGATGCGACAATAACAAGATCGGTTGTTCGTAGTGCCGCCTTCAGGCGGTCTGAAGAGCCGCCTGAAGGCGGTACTACGAACGCAACGCGGCCGATAATGCAACTTCGGCGCGCACCTCGCGTCCAACCAGCGTCTTCTCCTGTGAGCCGCATTCATGCTGACCGAAAGCGACGACATCCTGATCCAGCGAAGCCGGCGGGGCGACCACGCGGCGTTTGAAGCGCTGATGGGCCGCACCGCACGGCTGGTGTACTCCCGCGTCTACCTGGACACGGGGGATGCGCACCTCGCGGAAGATCTCACGCAGGAGGTCTATCTCACGGCGTGGAAGTCGATCCGGCAGTTGGATCGGCCACAGAGGTTCCGGTCGTGGCTGCTGGCGATCGCCCGCAATGCGGCGGTCGATGCGGGACGGCGGAAGTCGCGGAAGAAACGCTCCGGGCCGACGACCAGCAACGAGGATGTGCTGCTGCGGATTCCCTCGGCCGCCCCGCCGCCGGATGTGATGCTGGAGAACAGCGAGCGCCGCGACCAGGTGCTGGCGATGCTGCGGACGCTGCCGGAGGAATATCGCCTGGCGGTGTCGCTGCGGTACATCGGCGGGCTGGACCACGAGGCCATTCAGCAGCAGCTCGGCATATCCAACGGTTCGCTGCGCGGGTTGCTCGGCAGGGGGCTGGCCATGATGCGGCAGGAATTGACACGGACACCGGCGTTCGGAGTTCACGCTTCAGCGTGTCTTGCCTCGGAGACAACATAAAGAC
>JBIOJL010000302.1:0-7514 GCA_044450885.1 Tepidisphaerales bacterium
ACTCCTTTTTTGTGGGGGGGTCTTCCCCCCGGCGTTCTCGCGGGCGCGGGGTGGGTGGGCGTTTTTTTGCGGTCGGCACCCCCGCCTCCCGGGTCAATCCCCCCCCCCCTCCCCCCGGTACTCCAAACAAAACCCTTGGCCGGATGGCGTGTATGTAATGACATGCGTGGCTCGCATCGAAATCATGGACGGATCCTCTGGGTGCTGGTGACGCTCCTCTTCGCGGCATCGCTCGGGCTGGCCGGGTGGATGGTGCTGGCGAACTGGATCGACACGGCCGGGATGACGGAGATCTCCCACTGGACGCCCAAGCACATCTCCCGCGATCCGCAGGAGTTCATCCGGCTCTGCCAGAACCGTCTCAATGAGTCGGCGCAACTGGCCGAATCGACCGCCGCGCAACTTGCCGGGCGGCGGGCCGAGATCGCGCGTGCGATCGACAACTCGCAGCCGCAGCTTCGCCTTGCGAACCAGAAGCGGTTGGAACTCAAGGCCGTGTACGAATGGGCCAAGGCGAGCGGCCGCTGGCCGGTGCGCTACGGCGATGCCCAGTTCGACGCACAGTCGCTCAAGGCGGCCATCATCGGCACCGCACGATACATGCAGGCCCTGCAAGGCACTTCGGGCCAGGTTCCGCAGTCGCTGGCGACCGTTGATGCACGGCTGAAAAAGACCGAGGCCATCCGCACGGAAATCGCGGCGTGCGGTGTGGCCCTCCGTGCGGAGATGGCGATACAGACACCGCTCTCGCAGGAGAGGGTGGACGGGCTGGCAAGGCTGGGTGAGCGGATCGAGAGTCTGCGAAGGTCGCTGGAGGAGCTTGCCCGGCCGGTCAACGTGGAGCTTCCGGCCGATGTTCCGGTGGTTTCCTTCGACGAGACCGAGTTCGCCAAAGTCCTCGCCGAGAACCAGTGACGGCCGCAGCCGGTGGCACGTTCGGAGTACCGCCTTGAGGCGGTCTTCACAGGGAACCGCCTGAAGGCGGTACTACGAACCTGCAGGCGCCGGTTGATTCAACCTTCGGCCATCTGACGTCCGATATATATGCGGTAGGCGAGTCTCTCCGGAGCGCCCATGCCCTATGTCACCATCCGCCAGGGCGAGAAGGAACTCGGCTGGCGGGAACTCGACAACTCTCTGACCATCGGCCGGCACCGCGAGTGCGAGGTCTGCATCGTCGACTCGCGCCTGTCGCGCACGCACTGCCGCTTCGAGCCCGATGGCGACGACTGGGCGGCCGTCGATCTGGGCAGCCGCAACGGCACCTGGTGCGATGGCATTTCGGTCGACCGCGTGTTGCTCATCGAAGGTGATACCCTGTATGCCGGTCGGTGTACGCTCACGTTTCATGCGGGCGAGCCTCCCAGGACCGGCCGCTACCAGTCGCGGACCAGCGCCCGCCCGGCCGACCCGCATGAAGCTTTGGAGGGAACCGTCGTGGGCGTCACCGTGGTCGAGCGCCCGCGCGACCCGTGGATGGCGATGTCGTCGCGCATTCGGCCTCGCCCGATGCCGCGCGACGTGGATCTCGAACCACGCCCCAAGGGCGTCGGCCTGCTCGACCTGGATCTCGACATCGAACCCGAAACCCGGACCATTTCCAACTTGCCGCGGACGCGATTCCTGCCGCGGCCGATCAAACTGGAACTGCCCACGGTCGAAGATCTGCAGCCGACGGGTGAAGGCAGCACGGCCGTTGCCGCAGACCCGCCAGCGTCAACGGAACAGACATCCGCCCCGGTGCCTGCGGTGGTTGCGGTGGTTGCGGTGAAGCCGGCGAAACGGCGGGGCCTCAGCCTTGATTTCTGGCTGTTTGCGGTCCTGGTTTTCGCGCTCGCCGCCGGCGCGATCACACTGCTCCGATACCTGCCCGCGTTGAGGTGAGCAACAGAGCACGAGGGTGCTTGCTTTTGCCATGTGATGCCGCGCGCCGTATGCTGATGGCCACGCAAGCCGGTCGGCATAACCTTCAGCGGAGGCGTTTCATGCGGCATTACACTGGACCCACTGTGGCGGCGATCCTGTTGGGTTTGTTGTTCGCATGGCCGGCTTTGGCCGAAGATGCTCCGCCGACACAGGATCTGCTGGGCATCCTGCATGGGAACATGGCCATCGTGAGCAAGCCGATCCAAGAGCAGGATCGGCCGGCCTTTGGCTCTGTTCGGGCCATGTGCGTGACACCCGACGCAAAGAAGGCCGTCGTGCATGAGTGGGCCCGCGAGGCCGGCAAAGAGGTGGATCGTGCCGCCGTGATCGACGTCGCGACCGGGAAGATCGAGCATGTTCTGGATGAGTACAAGGATGGGAGCCTTCCAAATCGGTACATGCGCATGGGCAGCGATGGGCAGTCCGTCACCCTGGTGCGGAACCGGGAGAGCATTCTGGCCCAGTTCGAGTTGGGCACCGGCAAAGTCATCAGGAAATTCGACCTGGTCGACGGCAAGGACGTGGATATCGACCGGTTCAGGTATTCCGGCGACGGCAGCATGCTGGCCGCCGCCACCGAGGATTCCGGGGTGATCGTCTGGGATTTGCAGAGTGGCAAGGCCACGTTCGTGAAACTCACGTTCATGCCTGCCGAGGCGAGATTCGCGGTCTACCCGTTGAGCGGCCGCGATGACCTGCTCGTTCTCTTTGGCACCCGGTCGAAGAATGATGAGATCAAGATGCAGGTCGTGCTCTTCGACCCCAAAACAGGCAAGACCAGCAAACTGACGGAAGTGCCGGGCAACTGCGACGTTCTGCCCACGGCGGACGGAAAACAGGTTTATGTCTTCCGGCAGGAGAATCCCGAGATGGTTGTCTGGACAGCCATTGAGCAGTGGGATCTCGTGGCCTCGAAGATGACCCGCAAGATCGGGCTGAAGCCTCCAATGGCTTCGATCGGCCTGAAGCTGTCGCGGGATGGCAACACATTGTTCCTTCACGAATATATGGTCCAGCCGGTCGTGGTGTGGAACCTGAAGCAGGCCAAGTTGGAAGCGGTCGTCTGTCCCGAGCGATGGGGATGCGAAGCCTTCGATATCACGCCCGACGGCAGGAAGGTGGTGGCCATCGTCGGGCCGTGGATACAGGGAACGCTCACTCCCCGGAAACTGGCGGTGTATGACACTTCCGCGGTTGTTGGAGCGAATGGCAAGCCTTGATGTTTCGCCGCGACGTCGAGTTTCTTGCTCTTCGCCCAGTCGCGTTTCTTTACGTTCGTCATGTTCTTACAATTCCTTGGTCGATCCGATAATACACGAGCGGAAGGAAATGCTAACCGGTTCTGCTTATCGCATTCTCGACGCCAACGCAAACCGCGCCCGCGAGGCGCTGCGGGTCCTGGAGGACTACGCGCGTTTCGCACTCGATGACGATGCGATGTCGGGGGAGCTGAAGGCGATTCGGCATGAGCTGGCTCGGCTGACCGGGCCGTATCTGCCCGACGCGATTCTGCATCGGGATACGGCAGGGGATGTCGGGACGGACAACAAGACGGCCGCCGAGATGCACCGGGAGGATCTGGCGGGCGTGGTGGTGGCGGCCGGGAAGCGGCTGGGGGAGGCACTGCGGGTGCTGGAAGAAGTGTTGAAGACAGTGGCGCCGACGCCCTCGTCGGCACAGTTGTCGGCTGATGAGGGCGCGACCATTTTTCGGGGGAATGGAGATGTGTCGGAGTACCGACACCACGGGCTGGAAGCCCGTGCCACGAATTGCAGTCAGGCAGAGGCGATTCCCGGAAACACGGCCACGCCCCTGGCTGAGGATGTGCCGGTGAGGGCACCGGCACCTCTAGCACCAGCACTACTGCTGGAGAAACTCCGCTACCGTTTCTACATCGCCGAGCAGACCATCGCCCGCACGCTCCGGCCGGCGACGCGTTTCGCCGATGTCCGCCTCTACGTGCTCATCACCGAATCCCTCTGCCGCCGGCCATGGCTCGAGGTGGCCGAGCGGGCCATTCTCGGTGGGGCCGACTGTCTGCAACTTCGCGAGAAGCAACTGGACGGCGGCGAATTTCTGCGCCGGGCACGCCTGCTCGCCGATCTTTGCCGCCGCCACAACGTGCTCTGCATCATCAACGACCGTCCGGACATCGCCGTGCTGGCCGGGGCGGATGGTGTGCATGTCGGGCAGGAGGACCTCCCGGCCGTCGAGGCCCGCAAGATCGTCGGGCACGGGAAACTCGTGGGCGTCAGCACGCATTGCATCGAGCAGGCAAGGCAGGCCGTGCTCGACGGGGCCGACTACATCGGCGTCGGCCCGGTCTTCCCCAGTTCGACGAAGCCGCGCGACATTCTGCCCGGTCTGGATTACGCCCGGCAGGTGGCCGGCGAGATTCGCATCCCCGCCGTCGCCATCGCCGGCATCACGCATGAGAACATCGGCGACGTTATCGCGACGGGCATCCGCGCCGTCGCCGTGACGGCGGCCGTGGTGGCGCAGGATGATGTCCAGTCGGCAGCCAGGGAGTTGAAGAATAGGCTGATGATGCGAAGATAGCGTCGTGTTCAATGGACAGAACCTTGGTGGCATGGGCGTCTCGCCCATGCGCACGGGCGAGACGCCCGTGCCACGAGTCAATCGGGAAACGGATGTCCCTCGATTACGAATCCAAAACCGCTGCGACGAAGAAACACCCGAGCTTCGGCTCCGCGGCGGGGATGATCTCGCTGCTGACGCTGGCCAGCCGGATTCTCGGCGTGCTGCGCGAGAGCATCGCCGCCCGCATCTTCGGCGCGGGAGTGATGGCCAGCGCGTTCGCCGTCGCCTTCACCATTCCCAATCTCTTCCGGCGGCTGTTCGGCGAAGGGGCCCTCTCGGTCGCATTCATCCCGCTCTATTCCAGGGCCGTCAAGGAAGAGGATGAGGCGGAGGCCCGCAAGTTCGCCTCGGGCGCGGTCAATCTGCTGATCCTCATCCTCGTGGCTCTTACCCTTGTCGGCGAAGGCATTCTCTGGGGCCTCTCGTTCATGGAGATGCCGCCCGACCGGTACCTGACCCTCAAACTCACGGCCATCATGCTGCCCTACCTGATCTTCATCTGCGGGGCGGCATTCCTCGGGGCCATCCTCAATGTCCATCGCCGCTTCGCGGCCATTGCGGCGGCCCCGATTGTCCTCAACATCGCCCTCATCTGCACCACGCTCTGGGGCGCCAGGCTTTTCAACATGAATACCGGCATCGGCCAGTTCAAGGCCATGCTTCTGGTGTCGGTCGGCGTGCTGGTGGCCGGGGCGTTCCAGGTGGTCATGCTCGCCCCGTCACTGCGGGCCATCGGCTTCCGGCTGGATCTGCGGGCCGGGCTCTGGACACCGGCGATCCGGAGGATGGTCACGCTGTCGATCCCGGTCGCGCTGGGCGCGGGCGTGCTGCAACTCTCCACGCTGCTCGACCGCGGCATTTCGTTTCTGCTGGCCCAGAGCTACGACGATACCGGCCGGCTGGTATCCCATTTCGATCTCTTCGGCCACACATTCACGTACCCGATGGTCTCTGGAGCGGTCGCCCGGCTGGCCTGGGCACAATACCTCTACCAGTTTCCGCTGGGGGTATTCGCCATCGCCCTGGCGACGGCCATCTTTCCGATGCTCGCGACCGACGCGCTGGACAAAGACCGCACCAAGTTCAAGGAAGGCGTGCGCAAGGGAATCGCCGTCACGCTCTGGGAAGGACTCCCCGCCAGCATCGGCCTGATTCTCGTTGCCGGCCCGGCGGTGCAGTTGCTCTTCGAACGCGGCCGGTTCACGTCGACCGACACCGAATGGACCGCGCTGTCCGTGCAGGTCTATTCGATCGCCATCTGGGCCTACAGCCTGCAGCAGATTCTCAACCGCGCCTACTACGCGCTGCACGACACGGTCACGCCGCTGGTGATGTCGATCGTGACGCTGGCCGTGAATCTGGTCGTGGAGATTCCGCTGCTGTGGACGAGTCTGGGCGAATCCGGCATGGCCGCTGGGACGACGGTGAGTTTCATCCTGCAGGCGGTGGTTATGCTGTGGATGCTGAATCGGCGGGTCGGGGGTCTGGAACTGAAGAAGATCAGCGGCTACGTGCTGAAAGTGATCCTGGCGACGGCGGTCATGACGCTGGCCTGCTGTGCCGTGAAACTCACCCCGATCTTCCACGGCGACCTGTCCAGGAAGACGGCCCTGTTGCGCCTGTTCATCATCGTCGCCGTCGGCGGGATCACCTACCTCGGCTCCTGCTGGGCCATGGGCATCCGCAACCCCGCTCCGCGCCGGTGAAAGAACGAAGAGAATCCACCCACCGGCGTCACGACCGGCGATCAGCGTGGAGCTTTCGCCGCCGCATCAGCAGACCGACCGCGCCCACACCCAGCCCGCCGAGCAGGGAGGAGGGTGTAGGGACTAACGCGTCAGGGTGATTGTAACCGCCGTAGTTGCTGCTCTCATTGTTCAGGACGATATTCACCGAATCGCCGGGATGTAGATCGACCAATGCAGTGTTCGAAAAGAATTGCGCGGGCCCGTAAATTCCGCCGAACGCCTGGCCGCTGAGCGTGATATTGCCCGTCCACTCAGCGCCGGAACTGTTCTTGAACGTCAGAAAACCCGTGTCCGGACTTGCGGCGATAACGGTTCCGACCTGGTTAGTTGGCGTACTGCCGATGTAGTTGGTGAAGATATCGAAACCACTGATGTTGACATGGCCTTGCGCCTGCGCTTCCTCGTACGCGTCACCTGTGTCGCCACCGAAGGGGTCGCCACCCTGGAGCACGTACGAGTCTGAGGACGTTCCGTTTGCCACGCCGAAAACCCCCGAATGGATGTCCCCGTCGTAGATGCTCCCGCTGATGCCTGAACTGGCACCGGTGCCTACAAACTGAAACAGTGCGCCCAAGGTGGCGGGAGCCGCGAAAGCTGCGCCACCCACAGTAGAAAGAGCGGCGGACAGCACGATTGCATAGAAACGGTTACTCATACTCTAGCCTCCGGTTAAACGTGACTCATTGCCACAACCATAGGGCTGATTTTTGCGAGAGGCAACCGATGGGAAGAAAAATCTTTGGGGCTTTGAGCCGACGCTTCCCAGTTGTCTTCCACCCCGCCACCGCCAAGCGCCGTGATCTTCACGTTAATCCCCTCTTCATCTATCATGTCGGCCATGGATCTCCCAACCATCCTCGTCACCGAAGGCTCCGATCCGACGCCGCTGGCCTGGCTCAAGGAACGGGCCAACGTCATTGAAATTGCCACGAACCATCCGGACTTTGAGAGCCGGTTGGCGCAGGCGCAAGGACTCGTTGTGCGGACGTATACCATTGTCAATGCCGCGTTTCTGGCCAAGGCGTCGAGGCTCAAGGTCGTTGGCCGGGGTGGCGTGGGGCTGGAGAACATCGACGTCAAAGCCTGCCGGGCCCGGGGGGTTGAGGTGGTGTATACGCCGGATGCCAATACGCGGGCCGTCGGCGATTTCGTGTTCGGGTACATCCTCCAGCTTTTGCGGCCGTGGTGCTTCTTCCGCGAGCGGGCGTATGAACCGAAGGAGTTCAAGCGGGTGCGGGA
>JBIOJL010000303.1:0-7511 GCA_044450885.1 Tepidisphaerales bacterium
ACGAGAGAATACCGAATGAGCCAATGACGAAAGCGTGGGTCGTTCCCATACTCGCGGTTGCAGTCGTGCTTGGGTGTCGGCGTCGCTCGCCATCCCAACCAGTCACGCCAGTCGTTTCGTTGCCCGCTGCTCCACAGGTAGCCCGGCCTGGGTTTGTCCCGGTGGGCATATGCACGACCGCCTTCTCCAAGCATGCTGCGCTGGCGGTGACAACCCAGCGTCAAGCCGAGCCGCACACCGCTGCGTTCGCAGTCACACTCGTCAATATGGGAGCGCGTGACATTACTTATGGCTACACCGACGATGAGGACATTTTTGGCTTCGAACTTCTCGACGAGAACAGCCAGCCGGTAGGTCGAACGCGCGCCGGTCTGTTGCCGCCCGGAATTCGCTGGAGCGAGCGCGAGGACACATTGTCTCCGGGGCAGGCATTGGAGGTGCGCTACGACCTTCGACGGTTCTTTGTTATCCGCCGGACCGGCGTCTATTACCTCACTGTCGGTTGTGGTGTCGGCTGGAAAGACCGGGCAACGGGGCAGGCGGGAACTGATTCGTTGCGCGTTTCGCGCCACCCGATTTGGATCACGGCCGAGTAGACCGTCGGCGCCAGTGCCGAATGGCCAAATGACGAACACCCCGCCCATTCGGCCTTCGTCATTTGAGCATTCATTCGGTATTCGGATTTCGGATTTCGTCATTCGCTACTGCCGCCCAACCAGCATGGCAAAGGGTTCGGCCGCTTCGGTGCCGTTCTTGCCCTTGACCTTGACGCTGATGACGGCCAGAAGCTGCCGGTCCTTCGCTATCGCCTTGTCCTGTTCGTTGGCGGCGTCGGGAAGCGTGTAGGAGGTGTGGCCGCCCTGCAATGTCACGGCGGGCGTGTTCCACCAGGGATCGATGTGGATCTCCCAACTGATGTCCTGATCCGGGACGTGGGTGCCGTCGGAGTTGACCGCGGTGGCGGCCAGTTTAACTGTGTCCCCGATTTTGTATTTGGGCACCTCGCCCTTCTCGTCCAGCCAGCGGGCATCCCACGGCGGCGACTGGATCGTTACCACCGGCGGCATTTCCGACCGGTTCGCTTTGGCGAAGAGGATTTCGTGGGTGAGCCCGATCGGCTTGCCGGCGGGGTTACCGGCCACCTTGTACATGAAACCGGATAGCTGGAACCAATCCTGCTGCCAGGGTCTTTCGTAGAAATACAGGTCGGATTTGGCCAGGTCGAACGATGCGGCCGTCGTGCGGACGCTGACCTTGTATCCGTTCTTCAGGAAATTCTCGGCCGTGGATGGATAGGCGATTCCTGCGGGAATCTTCCGGCCGCCGGACGTGGTGACATAGAAGCCGGCCGTCGTCGCACCGTTGACCAGCCTGGCCGGGCCTTGCACAGTGCCGGGCATGAACGCCGGGGTGAAATAGACGGTCGTCGGTTGCGTATCCGGTTGCACCCACAACAGCTCGTCTGTCAGCACCACGCGGTCGGGCTTGAAGGTGTAGGTCCGCTTGATCTCGACGGTCTTGTCCTTGTAACTGACATGCGTCTTGCGGATATTCGCCTGGGCGGCCGCATCTTTTTCCAGCACCTTGTACGTTCCGGTTGCCAGCAGATTGAGTTGCACCACCACTTCGTCCGGCTTTTGGGAAACCATCTCCATGGAACAGGAGAGATTGCACCGGTCCCGGCCGGTCCATCCCCGCAGCGTGTACTGCTCGCCGTGTGTGCCGTGATAGAAGACGTCATTGAGTTCCCGCGCGATCACCTGTCCGCCGGCCGGAAGGCTGACGTCGGTGATATCGCCGCCGCGTTTGCCATCGACCACCGCCTTGTAGCTCAGCGCGCCGCCCTGCGAGGTGATGACGATGGTGTCTCCGGACTTCACGGCGGACAGGGCTGCGGCGCCCTTCGGAGCCTCGATCGCTGCGCGACCGGCAAGCGTCGCCTTCCGCACCGAGAAACTGTCCTCGCCGGAAAACACCAGATACGCCGTCGTCCCATCCTCGCTCATCCACTTGGTCGGAAACGAGCAGGTGTCCCCCGGGCCGACATCCCACTGCTTCGTGTAGTACACCGTTGTCCACGGCCCCCAGGGTTCCGGCGCATCATAGATCCCAAACCCGCCGGAAAAGCGGGCATCCCGGCCGGGCAGGGTCTGGCACCAGAGGTAGCGTTTCAGACCTGCGTTGTAGCTTATGCCCGAACGATAGCACTTGCCGGGATGAGAGAAGACCGCGCCGCGTTGGGCAATTTCCTTGTTCCACGCCGGCCGCCCGCCGTCGCCGGCGCCGGCGAAGAACTCATACGCGTCCCGATTCTTCATGCGGCTCCTGGGGACACGCGCCAGCACCATGCGATCGGCCGGGAGGTAGGCGCTGTCGCTGTCGTGGGAGTAGACGTAGACAAATTCATCCCGCGCCCCCGCGTAGTTCCTGCCGAAGTTCAGAAACGTCGGACAGGCAAAGCTGCTGGTGAATTTCCACTCGGCCCAGTTCCACGTCTGCCCATGATCCTCCGACCATGCCAACTGTGAATTGCCCGCGTTCCTCACCCACATGTACAGCACTCCATCCACCATCAGCATGCCGCTGGCCTTCTTGCCCTTGGCGCCACTGCCGGTCTGCTCGCCGGTAGCCGAGCGGATGTTCACGCCCGTGAAATTCTCCGCCGGCCCGCTCACGCGCGAAAATCCCAGGCTCAACTTCTCCTTGATCATCGGGGCAAAACCATGCCCATCGCCCCAAGCCGTGTACTGGTTGTCATCATCGCCCCAGGTCATGGGCCAATTATCGCTGTCCTGCGCCTGGCGAACGACGCCCTCCTTGGGGGCCCAGGTGATGCCGGTGATCACCGGGCTGGGCGGGTACGGCGCCTGTCCCTGAACCTGTCCCGTTATCGCCTTCATCACCGGCCCGATCACGTACCGCTCCAGGCCCGCGTGGTGTGACAGGGTGGTGTCCATCATCGCGCCATTGCGCACGATGATCAGGTTCAGGCTGGGCACGACCATGAGGAACTGCTGCCCCGCGCCCGACCCGGAGAACGCATCGTCCGGCGCATCCTTCCACGCTTTGGTTCCGTCGGGGTTGTGATTGACCCACCAGCCCAGGCCCGAGCGATTCGGCATGCCGGCAAAGGTGGTGGCTGTCCGCACCACGTCCGGGTCAATGAGCTGTTTGCCCTGCCAGTTCCCGCCGCGCATCATCAGCCGGCCCACGCGGGCCGTGGCGTCGGCGCTGTACGAACCTCCGCCCCAGGGTGCGATCACGGGCAGTCCATCCACCAGCACCGGTTTGCCGTATCCGACCGACCACTCCTTCTCGGCCGCGCCGATCGGGTCCATGACCCGGTGTTTCAGCAGCGATCGCAGATCCTCATCCGGCGATCCCTTAATCGCGGCCGTGACGCAGTAGCCCAGCATCGCCATGCCCGGATTGCTGTAGTGCTCTTTCGTGCCCGGCGCAAACAGCACCGGAGCGACATCGCGGGCGATGGTGAACGGATCGTCCGGCACGGCCAGCCGCTTCCAGAAATCGCCCTTCCAGCCCGTGAGTTTGTCATGGGCGAGGTCATCCTGCTCGGCGTCCTCGATGCCGGAGGTGTGGGTGGCCAGGTGGCGGATGGTGATGTCCTTCTTCCGCGGCACATCGCGCCACTGCGGCACGAATTTCCCGGCCAGGTCATCCGGGCGGATCTTGCCGTCGCTCATGGCGACCATCAGCGAGGTGCCGCCCACCAGGGCCTTGGCCATGGAGGCCGTTCCGTGCGGCTTGTGGCGGTCCCAGCCTTCGGCATAGCGCTCGAAGACGATGCGGTCGTTGCGGATGACCAGGAATCCGGTGGTGCTCCGCGCCTTCAATTCCGCCCAGGCCTTCTCCAGTGCCGGCGAACTCATCCCCTGGCTTTCGGGCGTTGCGGCCGTCCAGTCCCAGGTTCCCTCGGCCGCGTTGACCATTCCGGCCACCATCAGTGTGGCCAGAGCCATTGCGCAAAATCGTGTGTTCATGAACTGGTTCTCCATCTGGATGCAGGGCATATCCGTAGTTGTCTACCCCGTTTGAGGCGTCATGTGATGAAGCTGCCGCGTCTGGCTTTCCCCGCCGTTTCTGCTCAAATCCCCTCTCCCATGACTGATGCCGTGGACAATCCGCCGCCCAGCAGATGGACCGCCGTCGGCCTGTTCCTGCTGTTCTTCGTGCCGTTCATTCCGGCCGTGAACTGGACGGAGTTCTCCGGGGGCATGGAGAATTTCAACGTCGGCACCGCGCAGGAGATGGTCCGCCGGGGCAACTGGCTGCTGCCGACGCTCAATGGCGAAATCCGCACCAAGAAGCCGCCGCTGGCGACGTGGATGTCGGCCATCGGCATGAAACTCACCGGCTCGCTTCCCTGGGGCGCGCGCCTGCCCAATGTGCTCTGCACCGGACTGCTGGCGGCGGCCACCTATTATTTTGGCCGGGAGATCGGCGGGCACCGGCTCGGGGTGATTGCGTCGCTGGTGGGAAGTTCGTCGTTCCTGGTGCTGCAGCACGCAATCCCGGCCCAGTACGACATGCCCTACGCGGTTTGCATCACGCTGGCGAACCTTTATCTGGCGAAGCTCGCGCTGCGGGGATGTTGGTGGGAGGGATGCCTCGGCGCGGGGTTCTGGCTGGGCCTGGCGTTCATGGCCAAGGGCCCGCTGCCGGCGCTGCTGATGACGGTCGCGCCGTTTGTGGCGTGCGCGTTCATTCGCTGGATTCCCGATGCGCCGCAGCAACCGGTGACGCCTGTCCTGGCAGCGATACGTCCCGGGCAGGTACTCGAATATGAGGCGATACGGCCTGAGCCGCGGGCTCCGGTCGCAACGCGCCAGTTCCCGTCTGTGACAGCAAGTACGCGCGTGCTGGCGGTGCTGGCCGGCTTGGGCGTGCTGGCGCTGGTGGCAATGCCGTGGACGATCTATGTTCTGTACGCCACCGCCGGCCGGGCACACGAGTGGTACAACGAGACCACGCTGCGGGATGAGCGGGTCAACGAAGAACACTCCTGGTGGTGGAAATACGTGCTCGTGGTCCCCTGGTTTGCCCCCTGGGCGCTGTGGTATGTGGTCGGCTTGCTGGCGCTCTGCTTTGAGAAATGGCGGCCGCTGCGACGACGCATGCTGCTGGTGGTGTTGATGGTCGGGTTGCCGCTGCTGGTGATGAGTTTCTTCCCGGTTCGCCGGCCACGCTATGTCCTGCCCCTGGCGGCGCCGCTGGCGGTGCTGGCGGCGTGGCGCATCGAGCAGCACTTCGCCCGGCCGGAGGCGTGGAAGAAGGCTGACCGCCTGCTGGTGTTCGGCCACGGCGCGATCATGACCGCACTGGCCGTCGGCCTGCCTGTGGCCGGGATGTTCTTCGTCCGCACCGTCGACGGCGACCCGTGGTATGGGATGCCGCTGGGGTTCGCATCGCTGGCGATCATGGCCGCGGTGTTGGCACTGATGTGGCGGCGGATGGCCGACTGGCGCTGGCACGTCGGCGGAAGCGCCGTGCTGATGCTGATGCTGGCCGTGCTGTTTCTCCGGGGCTACAAGGATTCGCCCAACGGGCGCAGCCCGGCGAAGCTGCTGGCCGCGCGGCTGCTGGAGCGATATCCCGGCGCGGAATATTACAGTGATAGCCATAAAGGACATGATGCGCCTACTGAATTGACCATCTATCTGAACAGCGAGGTCCGCCGCTGCGCGAACCCGGCCAAGCTCCGGGCGTCGACGCGCCCGCAGGTGCTGTTTGTGGGAACCGAGCAGGAGCGGACGCCCGACCGTCCGGGCTGGCGGCTGGTCGACAAGCAGCGCATCGCCAAAGCCTGGTGGTACGCCATGGTCAGGGAGTGACCGGCAGGGGAGGATCGTGGCGTTGCGGCATTCGTAGGGTCCGCACTGCGGACCGCTTCGTCGCGATTCAGACAGCGCGGCTGTGCGAGAGAAATGATCCACAGCGTTCGTAGGGTCCGCATTGCGGACCATGGACTGGTGCGCCGATGTGCTGTTGGAACAACGGTCCGCAGTGCGGACCATGGACTGGTGCGCCGATCTGCTGTTGGAACAACGGTCCGCAGTGCGGACCATGGATTGGTGCGCCGATCTGCTGTTGGAATAACGGTCCGCAGTGCGGACCATGGATTGGTGCGCCGATCTGCTGTTGGAATAACGGTCCGCAGTGCGGACCATGGATTGGTGCGCCGATGTGCTGTTGGAATAACGGTCCGCAGTGCGGACCCTACGAATCGACCATGACCACGCTCCCGTCTCATCACCTGAAACTGGCGGTCGTCCACCCCCAGATCGCCCCCAACGCCGGCAACATCGCCCGGCTCTGCGTGGCAACGGGGACGGAATTGCACCTGGTCCGGCCGATGGGTTTCGTGCTGACGGATCGTCAACTTCGCCGCAGCGCCATGGACTACTGGCCGCGGCTGAAGCTGACCGTGCATGATGACCACGCGGCGTTTCTAAAGGCGATGGCCGGCGTGCGGCTGTGGATGTTCACCAGCAAGTCGCAGCAGGATTTGTGGCAGGCCGGGTTTCGGGATGGGGATTGCCTGGTCTTCGGCAGCGAGACGCACGGTTTGTCGGATGAGTTGCTGGCGGTCTGTCCGGAGCGGAACGTGCGGATTCCGCAGGTGGAGGGCGAGCGGTGTCTGAACCTGGCGACGGCCGCGGGGATCGGGTTGTATCAGGCGCTGGGGCGGGTCGTGTCGAAGTAGGGCCGGCGTCCTCGCCGGCCACCCGCACGCATGGGAACTTGAATCACGGGGTGGCACGGCGGCGCCTGAACGAGCCCGCCCGACAAATATCCCGTTTATGCGGATTGAATATTGGATATTCAAACTGCATATTTACGGCGCGACCTCGCGCCACGCCCGCAGGACACGCTGAAGCGTGAACTCCGAACGGATCTCCGGAAGTCATCACGCGATGTGAGGCGCTACGGGAAACCCTGGCGGATTCGTTCGCCGCGTCACGCGTATCGCCACAGACACCAGCACCACCAGCGTGCAGACGAACATCGCCAGGATCAGCCCGCCCTGCACGCAGGAACTGAAGACGATCTTGCTGTCGGGAACCGCCTTGGCGAATTGCGTCGCCAGCGTGGTGCAATGCCTGACGACCATTTGCGTCGAGGCGGTGAAGGTCGTGGTCATGACCACGCACAGGGGCGCGACTGTCACCCACATATATCTTCCCTTGCCCTCGTTGTGCAGCCAGGCCGTCACCACGGCCAGGGCGATGATCGCCAGCGTCTGGTTGGCGATGCCGAACATGACCCAGATGATGGAAAAGGAGTCGGAGTTCATGAACATGGCCCAGGCCGCCACGACCACGGCGGTGGCGGCCACGGCGCCGGCGAAGCTGCCCTGCAACCCCAGGGACTTGTGCGCCTTGCCGGCCACCTCCTGCAGCAGGAACCGCCCGATGCGCGTCCCGGCATCAATTGTCGTCAGGATGAACAGGGCCTCGAACATGATCGCGAAGTGGTACCAGTATTTCCAC
>JBIOJL010000304.1:0-7508 GCA_044450885.1 Tepidisphaerales bacterium
ACCACCAGCCTGCGGGCCCAGAACGCGGCCATCGCTCCCGAGCGCTCCATGGCCGCCCTCTTCACGCTCACCGGCGGCCAGCGCGGCGTCCGCAACGCCTGGGTGAATCTCCGCGATCTCCAGAACACCCTCGAACAATCCGGTAAGGCCAACCTCATTCTGGTTCACGGCAAGTTGGCCTCTACGCCCGAAGGTGCGAAGAGGCTCAACGACCTGATTCGCTCGGCCGTCACGCTGCCCGATCTCGGGTTGACGATGACTCGTAGCGGCGATGGCACGGACGCCATCCTCGGCTCGGCCAGCACGTTCATCACCGCCCCGGTGGATGTTGCCGCCGGACAGGCCGCCGCACAGCTCAAGCTGCCGTTGCGGCGGGTGTCGACGTATCTCGTCAACCATGTCGTCAAGCTCGGCGATGCACCGGCACAACTGCACTACTGCATTGCCGCCGGCCTTTCCGATCTGCCGGGCGCCACGCTGAAGGACGACGAGATCGCCGTCAATCAGTGGACGGCCGAGCGGCTCTCCCTGAAAGTCGGCGATACGTTGCGGCTTGACTACTACCTGCGTCAGGCCAATGGCGATCTGGCGGAGGTCCGTTCCGACCGCCCCGGCGTGGCTCTGGTCTTTCGCGTGGCCGCCATCCTTCCCATGCAGGGTCTCGGTGCCGACAAGAGCCTCACGCCTCTCTACAAGGGCCTGACCGACGCCAACAGTGTGTCCGATTGGCAGCCGCCGGCCGGGCTGGACATCGACAAGAAACTGGTGACCGCCGAGGATGAGAAATACTGGAAGCAGTATCACGCCGCGCCGAAGCTCTTCGTCAACCTCAACAGCGCCCGCAAGCTCTGGGGCCAAGCCTACGGCGAGATCAACACCATCCGCCTCCCGGCCGAGCGCGCCGATGTCTTCGCGGCCGAATTGCTCAAGAAGCTCGATCCCGCCTCGGTGGGGCTGGCCTTCACGCCGATCAAGTCGCAGCAACTGGCCGCGGCAACGCAGGGGACCGATTTTGCCCAACTCTTCACCGGTTTCAGCTTCTTCCTCATCGCCTCGGCCGTGCTGCTGTCGGCCATGCTCTTCCGGCTTGGCGTCGAGCAGCGGGCCCGGCAATACGGCCTGTTCGGCGCGCTCGGATTCACGCCCGGCCGGATTCTCAACCTGGCGCTGGGCGAAGGCGCGATTCTCGCCGCCCTCGGCTCGGCCGTGGGCCTGGCTCTCGGCGTCGGCTACACCGCCTTGATGATCCGCGGCCTGCGGACCACCTGGCTCCCCGCCGTCGGCACCAGCGCCATCGACCTCGCCATCATTCCGTCCACGGTGATCACCGCCGACATCGCCAGCTTCATCGTCGCCATGCTGGCCATTGTCTGGGGATCATGGCGCCTGCGACAGGCCGACCCGGCCCGCCTCTTGGCAGGGGGGTATCAGCACGATTCAGTCTCGAATCGACGCCGCCGTGTCTCGGCCGCCCTCTGCATTGTCTCCGGCGTGGCCGCACCGGGCGCGTTTGCCGCCGGGATTTTCAGCCGCACCAGTCCGCAAAATGCTTTCCTGGGCGGCGGCTCCGCTCTGCTCGTGGCGTTGCTGTCGTTCCTTGCCTGGGAAATCGGCCGTGCCCATCGCCGCGGCCTGCCATCGCACTGGTCGGTCTTTCGCCTCGGTCTGCGCAACGCCGGCCGGTTCCGGGCCCGCTCCATCCTCACCGTCTCGCTGATTGCCTTCGCCAGCTTCGTGCTGGTGACCACGGCCGCGTTCAAGCAGACGCCGCCGGAGGATGAGTGGAAACTCAAGAGCGGCACCGGCGGCTTCCAGTTCATTCTCTCGGCCGACGTGCCACTGCTCGGCGATCCGGCCACGCGCAAAGGCCGCGACGTGCTCGGCGTCTCCAAGCTCGACGATCCCCTCTGGTCGGCCACGACCTTCATCCCCATGCGCGTCTGGGCCGGACAGGACATCTCCTGCCTCAACATGACGCGGCCCAACACGCCGACCATCCTCTCCGTCCCGCCGCAGCTTGTCGCCCGCGATGCGTTTGTCTTCTCCTCCTCCGTCGAGAAGACGGCCAACCCGTGGACATCGCTCGACAAGGATATTGCGGGAGCCATTCCCGTGATCGCCGATTCCGAGTCGGCCGAGTACATCCTCCACCTCTCGCTCGGCGACACGCTCGCCATCACCGACGCGCTCGGCCGCCCACAGAAGCTGCGTCTTGTGGCGACGCTTTCGCACAGCATCTTCCAGGGCGAACTGCTCATGTCCGAGCGGCATTTCCAGCAACTCTTCCCCGCCCAGGGCGGCTTCGCCCGCATGCTCGTCCAGACCCGCCCGGCCGATGTCTCCAAAGTCCGCGACCTGCTGCAGGGCGAGTTGGAAGACTACTCCATCACCCTCGAGCGCACCGGCCGGCGGCTCGCCCGCTACCAGGAAGTTGCCAACACCTACCTTGACACGTTCAACACCCTCGGCTCGCTCGGCCTGCTCCTCGGCACGGTCGGCTTGGCCGTGGTCATCCTCCGCGGCCTGGTCGAGCGCCGCGGCGAACTGGCGTTGTTGGCGGCGCTGGGATTCTCGCCGGGACGGCGCCTGGCGCTGGTGTTCTCGGAGAACGCCTTCCTCCTCGTCGCCGGCCTGTTCATCGGCGGCGGCTCCGCGCTGGCCGGAATCTGGCCCGCCGTCACCCAGACCGGCAGCCCCGTGAATCTCCTGAAACTCTCCCAGACCCTTGCCGTGATTCTCCTGGCAGGTCTGTTTGTCCAGCTCGCGACGCTGCTCACCGCCGCCCGCCGCCTGCGACCAGCGGATTTGCGGCGGGAGTAGTGGAGATCTGAATCAGAAATACCAAGGAACTTCGCAATGAAAACACGATCATCACCTCGCTTCGTCTGTGCAGTGCTGACCTGCTTCGCTGCCTCGCTCTTGTGTTGGGTTATCGTCCGCCAAGCCAGCGCCGCCGCCGATCCGGGTGTGAATCTGGCGCTGGTCGCCACTGCGTCCACGTCGTATGTTTCTCCTCACGAGACGATCACCGGGCTAAACAGCGGCCACGACCCGCGCAATTCCAACGACAAGAGCCACGGTGCCTACGGGAACTGGCCGCGGAAGGGCACGCAATGGGTGCAGTATGAATGGACCCAGCCGATCAGCACCGCCAGGATCGACATCTACTGGTTCGACGATCGCGGCGGCGTCCGCCTGCCCAGGGAATGCCGGCTGAGCTATTGGAAAGGGGACAAGTTCGTGCCCGTCGAGAATCCGTCCGGCCTGGGTCTGGCCGGGAACAAATACAACACCACCACCTTCACCGAAGTCAGCACCAGCAAGCTCCGGCTGGAGTTCGACTCCAGCGGCGAGTCGACCGGACTGCTCCAGTGGAAGGTCTACGACTCCGGCAAGTCGCCCAATTTCCCTCCCACGGTCAAGGCGGGTGTCGATCGCGTTGTCGTGCTGCCGGGCAAGACGTTCCTGGGCGGGACAGTCAAAGACGACGGCAAACCCAACCCCACGCCGACAGTGGCCTGGTCCGGGGAATCCGGGCCGGGCGATGTCACATTCGCCGACGCCAAAGCGACGAACACGACGGCCACCTTCTCCGCGGTTGGCTCGTATGTCCTGAAACTCACCGCCAACGACGGCGAGTTCTCGGCATCCGATACCGTAAGTGTCACCGTTGATCCCGCGCCTCCGGCGGTTCACTTCGATCCCGTCTGCACCACCACCTGGAAGGTCAGCAGCCCCCTCTGGAACGACCGCGTCAAGAAGCTCATCACCAACTGGATTCCCCACTGCTACAACAAGTGTTCCGACCCGGCTACAAAAGAAGGCGGCATCGACAACTTCACGCAGGCCGGGCTGAAGCTGGCCGGCAAGCCCCACGGCCCGCACCAGGGAGCCGTCTTCGCCAACGCCTGGGTTCACAACACCACCGAGTCCATGTGCGTCGCCCTCATGGTCGATCCGCAGGGCGATGCCGAGATCATCGCCGCCCAGAAGGCCATTCGGGAGAAGCTGGAGGACTGGATCCCCAAGTTGCTTTCGGCACAGGAACCCGACGGCTACCTGCAAACCTGCTACACCCTCAACAATCTCCGCCGCTGGACCAACAAGCACGACCACGAGGGTTATCTCGCCGGCTACTTCATCGAGTCGGCCATCGCCCATTACCGGATGACCGGCCGGACCGACCCGCGCCTGTACGACGCGGCCAGGAAGCTGGCCGACTGCTGGTACGACAACATCGGCCCGGCCCCCAAGCGCGCCTGGTACGAAGGCCATCAGGAACTCGAACAGGCTCTGGTCCGCCTGGCCCGCTTTGTCGAGGATGTCGAAGGCGCCGGCAAGGGCCGCAAGTATGTCGAACTGGCGAAGTTCCTGATGGATTCCCGCCACAACGGCGAGGAATACGACCAGTCGCATCTCCCGGCCATCCAGCAGTACGAAGCCGTGGGTCACGCCGTGCGGGCCGTGTATTCGTATTCCGGCATGGCCGACGTCGCCATGGAAACCGGCGACATCGACTACCAGAGCGCCGTCCTGTCCATCTGGTCCAATATTGTCAACAAGAAGTATTACGTGACCGGCGGCGTCGGCAGCGGCGAAACCTCCGAGGGTTTCGGCAAGAACTACTCGTTGCCAAACAATGCCTACTGCGAATCCTGCTCCGGCTGCGGCGAAGTTTTCTTCCAGCACAAGCTCAACCTGATCCACCAGGATGCGAAGTACGCCGATCTGTATGAGGAGACGATCTACAACGCCATCCTCGGCAGCATCGACCTCGACGGCAGGAACTTCACCTACACCAACCCGCTGGATTCCGGCCACGCCCGCTATCCCTGGCATGGCTGTCCCTGCTGCGTCGGCAACATCCCCCGCACGCTGCTCATGCTCCCGACCTGGATGTACACAAAGAGTGCCGATACGCTCTGCGTGAACCTGTTCGTCGGCAGCACCGTCTCCGTCGGCAAGATCGCCGGCACCGATGTGCAGATCGTCCAGTCAACGGATTATCCCTGGAACGGCAAGGTGTCGATCACGGTCAACCCGGCCGCCGAGAAGAACTTCACCGTGAACGTCCGCATCCCCAACCGCCAGACGAGCAGCCTCTACACCAGCACCCCCGAATCCGCCGGTCTGACCTCCATCTCCCTCAACGGCGTCGCCATCACCCCGGCGATCGACAGAGGCTACGCCACCATCACTCGCACCTGGAAACCCGGCGACAAGCTCGACCTCGTCATCCCCATGGTCGTCCAGCGCGTGAAGGCCAGCCCCAAGATCACCCCCAGGATCAGCGGCGTTGCCCTTCGTTACGGCCCGCTGATCTACAACCTCGAAGCCGCCGACCAGCCCCTCGATCTGTCGCTCGCCCCGAATTCTTCGCTGACCACCGAGTGGAAACCCGATCTTCTCGGCGGCGTGATGGTCATCAAAGGCACCTCCACCACCGGCGTCCCCATGATTGCCATCCCCAACTACGCCCGCAATAATCGAGGCGGAAGGTCGATCGTGTGGATGAAAGAGTAATGGAAAGCGAATCCGAGCAAATCGCGCGTCGCGACCGGCTGATGCAGGAGACAGCCCTGCGCATGACCCCGGAGCAGCGCATCGAACGTGGCCGGCAGATGCACGAATGGGCCATGCTACAGTTGCGCGCCAATCCGGAGGCGTGGGACCGCTTCATCCGCCGAAACCTCCGCCAGCGCGCCGTTCCTCCGCGAGACTACACATGACCGCTTCCAGGCCACAACACGAGTTCTATGCCCTGCTGCGGAAGCACGCGGTACCGTTTGTCGTCATCGGCGGCCATGCCGTGCAGTTCCATGGGTATCTGCGCAACACCGAGGATGTCGATCTCGTCTGGCTTCGTTCGCAAGAGTCCGAGCCAAGACTCGCCGCCACCCTGCTGGAGGCGAACGCAGCCTGGATATCCGACGAGCGCGACCCGCAAACGGGGCTGGAGAAGCTGATTCCAGTTTCGCCGGCATATATCCGGGCGACACATCTTATGATGCTCTGCACGGACTACGGTTTCGTGGACCTGTTCGACTACATCCCGGGGTTCCCCGCCGCTGATGTCGGCGAGGTCTATCGCGACAGCGCCGTGGCCGGCGAAGTTCGCTACGTCTCCCTCGACTGGCTCAAAAGGATGAAGCGGGCCGCCGATCGCCCCAAGGACCGGCTCGACCTTGAGAAACTGCCATGATGATGGCCCAGCGCGGCTTGGCCGCAACCAAAGCAGATTAAACACGAAGACACGAAGGCACGAAGCGGGGCATCGTATTCAAGAACGACTCGCGAGAGTGGTCGCTATTGTCTGATTAGATCGGGGTCTCCCCGCTCCCAACCATTGGATCGGCCGGGAACCGCTTCGTGTCTTCGTGTTGAAGAATTCTTCGCTGGCGGGCTGCGAAGATTCTGATGGATTGTGGCACATGGAGACCGCGATGTTCAGCGTTTCTTTGCGCACCCCTTGAAAAACCCTTCGGATCGCTCCCCCACAAACCGCCCATTCACCAGCCGCGGGTCCGCCAGTCCGTTCCGGACCTTGACGGTCAGCAACTCGCTCATCTCCTCATCCGTCAGCGCCCGCACCGACCCGATCTGTTTCACCAGCATGAGAATACGGGCGTAGGCATCCACCGCCTCCATGTTGTAGCAGCATTTCTCCAGATCGGCGCCGAAACAGACCACGCCGTGGTTCTGCAGGATGATCGTGGTCGCATCCTTCACCAGCGGCCGGATGGCATCGCCCAGCCGCTGGTCGCCGGGCATCACATACGGCGCGGTCCGCACCGGCCCCAGCAGATAGTCGGCCTCCGGATAGACGCCGCTGGGCAGGCCGATCCCGGCGATGGCGAACGCCGTCGCGTGGGGCGGATGCGTGTGGATGACGGCGCGCACGTCCGGCCGTTCCTGGAAGATCGTCAGGTGCATGAGGATTTCGCTGGTGCGCCTGCGCTGGCCGGAAAGCTGCATGCCTTCCATGTCCACCACGCAGATGTCGCCGGGCTTCATGAAGCCTTTGCTCAGGCCCGTCGGGGTGACCAGCACCCGGTTCCTGCCGACGCGGACGGAATGGTTGCCGTCGTTGCCGGCGCAGAACTGGCGCTGCCACAACCGCCGGCCGATGTCGCACATCTGCCGCCTGATTCGCGATTCGCTGACGCCGCCGAAGACTCCGACGCTGCGGGCCATGAAACACCTCGGGCTTTCTGCAAAGAAGGGGCAGTTTCGGCATGGCGGCGGAGATGTCAATGCTACTACTTTGGAGTGCGGTGGCTTGACACCGCTTTTCCATTTGCGGCGCATTTGCCGTCGTCTGCCAGACTCATTGCGAAGCGGCAACAAGGCTCCCCAGTAGTGGGGGGGGGGGGGGGGGGGGGGGGCGGGGGCGGCGGGGGGGGGGGCGGCGCCGCCCCGCCGGCCGCACCAACGCCGGGGGGAGCGGGGGGGGGGGGGGGGGGGCGGGCGGGCGGCCGCGGGGGCCCCGCGCGGGGACCGCGGGGCGG
>JBIOJL010000305.1:0-7445 GCA_044450885.1 Tepidisphaerales bacterium
ACGATTTGGAACGGTCACTCATCAAAGCAACAACCGACCCCGCGCATCGGCCCCAGTTCTACCGAGATTTTATCGGTGCAGAGGTCTACGTGATTCAGCACGGCCCGATACCCTCGGTAGTCGAAAATCGAGATATCCGCACGGGTGAGAACCTCCAGCTGAGAACTTGGGAGCGTGACGGCCACACCATCATCCCCATCTTTTCGTCGCTGCCCCGCCTGCAGGCGTTCATCAAAGAAGAAGTCGGTTACCTCGCGATGAAGACGCCAGCCTTTCTGGAGTTGACGCGAGGCGCGGCGTTGATCCTTAACCCCGATTCGGACTACGGCAAAGAGTTTACAGCAGAGGAAGTCGCGTCGATCCTGGACGGCTCACTTTGGAAGCCCAGTGAGCGTTGGGTGGCTCAGAAGGAGACAAAGGTTCTCGTCGGTCAGCCGGCCAATTACCCACTTGACCTTGTTCTTGCCCTTAGTCGCTACTTCCAAACCACGCCACAGGTTGAACGCGCATACTTGGTACACTTCTTCAATGCCGAGCGAGACGAGAAGCCACATACTCTCATCGCAATCGAAGTTACAGGAGACTGGGATCAATGTGTTGCAGGTGCAGGGCTGGTCGCTAGTAGCGTAGCAATCCCCGACCCACCGGTCGATTTCATGCAGCTTACCGGCAAAGGTGGCATTGAGGACCAAATCCGAAGAAGTGATAGACCGTTCTACAAAAGATGAAACTAGCCAAGCCCCGTAAGGTGGGTCCGCAACCCGGGTCCGCGACCCACCATTCGGGCAACACGGACAGGAACAACTTGCCATCTCCCACGCTCATCTCTCTCGCAATGGGACGATTTCGAACGCACCACGCAATACCGGTGGGTCGCGGACCAACCCTACACCTACCGGTGCATCACGCTTTCAAGATCGGGTTGAATCCGGCCTGGGCGAAGTGGTGGTCTGCTGTTAGTGCGTCGACAATTCCGTTGTCCGCCATGACAACGAACGAGATCCAGTCGGTCAGGGACCACTTCTTGTCTGTCCGTTGTGCGTACAACTCGCAGCCGCGCCGCCACAGGTCCGGGTCGGCTGAGATCAACTCGGCTTGCGGATCGGTGTCGAGGTCTCGCAGCAGATCCGCGAAAATGGTGCGCGCGAGACTCTTGGCCAGTCCGTCGGCCACTTCGGTCAATATCCATGCAGTCGTCACGAAACGCGTGCCTGGATCGCCTGCGAATGCCGCCGCAGCCTGGTGTGCTTCATCGTCGGCGTTGAGCAGCGCCAGAAAGTAGAATGAATCGGCGAAGACCGCCTTCATCTTCTCGGTGTCCCATGAATGTAGTGATCGTGGTTACGCGCCAAGTCCGATGGCAGGCCCGATACGGCCCCCGAATAGCGTCGGAGCTTCTCCCAAATTGTTGGCGGGTTGGCTGGTTCGGTGACAACCTCAATGCGCACGGATGTCCCGTCCGGCGGACTCTCCGCCTCGAACACCACCACACCGTCTTTCACCCGGCCACGATATTCCATACAGACAGTCTACTAAACACCATACGGCAAGACAAGCGGATTCTGGCTCACTTCGCTTCCCCTCATCGAGTTGCTCCCGGTCCTGAAGCGGCGATGCGTGAGCCGAAGACGGTGAATCGGCTCGAACGAATGTTTGAACGATGACAGACAAGAATCTCCAAAGGACGACAGACAAAAATGTCTGTCCTACGGCTTCGGAGTCGGGGTTGGGCCTTTCTTCCGCTCCGCGTCGAGTTTCTCGAGCAGGTCTTTGGTGCGCGACTGGTTGCCGGGGGCGAGGTTGTTGGCTTCGCCGAGATCCTCGCCGAGATTGAACAACTGGGCGTTGGCGGCGCGCGGCGGGGACGTGGCTTTCCACAGGCCTTCGCGGATAGCCAGCATGCCGGCGTGTTCGACCAGGCGGGTGCGGGCGGTTCTGGACTCGCCCAGCAACGCGGGCAGGATGTCGGCGCTGTCGGGAGCGTCGCCGGGGGCGAGTTTCTGGCCGGTCAGGTCGGCGAAAGAGGCGAGGCAGTCGATCAGGCAGATGAGGGCATCGGAGGTGCCGGGTTTGGCGCGGGCGGGCCAGCGGAGGATAAAGGGGACGCGGGTTCCGCCTTCCCAGATGGTGTATTTGCCGCCGCGCAACGGGCCGGCCGGTTTGTGGTCGCCGAGCTTCTCCACGGCCTGGTCCTTGTAGCCGTCGTCCACCACCGGGCCGTTGTCGCTGGTCAGAATGACCATGGTGTTCTCCGTCAGACCCAGCCGGTCGAGCGTGCGGAGGATTTCCCCGGCGCTCCAGTCGAACTGAAGAATGACGTCGCCGCGCGGGCCCATGCCGGTCTTGCCGGCGAAGCGCGGGTGCGGCACGCGCGGGACGTGAATGTCGTGGGTGGCGAAGTAGAGGAAGAAGGGCTCGTCTTTGTTTTGTTCGATGAAGCCGGTCGCCTTTTTCGTGAGCGTGTCGGCCATGTCCTCGTCAACCCAGCGGGCGGATTTGCCGCCGCTCATGTAGCCGATGCGGCTGATGCCGTTGACGATGGTCTGGTCGTGGCCGGCGCTCGGGTGCATCTTCAGCAGTTCGGGATGGTCCTTGCCGGTGGGGTCCTTGCCGACCGGCTGGCCGTAGCTGACCTGGAGCGGATCGGCCGGGTCGAGGCCGACAACGCGGTGGTTCTCGACGTAGACGCAGGGGGTGCGGTCGCCGGTCGCCGGCATGATGAAGCTGTAGTCAAAGCCGATTTCCAGCGGCCCGGGCCTGATGTCGGCGTTCCAGTCGGGCCCGCCCGGCCCGCCCAGGCCCAGGTGCCACTTGCCCACGACGCCGGTGCGGTAGCCGGCCTTCTGGAGCATGGAGGGGAGCGTGGTCCGGCCGGGCTCGATGATCAGCGCGGCTTTGCCGGGCAGTATGCCCGTGCCGTTCTTGCGCCAGGGATATTCGCCGGTGAGCAGGGCATAGCGCGAGGGTGTGCAGGTGGCCGACGTGGCGTGGGCATCAGTGAAACGGATGCCTTCCTTGGCGAGCCGATCGACGTTGGGCGTCTGCACGCGGGTGGCGCCATACGCGCTGACGTCGCCGTAGCCGAGGTCGTCGGCGAGGATGATGACGATGTTGGGCCGCGAGTTCTCTGCCGCGTTGGCGACAAGACAGGTCAGTGCGGCGATGAGCGGGAGGAAGAGCGAGTGGAATTTCATGGCCGGTCTCCGGTCTGAGAGCATACCGGCAACCGGCTGCGGTCGTCCACCGCGCAGCTTAGTAAACGATCGCCCGGCGCGGTGCGGCCGAACCGCCCAGGGTGACGGTGTTCTTCCCGGTGGTGACGGTGATGGTCGCAGTCGCCCGGACGACGCGGTTGATCTGCGTCTTCGGATCGGGCTGGACATCGGCCGCGAACGAGCAGCTCGTCACGTCGGAGGCCAGCACGTATTGCGTGGGATCGCCGGCGCGCGTCAGGACCAGGTTCTTGTTCGTGGCGTTGTAGGAATACGTACACTCGCTGGCGTCGGGACGGATGATGTCGACTGAAGCCGTGCCCACCTGGACGGCGTCGGCCTGGCGGACGTCGGCCATGATCTGGCCGACCGCCACCCGGCAGCTCTGGGCGCAGCGGGTGAACTGGTCGTTGGCGTTGATGGCCTGGGACGAACTGCTGAAGGCAACTGCGATGGCGCTGAGCAGCAGGGCGCAGATGGTCAAGCTCATCATCGCGTCGATCAGGGTGAGGCCCCGGCGGTTGCGGAAGATTGGGAGTGGGACAGTGGTCATTCGATGATCTCCAGATAGGTGTCGGGAAGCGGGACGTAGTCCGAGCCGAACTTCACGCCGGCCGGGAAGTTGCTGGTGCCCTGGCTTTGGATCTTGATGGTGTCGTTGCCGGAAAAGCTCATGGCGGTGTCGTTGAGGTTGATGACCGAACCGGTGACCGTGCCGCCGGCGTTTCCGTGGAAATTCATCGAGCTGCCGATGATGGAACCGTTGATGCTGCCGAAGTTGCCGCCGAAGCTGACGGCAAAATTCGGCGCGAGAATGGCCGCGCCCGTGAGTGTCCGGAGGGCCCCGAAACTCGCGGGGAGCGTGTCGACGCCGCTCATGGCGACGTTTCCGCCGAAGGAGATGGTGTTGGTGGTGGTATTGCCGGTCGGGTTGTTCTGCACCACGACCACGCCCTGGAGCGTGAGGTTGCCGGCGAAAGAGACCTGATTTGGCGTCTCGATGTAGACGACGCCGGTGATGGTCGTGTTGGCCGCGAAAGACGGGTTGGTGTTGGCCTTGATGCGGATATTGGAGAAGCTCTTCCCGGCCGGTTTGGAGGCCGTGATGTTGTTGGTCGCATAGGGGGCGAAGGGGCTGGTGTCGATGGTCGGGAATTCGGGCATATCCACGCCCGTGTGAATGTGGCTGGCGTAGGACGACGGATTGGTGGATCCGGCGATCGACGAGGAACTGCTGACGGAGACGCTGCTGTTGGGGTTGACCAGCGACACGTCTCCGGAGATGGAGTCGTTGCCGACCATCGTCAACGGCGTGTTGGTGGAGAGGGTTGCCGAGAGCACGGACCCGGCGGCCGGGTTGGTCAGGCCGGTGATGGTCACGTTGCCGTTCATCGTGATGGCGCTCTTGCTGGCCACGCCGTAATCGAAGATGGCGCTCGCCCGCTGGGCGACGTTGTAGTCCATCTGCAGCGACCGTTTCAGTCCGCTCGATGAATATCCGTTGACGATCACGCGCAACTGCGGGCCGTTCTGGAAGACCCGCGCGCGGAACCGCGAGTTGCTGGCGTCGAGGGAGATCGTCTGCGCGGTGTTGCCCGGGACGTAGATCGTGACCCCGTCGGAGGAGATCGTTCCGCCCGCCAGGTTGCCTGTGTTGTTGATCTGGTTCTGGAGCTGGGTGTAGACGGCGGCGAACAACTGGTTCTGCGGGGTGCTGGCCGGAATGGACATCATGCCGAGCTGGTAGCGCATGAACTGCATACCGGCCTCGGCCGCGTTGTGCGCCTCGGCGATCCTCTTGTAGTTGTCGCTGGTCTGCACGGTCGTGGTCGTGGCCGCGTAGAAGCCCAGGGCGAGCGTCGAGAAGAGGACGAGGTACATCATCGCCAGCACCGAGGCGACGCCGCGGCGAAGGTTGCCGAGTGTATTCGGATGTGTCTTCATGGCTTGCTCCGAGGTCAGGGGGCTGCGTCGAACGTCATCCAGGTTTCCGTGAACAAGACCCGCCCCTGATGGGACACGTTCACGGTGAGTCGCTGTGCGCGCGTGCTGCCCTTGGGAACCGTCACGGTGATACGCGCCGGATCGACGCTCTCCACGGTGATGGCCTGCGACCAGCCGCTGAGGCTGGTTATGGTCTGCCGGCGCGCGTCGATCGGGGGGTTATAGGTCTGTCCGTCGAGATCCGTGACGTCGTCGTAGTTGGCCAGGGTTTCCCCGGCGCGCGGGCCCCAGTGGCTCGGATCCACCGGGTCGGAGAAGGCCAGCCCGAGGGAAAGCTCGTGGATCTGGTCCGCCAGATGCACGGCCGTCGTCAACTCCTGGGCCTGCCCGCTGCACATGGACCCGGCCGCCAGGAGTTGCATCACCGCCACGACGCCCGTGCCGACGATGACGGTGACCAGTGCCGCCTCGAGCAGAGTGAAGCCACGCCGCGAACGAGGCCTGCGGTTGCGAGGATGGAGGAGAATCGCCATACGGCTGGGATATACGATTCAAGGGGACGGCGGTCCACTCGGACATCGGAAGATCCGGGTCCTGTAACCCGGCGTCGCGCCTGCTGACCGGGCAAATCGCGGGAAATGGCGAAGAGAGGGGGTTCTGTGGGCAGTTGTGGCGCTCGCCGCCGGGTTGGGATGTGGTTATAGGCTCATGTCTGTAGCCGCGATCGCTGATCGCGGTTCCTTCGCCGCGATCACGGCAGACCCGCGGCGGGCGTGACCATTCTTCCGGGAGGGCCGCAGTCCTCTGCGGCCGTTTCGCGGCGCGACCATCCCGGCCGTGCAGAAGCACGGCCCTCCCGAATCTGTGGGCAGACCCTCCGCAGCAGGTTGGGTTGACGAACGCGGGAATTGTGCTAAAGTTCCGATACCGATGAACGGCGCAGTCACGAGTTTTGGGTTTTGGTTTAGCGGATATTTTTATCCGGCCGCCCAAGCCGCGTCCTGAGCTGGTTCATCTTTCGGAAAGAAGATTCCAACCCCGGGACGCGGTTCCCGGGGTTTTTCGTTTTTTTGGTTTGCTGGTTGCGGCCGCTTGGGCCGCTGGAGTTCGTCATGGCGGTCTGGCTCAACTGGTTCGGCGCCTGGCGCGCAGGAGGTTTGTCATGGTCGTGGTAATGAAACAGGGCTCGACACCGGGCCAGGTTGAACAAGTCGTCAAACTGGTGAGAGAAATGGGACTCAAGGATCACGTCATCGTGGGCACCGAGCGGACGGTCGTCGCCGTCATCGGCGACGATCGGCACAAGGACCGGTCGGTGTTCGAGACGCTCGACGGCGTCGACAACGTCGTGCCCATCCTGGCGCCGTACAAGATGGCTTCCGTCGAGGTCAAGCGCGAGCGCAGCGTCGTGGCGCTGGGCGGCACGCTGGGCGGCAGCGTCGGCGGCAAGCGCATCGGCGTTATCGCCGGGCCGTGTTCCGTGGAAGACCGCGCCAAGATCATCGAGATCGCGTACATGGTGAAGGCGTCCGGGGCGGTCGGCCTGCGCGGCGGGGCGTTCAAGCCGCGCACCAGCCCGTACGCCTTCCAGGGTCTGGCCGAGGAGGGGCTGAAGTACCTGGCCGAGGCCCGCGAGCAGACGGGGCTGGCCATCGTGACCGAGGTGATGAGCATCGACCAGGTGTCGCTGGTCGCCGACTATGCCGATGTCCTGCAGATCGGCGCCCGCAACATGCAGAACTACAACCTGCTGTCGAAGGTCGGCGAGCAGTCCAAGCCGGTGATGCTCAAGCGCGGGCTCAGCGCCACGCTCGAAGAGTTCCTCCTGGCGGCCGAGTACATCATGGCCCGGGGCAACGTCAACGTCATCCTCTGCGAGCGCGGCGTACGCACCTTCGAGGAGTACGTCCGCAACACGCTGCCGCTGGCGATCGTGCCGGCCATCCACCGCGTGAGCCATCTGCCCGTGGTCGTCGACCCGAGCCACGGCACCGGCAAGCGCTACCTGGTCGATCCGATGTGCCGGGCGGCCGTGGCGGCCGGGGCCGACGGGCTCATCCTCGAAGTCCACCAGGATCCCGAGCATGCGCTGACCGACGGAGCCCAGTCGATCACGCCGGCACAGTTTACGGAGATGATGACGGTCATCCGGCGGATTGCGGCGGCGGTGGAGCGGCAAGTGTAGGGTCCGCACTGCGGACCGTTTCGTCCAACCGCGCGAATCCGTCGCACGCAGCATCCGTAGGGTCCGCACTGCGGACCGTTTCGTCCAACCGCGCGAATCCGTCG
>JBIOJL010000306.1:0-7420 GCA_044450885.1 Tepidisphaerales bacterium
CCGGCTCCAAATCGTCGAGATGACCGCCAACCCCAACCGGGGCGATAAGCTCGGCGTCGACGACCTGCCCTTCAAGACCAAGGATGGCAATGATATCCGCATTGATGTCATCTTCAGCTACCGCGTCGACCCGCAGCGGGCGCCCTATATCCGCCAGTTCGTCGCCAAAGACATGGTCGAGCTGAAAGAAAAGGTCTTCCGCACCGTGGCCCGCAGCAAGCCGCGGGATTACCTCGGCGAATTCGAGCACATCATCGTCCTGGCACTGCTGCGCCTGGCTGATCGAGCCTATGGAGTCACGGTGCGGCAGGAGATCGAATTCCGCACCAGCCGTGAAGTGTCAATCGGCGCTGTCTATGCCACCCTTGATCGTCTGGAGAGAAAAGGGTACGTCAAGTCCCACCGCGGCGATCCCACGCCACAACGTGGCGGCCGTTCGAAGCGCTTCTTTCGTGTCACAGCTAAGGGAGTGACAGCTGTGAACCGCACACAGCACGCACTCCAAAGCATGACCGAAGGCCTCGACCTCATCCGGAGCTACTCATGACGTCCCAAGCATATTTCGTTCGGCCGCCGCGCATTGCCACCTGGCTCGTCAATCTATTCACCCCTGCCGAAGAAGCAGAATCGATCCTGGGGGACCTGCTTGAGGAATATTCCCACCTCGCGTCGAAATCAGGAGTCGCCTTCGCCCGACGCTGGTACTGGCGACAAGCTGTGAAGACCATCGCGCATCTCGGCGGCAACGGATTCCGTGGCGCTCCGTGGTCGACCGCCGCCGCCGTAATCGGAGGATTCGTACTGCATCGGTTCGTCTCTGGACTGCCCGACAAGATATTGTCGGCGCTTACAGACAAATACCTTGCGTTCTGGTCGACCCACTTCGCGGCTTACGTCTGGATGCTGAAGGGGATGCCGATTGAACACCTCATCGCGTCGCTGTTCGTTGGGTGTGTCGTCGCGCTGGCAGCCAAGGGAAGAGAGATGGTTGCCACGATGACGCTAGCTCTGGTCCTTTGCGCGCTGATTGGCGCTGCTTTGGTATGGGTGGCTATGCATCGGCCGCTGGATGTTGCGTGGGTGCTATGGTCATGCGCTGATCCGGTCGCGATCGTTGTTGGCGGAGCAATCGTCCGAATGCGTAGATCAGCCCCGACAACTCTGCTCGATCGGCCGATCGTTCACCCTTAGTGCGTCAATCGGGCCTTGGCCGATGGGACGGTCCACCTTTGAGGATCGTCTTTGTAGCACCTATCGGTCATTACGATTGCTTGGTTTGCGTTGGATTAGGAGTGATGCGCGGCCTCCTTCAAATTACTCCATGCGCAACGCCTGCATGGGGTCGAGTTTGGAGGCGCGCGTGGCGGGCAGCCAGGCGGCCAACAGCGCCACGGCGGAAAGAATGAGCGGCGCAGAGAGGAACGCCGCCGGATCCCAGGACTTGACGCCGAACAGGAAGCTGGCGATGAGGCGGGTAAGACCAAACGCCGCCGCCATGCCGAGGACTACACCAACGGTGGCCAGCCTCATGCCATGCCAGACCACCAGCTTGCGGATGGCGGACCGGTCCGCGCCCAAGGCCATGCGAATGCCCATCTCCTGAGTGCGCTGCTGCACGGAGTACGCCATGATGGCGTAAATGCCGATGGCGGCCAGAACTAGCGCCATGGCGCCGAAGATGGTGAGCAGCAGCATGTTGAAGCTCTGGCGCGCCGTGGAGCGCCCCATCACCTCCTCCATGGTGCGCACGCGCCCTACGGGAAAGCCAGCGCTGGCGAGGCGCAGTTGTTCGGTGACGGCGGCAATGAACTGATGAGGCTCCGCGCGGGTGCGCACTACCCAAATCAGCGCCGAGGTATCGGCGTAGGCTCCGGCGTACCAGTCCACAACCTGCGCCGTGGGAACCATCATCATTGGGTCTGGAGGGCGGCCGAGACCGTTGTTGTGTGTGTCGCCCACCACTCCAATGATCGTGCGCGCAGGTTCGACGAGTTCCGCCCCCATACCGACGCCGATGACGATCTGCTGGCCTACCGCGTCTCCTTTGGGCCAGTATTCCTTTTCCAGAGCCTGATTGATGAGTACCACGCCCGGCGCGGCGAGCGTATCGGTCTCTGTAAAGTCGCGCCCGCGCAGGATGGGAATTTTGAAGACGCTCAGGTAGCCCGGCGAAAAACTCATCCACCGGCTCCCCAGCGGGCCTTTGTCGTTCGGCTGCCCAACGATTTGAAACGGCAGACCGTCATCGACTTGGTTGGGCAGCCAGACGGTAGAGGCTGAGACCACCACACCGGGAATCCGATTCAGCCGCTCGCGGCCGTCCCGTGAGAGCTCGGCTATGCCCACCGTCTTATGGTAGCGCTCGCCGGTGAGCGACATTTCCAAAGTGAGAACGTTGCGCGAGTCAAAGCCGGGATCGACTCCCCGCAACGCAAGAAAGGTGCGGATCAGGAGCGCCGAGCCGATCAGCAGCACCAGCGCCAGTGAGACCTCACTGATGACTAGCAGCGAGCGCGTCTTGCCTTGACGGAACCCGGTGCCGGAGCGGTTGCTGCTCTCCTTCAGCGAAGTGTTTAGGTCGGTGCGCGAAGCGATGAAGGCGGGGACAAGGCCGAAGAGAATGCCGGTGGCGAGCGAGACCGCCAGAGTAAAGCCAAGTACCCGCCAGTCGATTCCCACGGCAGCGCCATTCTCGCCGATGCGGGGAAGGCCAGCGGGACTGACGGCCAGCAAGGTGCGCACGCCAGCAAACCCAAGAGCCAGGCCAAGAGTGCCGCCGGTCATGGAGAGCAGAACACTTTCCGTTAGCAGCTGGCGGATGATGCGGCCGCGGTTCGCACCGAGCGCGGCGCGGATAGCCAACTCGCGCCCGCGTCCCATGGCGCGCACCAGCAGCAGATTCGCGACATTGGCGCAGGCGATCAGCAGTACCAGGCTGACCGCGCCCAGCATGACCAGCATCGATTTGCGCGCATCGCCTACGATCAAGTCGCGCAGCGGCTCAATGGCAAATCCAACCCCTTCTCCGGGAGTTCTTCTGGGGTAGAGGTGATAGTACTCCTCGGTCGCGAGTCTCATTTGCGCGTTGGCTTGTGCGATCGTGATGCCGGGCTTGAGCAGGGCGGCGGCCTGAAAGTATTCGTTCTTATTGTTGCTGAGTGGTTCGAACTGAAACGGCAGCCAGATGTCGGCATCCGGGTCAGAAAAAAACTGCTGCCCAATCACTCCGACGATCGTATGCGGCTCATTGCCCAGCGACAGCGATTTTCCGACGATGTCCGGATCCCCGCCAAACTTGCGCTGCCACAGGCCGTAGCTCAGCACCACCACCTTGCCGCCATGGGGTGAGTCTTCTTCCGGCGTGAAGGTGCGCCCCAGAATCGACTGCGCGCCGAACAGACGGAAGTAGCTCTCCGTAACGTGAATGCCATGGAGCTGCTCAGGCCGGTCGCCAGTGAAGTTGAAACCGGGACTGGTAAAGTCATAGGCTGCAACCTCCTTGAGTACGCTGGTCTGTTGCTGGTAGACATGAAACATAGGTATGGAAGCAAGATTGGAAGCAAGCATAGCGCTGCCATTGGATGTAGTTTGAATGAACTCGACCATGTGATCGGCGTCGGGGTAGCTGAGCGGCTTGAGCAGAACCGCGTTGACTACAGTAAAGATGGCGGTGTTGGCTCCAATGCCCAGCGCCAAGGCGGCCAAGGCGGCGATGGTGAAGCCGGGGTTCTTGAAGAACATTTGCAGCGAGTGCTGAATGTCATTCCAGAGATTGCCCACGCATCGACTCCATTTTCACTCGGAATTTCCAGCCAGATTATAGGGTACGTAGGATCAATGAAGCCATGCGCCCTGCCTGCACGATATCAACTAAACGCCTTGAACCAGCCTTCTCACTCCCCCTAGCAACACCGCGGACGCCGCGCTTTGATTCCGGCCTGCTCGCGCAGAAACGCGGCATAGGAGCTGCGATCCGAACGAAGATGATGAGTTGCGAGAAAACGAGCATAGGCCGACTCGTCGAAAATCTCTCGCAAGATCGCAACCAGAACGGCAAATATCTGCTTCATCCGCGTCATCCTTGCTCCTCTGCGGCGAAACGTGACGGCACAAACGGCGACTCTTTCACGCCGACATCTTTGCGGCCGGAAAGCACGCCCAGCCACAGAAAGGCCGACTCCAGCAGGATCAGCGCGACCATCACCATCAAGGCGCCGGTTACCCCGGCATCCAGACGATCATTGAAGATCAGGCGCGCCACGCCCGGTGGCGGCGATGTTGCCGAAGCCAGCAGCCGCGCATGCGACAGAAATCCAATGCGCGGATTGGCATCGAATATCTTTTCCCAGGAGGCAGTGAACGTCACCGCAACCAGCCAGGTTAGCGGAACCAACGTGACCGCCGCATAAGCCGCCTTACCCGACTTAAAGATGATGGTCGTGGCCACGCATAGCGCCACTGTTGCCAGCAATTGATTGGCAATCCCAAACAGCGGCCACAGCGAATTGATTCCGCCCAGCGGATCTTTCACTCCCTGCCACAGAAAATATCCCCAGGCGAAAACGATCATGGCGCTGGTGGTCAAAATCGAGGGATACCAACCGGTGCGGCCCAGCGGCTTCCACACATGGCCCAGAGCATCCTGAATCATGAAGCGCCCCACGCGCGTACCCGCGTCGAGCACGGTGAGAATAAAGAGCGCCTCAAACATGATGGCAAAGTGGTACCAAATCGCCATCACCGCCCCGCCCAGGCTGTGAGAGAAAATATGGGCCATGCCCACGGCGAACGCGGGTGCGCCGCCGGTACGGTTGAAGAGCGTCTGCTCGCCGACCGATTGGGCCAGCGCGTGCATCTCGACGGCAGTCACCGGAAATCCCCAGCCGCTGATGGTGGCGGCCGCCGCTTCGGGCGCCGCGCCCACGATGCCGGCCGGGCTGTTGATGGCGAAATAAGTTCCCGGCTGCAGCACGCAGGCGGCAATCATCGCCATGATGGCGACCATCGACTCCGCCATCATCGCGCCATAGCCCACCATGCGCGTTTCCCGCTCGCGGCGGATCAGCTTGGGGGTGGTGCCGCTTGAAATCAGCGCGTGGAACCCGCTGATGGCGCCGCAGGCGATGGTAATAAAGGCAAACGGGAATATTTTTCCGGCGAAGATGGGGCCGGTGCCATCGACGAAACGAGTCAGCGGCGGCATGTGCAGTGTGGGACGCAAGGCAACGATTCCAACCGCCAGCAGCGCAATCGTTCCCAGCTTCACGAAAGTGCTCAGGTAATCGCGAGGCGCGAGCAGCAGCCATACCGGCAACGCCGAAGCGGCAAATCCGTAAACCATGATCACGAGGGCCAGCGTCGTCGCCGTCAGCGTGAACCATCCCCCGACCAATGGGCTCTGCGAAACCCACTGCCCGCCCCAGATCGCCAGCAGCACCAGGATGAATCCCAGCAGCGAAGTCTCCAGCACCTTGCCCGGCCGCAGGCGGCGCAAATACAACCCCATCAGCAATGCGATGGGGATGGTCATGGCGATGGTGAAGGCTCCCCAGGGGCTGGCCTTCAGCGCATTGACCACCACCAGCGCGCAGACCGCCAGCAGAATGACGATGATGCTGAGGATGGCGACATAGGCGACCACTCCGCCCACGCGGCCCACTTCTTCGCGAGCCATTTCGGTGAGCGACTTGCCGTCGCGGCGAACCGAGAACAAGAGGATGACAAAATCCTGCACGCAGCCGCCGAGCACGGCTCCGGCCAGGATCCACAGCGTCCCAGGCAGATATCCAAATTGCGCCGCCAGGACGGGACCCACCAGGGGCCCGGGTCCGGCGATGGCGGCAAAATGATGGCCAAACACCACCCACTTGTTGGTGGGGACGAAGTCGCGTCCGTCCTCAAGCCGTTCCGCCGGGGTGGCGCGCTGGGCGTCCAGCGCGAGGACTTTCGCGGCGATGAACTTGCTGTAGAACCGGTAGCCGAGCGCATAGCTGCAAAAGGCCGCCACCACCAGCCATAGGGCATTGATCTGCTCGCCGCGATGCAGTGCGATGGTGGCCAGCGCGGCCGCTCCTAGACAGGCAATCGAGAGCCAGAGGATGACGCGCAGTGGTTTGGGCATGGGCAAGTATTGTGGCGAATCTTCGTGGCCGGCGCAATCTCCAATCGGGACGCCTCAGCCGGCCGCGGCCCTCAGGACGCTCGGCAAAACCGGTTCCGAGAATCGAAATTCCCAGCCTGCGAATTGGTTATTTTTAGTGATAGTCTTGTTCTTCCGCCGCCAGCGAGAGGCGTCCGAACTGTACCCGGAAAGGGTCGATCGGCTGGCTCACGGCGGAGTGGCAAGTTCATCCCAAGAGGAGCAACCGATGAGAATTGGCATGCTGACCGGCGGCGGAGATTGCCCGGGCCTGAACGCCGTCATCCGCGCCGTGGTGCGCAAGGGTTGTTTTCATTACCAGGACGAGTTCGTGGGCTTTCTCGAGGGCTGGCGCGGCGTTATGGAAAACAACACCACGCCGCTCGACTTGGCCGCCGTGGCCGGCATCCTGCCCCGCGGAGGCACTATCCTGCGCACCTCGCGCACCAACCCGGCAAAGAAAGCCGATGGCATGGACAAATGCGAGGCTTCGCTCAAGCAAAACAACCTGGAGGTTCTGATTGCCATCGGCGGCGATGACACTCTGTCGGTAGCGCAGAAACTGCAGGAAAGAGGCATCAACGTGATCGGTGTGCCCAAGACGATTGACAACGACCTAGCGGGAACCGACTATACCTTCGGCTTCGACACCGCTGTCGGCATCGCTACCGAGGCCATCGATCGGGTTCACACCACCGCCGAGGCGCATAACCGGGTGATGGTGGTCGAAGTCATGGGCCGCGATGCGGGATGGATCGCCATTCACAGCGGCGTGGCCGGCGGCGCCGATGTGATCCTCATTCCCGAGCGTCCCTTCGATATCGACGCGGTCGCGGAGACCCTCCGTCAGCGTCATGCGCGCGGGCGCTACTTCAGCATCGTGGTGGCCGCGGAAGGCGCTAAATTCTCCAGCAGCGCGGATCCCACCCACGGCGCACCCATCGTGCAGGAAATGGGGAAGGACGAATTTGGACACGCGCGTCTGGGCGGCATCGGCAATATTCTGGCGCGCGAAATCGAGCGCCGCACCGGATTCGAAACCCGCGCCGTGGTTCTCGGACACATCCAGCGCGGCGGCTCGCCGAGCGCCTTCGACCGCGTGCTGGCTACGCGCTATGGCCTGGGGGCGATCGACATGGTGCACCGCGGCGAGTTCGGCTGTATGGCGGCGCTGCGGGGAAACAAAATCGTCTCCGTTCCTTTGTCGGACGCCATCTCCAAGAACCGCACCGTCGACCAGGAGATGATCGACGTGGCCAATGGAATCCTCGAAAAACCGGC
>JBIOJL010000307.1:0-7387 GCA_044450885.1 Tepidisphaerales bacterium
GGCGGAAGGCGCGTAAAAAGATGGCTTGGGCGCGGGTGGTGTCACGCATAAGTAGCTCCTTTGTATATGGTTGCGTGAATTCAGATGTGGCCGATGGGCCGAAAAACCGACACAAGACCGACTTGGAACCAACGTATAACCGACACAAAACCGACCTATGACCGACGCATAACCGACGCATAACCGACACAGGATCGACCAGAACCGACGTGGGGGGTGGCGGTGGACGGGAACGGATTGAGGCACGAAGGCACGCAGGCACGAAGTGGAAGCAGGAGCAGCAATAGCGGAATGTGGCGCAGGAACCGAGAGGGAGCCATGGCGGGGAGCGTGGAGGATGGGGAGAATGGCGGGCACGGAGGCATTGTACGGGTATTGTTTGTTAAATCAATAATAAACCGGTCATTTTTCACATTTTTATGTACGCATGATTTCAGGTCATGGCGAGGGAACGGGGTTGAGGGTTCTGTTGGTACCCGTTCTTTTCCGGTGGGAACAATCGCACCTGGCCCGTCTTGCGGGTTGGGGCCTACTCCTCTTGACCAGTTGCTGCCCACGGATGAAGATGCTCCGGGAGATGGGGATGCCATTTCCGCCCAATGGGGGGATCGGCTCCTGCGGCCGCGAACGCCGACTCGGCCGGGGCGTCTTCGGAGGAGAGTGACCGCCATGCCCCAGATCGAACTCTATCTGCTGGCTGGTGCCGCCGTCGGCCTGGCCGTCTGCATCCGCGGCTGCATCGTGTCCCAAGTGGCGGACTTCGCCATCGGACTCTTCATCGCTGCGCTTGCCTCGGCCGGCTATTTCATGCTCTTCAGCCTCACCCGGACGCCCTTTCTCGGTACGCTCATGTTCGTGCCCTTCCTCCTCCTTCTCCTGCCTTTTGGCCGGTTGCGCAAGAGCCCGGCCGGGCGGTTCCTGGGACCGGCGGTTCTGCTCTGCGCCGCCATCTCCGGCGGCGTGGAATACAAACTGGTCTCGGCCGGCAACGCCCTGCTGAGCATCGAGCCCTATCGCTCCGGCCAGGTCTGGCGATTTGACGAACCGGCCCTGCATCTCAAGGGCGAACCTTTCGTACAGGGGATTCCGGCGATGATCGACAAGATGGTCGCCGGCATCCCAGGCTCCGACACCAGCGTCCGCCTGATTTTCTCCCAGCGGCCGTTTCCCGGAAGCCAGTTCCGTCTGGATCTCAGACGTGAACAAGATGGTGGCAACTGGTACTACAACGAGCAATTCAACATGGAAGGCTGGCTCTGCCCGGCGCTCTTCAAGTTCTTCCCGCGCGCCCCACGGCACATCTACGTGCGCGCCGAGGCAAAGTGAGCGCGTCTGCGGTCGTTCGTTCATTTCATGGACCGGAAGTGGGACGGGAGCTCTTTCATCTCCTCAAGAAGTGCGACGGAGCAAGAAGTGGGACGGGAGCCCTTCCATGTCCTTTCGTTTCCTGCTACACTGCGGGACATGCCACGTCGCGCCCGACAAGCCCCTGGCGGATTGATCTATCATGTGCTGAACCGAGCCGTCGGCCGGATGCGTATGTTCACCAGGGAAGGCGACTATCTCGCGTTCCAAAACGTCCTTCTGGAAGCGCAGGAACTTCGTCCCATTCGCATCCTTGCGTACAGCGTGATGCCCAACCACTGGCACATGGTCCTGTGGCCGCGGGCCGACGGCGAACTGTCGCGTTTCATGCACTGGCTGACCATGACACACACCCAGCGATGGAGGCACCATCGCCGCCTGGTCGGGCTTGGGCCGCTGTATCAGGGCCGCTTCAAGGCGTTTCCGGCCCAGAACGACGGTCACTTGCTCGTGGTTCTGCGCTATGTCGAGCGGAATCCGTTGCGGGCAGGGCTGGTGCAGCGTGCTGAGGATTGGCCGTACACCAGCCTTCACGACCGCCTGTCCGACTCATCGCCGTTGCGGCCGGTGCTGTGCGACTGGCCGATCTCGATGCCGCGGGAATATGTCGAGCTTGTCAATCAGGCGCAGACGCCGGCGGAGGAGGAGGCTCTGCGAACCAGCATTCGGCGCGGCCGGCCTTTCGGCGATGTGGCATGGCAGGCGAGCATGGTGGGCAGGCTCGGTTTGCAGTCAAGCGTGAACCCGGAACACCGGCCCAAATGCAAGCGATCGCCGGGGGAAGTCGCAAGACGGAAGGCATAAGGGCTCCCGTCGCGCTTATCGCGCCCGGTTTGCAGTCAAGCGTGAACCCGGAACACCGGCCCAAATGCAAGCGATCGCCGGGGGAAGTCGCAAGACGGAAGGCATAAGGGCTCCCGTCCCGCTTATCGCGCCCGCAAGACGGAAGGCATAAGGGCTCCCGTCCCGCTTATCGCGCCCGTCGCGTCTGGCAAGCCTGGCGGGTTGATCTTCATGTGTCGGAGCAAGGTGAGCGCGTCTGCGGTCGTCCGTTTATTTCAGGGACCGGAAGTGGGACGGGAGCTCTTCCATCTCCAGTCGTGGAAGTGGGACGGGAGCTCTTCCATCTCCAGTCGTCTCGTACCGCTTATCGATCCCCGGCTCCGGGTGTTCCCCACCAGCGGCGAGACGCCGCTGCCACCGTTTCGCGGATGCACGCCATGCGCCATGCGGCTCGGCCATTCCCTTCCGTCTCCGAAAATGGACAATATCCGCATTCATCAAGGAGGTGGCCATGCCGAGTTGCTACGGTGGTGTTTCGGTTGCACATCGTTGGATCTGCGGATTGGCGGTTTTCGCACTGGCGGCTCTCGCATTGCCGGTGTGGGCAGTGTCGCCGCAGGCGTCCGAACTCCGGGCGGCGGGCGAATGGGCCGACCGGGTGTTTGGGCTGGCGGACAAGCCGGCGCCGCGGGCGTATCTGAAGGTCGTGCAGGAGGATGTTCACGACGGGCTGACGCGCGGAAAATCCTGGCGGGGCACGCCGTTCATGCTGGGCGAGAAGGTTTACGCGCACGGGCTGGCGTTCAATTCGATCAAACAGATTCTCGTTCACCTTGGCCGGCCGGGCGAGCGGTTCACGGCCGACGTGGGACTGGAGAACAACGACGACACCCGCCGCGGGGCGGCGCAGGGCAACGGCTCGGTCACGTTTCACGTCTTCGTCGGCGGCAAGGAGGTCTTCACTTCGCCCGTGCGGCGGCTGAAGGATGGGGCGATGCCGCTGGATGTTGCGCTCAAAGGCGCGGAGGAATTCGAGATCCGCGTGGGCGATGGCGGCGACGGGCGGGGGTGGGACCAGGCGCTCTGGGGCGAGGCGGTCATCTTGCTGGTGGATGGGAGCAAACTGCGGTTGCAGGATCTGCCGCTGCCGGCGGGCGCGGATCAGAATCCCTATGGGCTGTCGTTTGTCTACAACGGGGCGGCCAGCGCGACACTGCTGCCGAAATGGCCGCGACAGGCGAAGGAGGAGGCGATCGACGCCCGGCGCCAGCGGCGCGAGATCACCTGGACCGACCCGGCCACGGGGCTGGAGGTCCGCGCGGAGGCGGTCAGCTTCCGCGATTTCCCGGCCGTGGAATGGGTCGTCTACCTCAAGAACACCGGCAAGACCGACACGCCGATCATCGAGAACATCCAGGCGATGGACGCCGTGCTCCCGCTGGCCGTCTCCGGCCAGGCGACGCTTCACTGGGCCAAAGGGGGCGTGGCATCGTTTGATGACTTTGCGCCGCAGGAGACGGTGTTCAGACCGGGAGTGAAACTTCACCTCCAGCCCGGCGGCGGGCGCTCGTCGAGCCAGGTGATGCCGTTCTTCAACGCCGAGGCCGGCGGCGGCGGAGTCATCGCCGCGATCGGCTGGACCGGCGAGTGGGCGGCCGACTTCTCGGCCGATCCGAGCGCGCAGGTGATCCTCAAGGCCGGCATGGCCCGCACGCGGCTGCTGCTGCATCCCGGCGAATCTATCCGCACGCCGCGGATGCTGCTGCTCAACTACGAAGGCGACTGCTGGCGCGGGCAGAACCTGCTGCGGCAGTTCGTGCTGGCGCATCATCGGCCACAGCGTAATGGGCAGCCGCTGCTCGCGCCCATCACCAACGGCAATTGGGGCGGCACGCGCGCTGAAATCCATCTGGACAACATCCGCAAGATCATCGAGAACCAACTGCCGATCGAATACTACTGGATCGACGCCGAATGGTTCGGCCGGGCGGCAGGGGGGTGGTATCCAAATGTAGGCAACTGGGAGGTCAGGAAAGAACTCTACCCCAACGGCTTCAAACCGCTGAGCGAGGCCCTGCGCAAATCCGGCCGGGAACTGATGCTCTGGTTCGAGCCCGAGCGCGTCTTCAAGGACACTCCCTGGCGCAAGGATCATCCCGAGTGGATGCTCGACACCGGCGGCGACAGTTGCCTGCTCAACCTCGGCAACTCCGACGCCCGCAAGTTTCTGTCTGACTTCATCTCCGCCAGGATCGACGAATTCGGCCTGGGCTGCTATCGCCAGGATTTCAACATCGACCCGCTCGATTTCTGGCACAAGGCCGACGCCCCCGATCACCAGGGGATCACGGAGATCCGCTACATCGAAGGGTTGTACGCCTTCTGGGATGGTCTGCTGGCCAAACATCCCGGGTTGATCATCGACAACTGCGCCAGCGGCGGGCGGCGGCTGGACATCGAAACGCTCGGCCGGGCCACGCCCTTCTGGCGCACGGACGGCCCGCGCGACGCCATCGCCCATCAGTGCCACACCTGGGGCCTGCTGCCGTGGGTGCCGCTGAACGCCACCAGTCAGGACCGGGCCGGCGACGATTACGAATTCCGCAGCAGCATGTCCAGCGCCCTGTGCATCAACTGGTGGGTCTCCGGCGACGCCCCGGCCGAGAAGATCCCCGACAACTTCCCCTACGCCTGGGCCAAGCGCACGCTCGACCAGTACGTGCGGTTCCGACAGTTCTACGATGGCGACTACTATCCGCTGACGGGCTATTCGCAGGCGCGCGACCTGTGGATGGCCTATCAGCTCGACCGGCCGGATCTTGGCAAGGGGTTGGTGGTCGCTTTGCGCCGTCCGGAGAGTCCATATGTGTCGGCTCGCATGGTTCTGCGCGGGCTGGATGAGAAGGCGGAGTATGAGGTGACGGACGTGGATACGGGAGTCAAGCGGGCGAGGTTGCTGAGCGGCAAGGAACTGGGCACGACCGGACTTGAGGTTCGCATCGACGCAGTGCCGGGGTCGGCGCTGCTGATGTATGAACGGAAGCGTTAGCCATCAGTCGACTTGGTGAAAACTGACGAGTTCGGCTATAATCCAAGAGAGAGAACGAAACGGAAACCGAGGTTGCCCATGGTCAAGAATCGTCGGCTCAACAAAGAAGAATGGGCGCGCCGCGGCCACTCCATCTATCGCCGGAGAATCCTGCCGAAACTCGCCGGCGAGAAGAAAGGTCGCGTGGTCGCAATCGATATCGACACCGCGGATTTCCATGTTGCCGACGACACGCTCACGGCAGCCAATTCGCTGCTTGCCCGCCATCCGCGGGCAAGAATATGGCTTGAACAGATTGGCTTTCGGACTGCCGTCAGGATGGGCGCATGGGATCGCCGTGTGATCCGCTGATCGGAATGAAACTGCTGGAAGGATCCGAACTCAACATCCGCGTAACTCCCAACGGTGCCGTGTCGATCCGGCCATTGGCCTGATCGTCCCAGCGACAAGAACGGACGCCGGCATCAAGAACAGACCCGGCGGCCGTTTCGGTCACTGGCGGAACTCGGTTACAATCGTTTCGCTGGTTCGCGTCGTGAACCCGAACGGGAGGTATCTCTCTTGGATTATGTCCGCGGCATCCTCCTTATAGTGGCGCTCATCGCGGCGCTGACGGCGTACGGCATGCTGAGGGAACGGCATTCCCGACGGCGGCGTGAGGCATTTACGCGGAATCGTGTTCCTTATACTGACCTGGAACTTGTCGGGGGCCTCGGCCTCAGCACGGATCGGGATCGCCGTGTCTGTTGCGCGATCCGCAGCGCTGTCGCCAAGAAACTGGGTGTGCCACCAGAGATGCTGCATCCCAACGACGACATGTACACGCTGTCGTTTGGGTTGCATTACCGGGTTCAGGTTCCCGAAGAGGCGGCGCGTGATGCGATTGAACACGAACTGGGCAAACCGCTGGATGCGCTGTACGAAGCCCTTGAGTCGTTTGAAGGCCGTGGTACGGGGGCGGCGAAGAACTTCCGCGAGTTCTTGCTGTTCTACCTCGAGCATTTGGACCGATTGACACAGCCCAAGAACAACACGTAACCCGGGGGAACGAAGCGGAACGACACGGTAAAGCCGAGATACAATGGACTTCCCTAATTTTGTGGCTATCTTATTATCGTGCTGTACCGCTGGAACGAGTGGAACATCGGGCATATCGCCGAGCACGGCATGTCGCCGGCCGAGGCGGAGTTCATTGTGGACCACGCACGCCGCCCGTTTCCACAGATGATCGGGGACAAGAAGCGGCTGGTCATGGGCCAAACGCGAGACGGAGTCTACGCCCAGGTCATCTATGTGCTGGATGAAGACGGAACGGCGTACGTCATCCATTCCAGGCCTTTGACTGATCGCGAGAAGCGACGATGTCGCAGGAGCAGAACATGAGCGCCACCACGAAGAAATACTGGGAAATGAACCAGGCCGAACTGGCCGCGGCGACGAAGGAATTCGATCGGGAATTCATCGCCGACAAGGCCCGCCCGATGACGCCGGCAGAGCGCGCCCAGGAGCGGCGCGCTCGGATGCGCGGCCCGGGGCGGCCGAAGATCGGCAGGGGCTCGCAGAAGATCCATATTACGCTGGAGCGAGGTCTGCTGGAGAACACCGACAGGATGGCCCGACAGAAGGGGATGGGCAGATCGGAATTGATTGCGCAGGTTCTGGCGGCCGTGATTGGCCGGCCGCGGTCGCGCAAGGCGTCATAGGGCCGTCTGCCCCTCCAGTACCGGCCCGGTACGCGGCGTCTGTTAATCTCTCGTTACGACTCGGCCGGGATCTTCCGGCGGCGGCGCGGCAGCCTATACTGACCGCCGGCCCCGGCGCAGTGACCGGGCTCGATCCACCGCAGGAGGTTCCGTTGAGCAGATGTTCATTCATGCCCGCGGCGCTGGCAACAGTGGCGCTATGCCTGGCCGGCTGTGCCGGTTCCCGCGCGGGCGATCCCGATGCCGACGATCTGCAACTCTCCCAGCCGCCGCTGGTCACGGGCAAGTCCATTGAGGACCACTTCGCCGACGCCACGCAGGACGTCGGCAGCCTGCCCATCAATCTTGTTACGAGCCCCGATGGCCGGTTCGCAATCAGCACTGACGCCGGCTATCGCGAGGCGGTGTGGGCGATCCGCATGTCCGATGGCAAGGGAACGGGGCATGTGTCGTTTCCCAACAGCGTGGCCTCGCGGCAGAGGAAGAC
>JBIOJL010000308.1:0-7365 GCA_044450885.1 Tepidisphaerales bacterium
GTACGAAGTGGAGGTTGTGTGGTAGTCGGCAAGGTCCGCTGCAGCGGACGCGGGCTGCTATTTCCCAGCCGACTCGTTCTCTGCGGGCCATTTCCATCCATCACGACGTCCGATGTAGTCGCCGTGGAGCCCCATTCCGCTCAGATCCACGGGCATCGGTTTGCCGCAGAACGTAAATCCCACCTCGCGGCAGTCGATCCACCACGACAACATTGCCAGCAAGTCATGAATGGCACCGTCTCGCTCGTCCTGCAGCATCTGTGATACGAGGTTGCGATGCTTGGGAGTCAGTGACGCGATGAATAGGTTGTATGTGCGGTGCGCCGGTGCGTTGGAGAAGAGGCTGCTCTCCTTCACATGCTTGGCGTGGCCAGACCTGCGTGTTTCGTTCACCAATTCATCGATGATCGCCTTGTAAACGTCAATCGGTCGAGATGGCTTCGAAGGCTTTGGCATCAGGCTTCCTCGGTTGATAATGGGCCATTTCTGCGGAAACTGGCCAATACACTTAACCGCGTCCGCTGAAGCGGACCCTACGCAAACTATGGGACTGCGGCGGTCTCGACGCCGCTTTTCGATATGCGTCGGGCCGTCGATGGTCGGTCGAATCGGAGCGAGACGGCAACGAACGGAGGCCGATGTCACCGTGTTCGTTGCCTTTTGCTCCGATGCGAAGGGCTGTTGGCAATCCCGAGTCTTTCGAAAAGCGGTGTCGAGCCACCGCACTCCAAAATGGTCCGCAGTGCGGACCCTACACCCGCAAACTCGCACCCAGTTTCTCCTTCGCCGCGGCGATCGCCTTCTGCACCGATTCCTCCACCTGCTGGCTCGTCAGCGTCGTCGTGGGTGAGCGGAAGAGCAGGTGCAGGCTGACGCTCTTGGTGCCTTTATCGAGCGGTTTGCCGCGGTAAGTGGTGATGTATTGCACATCCTCCAGGTCGGGCAGGTTCAGGCCGCGGACAACCGCGTCGATCTGGGCGTAGGCGATCTTTTCGGAGACGACCAGCGACAGGTCGCGGTCGACGGCGGGAAAACGGGGGAGTTCGCGAAGTTGTCGCACCGGGCGGGCCAGACGCAGCAGCGCGGCCAGTTCGAGTTCGGCGGCCACGGGAGTTTCGCGGAGCGAGAGCTTGTCGCAGATCTTGCGGTCGACCGTGCCGATGTGGCCGACGACTTCGCCGCCCCATTCGATCCGACCGCAGGCGCCGGTGGTGAAACCGGGACGGGTATCGGGCACGACATTCACGGGGCGATGCGGGTCGAGGCGGGCGAGGACGGCCTCGACCGCGCCGCGGACCTCGCGGTAGTCGGTCGAACCGACCATCCCCACGCGGCGGCGCTCGTCCACCTTGCCGTTGGCGCCGATCCAAAACGACGGGCCGATCTCGAAGAGCTTGGCGCCCGGTGTGCCGACCGATTCGTTGCGGCGGACGGCTTCGAGCAGGCCCGGCAGCACGCTGGGCCGCAGGCGGGCGTCGCCCTTGCGCACGGCCGCATCGGCCCGCACCAGGCACTTGGCTTCGGCCGGGGCGAAGTCGGTGGCGAGGTTGTCGGAGACGAAGCTGACGGTGAGCGATTCGAAATATCCCGCGCCCACGAGGGCGGCCGCGATCTCGTCGATGGTCAGCTTCTCGCGGTTGGGCGGGTTGAGGCGGATGCTCACCTCGTCGCGCATGGGAATCTTGTCATAGCCGATCAGCCGGGCGACTTCCTCGACCAGGTCGGCCTCGATGTTCAGGTCCAGCCGCCAGGTGGGCACGGTCGTCTCAACGGCGTCGCCCTTGTGCATGGGTTGGAGGCCCAGGCGCTTCAGAGCATCGACCACCTGATCCGCCGGAAAACTGACGCCGAGGACCTGCTGCAATCGCGGCAGACGAAGCGTCAGCTTCTTCGGCGAATAGCCGCTGCCGCCGGCCGACACCAGGCTCGACAGCAGTTCGCCGCCGGCGGTTTCCACAATGAGCTGCGCCGCCCGCAGGCTGGCCCGCTCGGGCAGGGTCGGGTCGATCTGCCGCTCGAAACGATAGGAGGAATCCGAGGCCATCGTCAGTGTGCGGGCCGTCTTGCGGGTGCTCAGCGCGTCAAACCGCGCCGATTCCAGCAGCACGTTGACCGTGGATGCCGACACCTCGCTGTCGAAGCCGCCCATGACGCCCGCGACGGCGACGGGATCGGCCGCATCGGCGATGACCAGCATGCCGGACTGCAGGATGCGTTCTTTCTGGTCGATGCTGACGATCTTCTCGCCGAGTTTCGCTTCGCGGACGACAATCCGCCGGCCGGTGAGCTTGTCGAAATCGAACGCGTGCAGCGGCTGGCCCATCTCGAACATGACGTAGTTGGTCACATCGACCACATTGTTGATGGAGCGCAGGCCGATGGCCTCAAGCCGACGGACCATCCACGCGGGGCTGAGCCCGATTTTCACGCCGCGGATGATTCGGGCGGTGTAATGCGGACAGAGCTGCGGGGCCTCGATGGCCACGGATGTGGCCGAGCTGGCCGGCGTCGCCGATTCCGCCACGCTGACCGCCGGCAGTCGCACCTCGCGTCCGAGCAACGCGGCCAGTTCGCGGGCCACGCCGATGTGCGAGAGGCAGTCGCCGCGGTTGGACGTCACTTCGACATCCATGACGGTGTCGCTGCCGTGCTGCTCGAAATTTTCGGTCGGCAGGCCGGCGTGGGTGAGACGTTCGCCCAGGTCGTGCGCATCCAGCGGTCCGGGCAGATACTGCGAAAGCCATTCGAGGCTGATTTTCATAGGGAAGCGGAGGATATCCCGCGAGAGGGACTTGGTCCAGACAACCTATTCAACCACCAGGTTGTCCCGATGCACCACCTCGTCGTAGGCGGCGTCGCCCAGGAGCGCCCGCACCTCCGCCGTCTTCTTCCCTTTGATCTCTTCGATCAGCTTCCAACTGTAGTTGGACAGACCCTGGGCAATGAGGGCGCCGCCAGGGCCCTTGATGGCCACCAGGTCGCCGCGGTCGAACTGCCCCTCGACGGCCGTGATCCCGGCCGGCAGCAGCGACCGGTTCTTCTGGCCGACTGCCAAGGCGGCGCCGGCATCGACGACGATCGAGCCCTTGGGCCGGGCCGCGCCGATCCAGCGGCTGCGGGAACTGCGTTTCCGGGCGGCCGGGATGAAGAGCGTGCCCACGTCCTCGGCGTCGAGAATTTTCAGGAGCACCCCTTTTGTCCGTCCGTCGGCGACGACCATCAGCTCGCCGGCCCCGGTAACCTGTTCGGCGGCTTCGAGTTTGGAGTCCATTCCCCCGCGCCCCAGCGCGCTCTTCTCGGCCCGCACCAGCTTGCGGGCCTCGTCGATGCTCGCCACCAGCCGCACCGGCTGGCCGGCGGCGTCGAGCAGTCCGTCGACCACCGTCAGCAGCACCAGAAGATTCGCCCGCAGGGCGTTGGCGACCAGGGCGGCCAGAATATCGTTGTCGCCGAAACTGATGCGGACGATTTCGTCCGTGCTGACCGTGTCGTTCTCGTTGATGATCGGCACCGCGCCGAATTTGTGGATGGCGTTGATGGTGTTGCGGAAATTGAGAAAGCGCGTGCGGTTGTCGATGTCCTCGCGCGTGAGCAGGATCTGAGCCACTTTCAGGCCGTGGGGTGCGAAGGCGGTGGCCCAGGCGTCCATGAGCCGGCGCTGGCCGATGGCGGCGACGGCCTGGAGTTGGGCCAGATCCGTCGGGCGCTTCGCCAGGCCGAGTTCGGCGAGTCCCGAGCCGATGGCCCCGGAACTGACGATGGTGGTTTGGATACCGCGCTGCCGCAGGATGACGACCTGCTGGGCGATGTCGGCCAGAAAGCCCGAGTCGAGCCGTTTCTGTGAGTCGAATAACAGTTGGGTGCCCAGCTTGACGACGACGCTGGCGACCGATTCAAGATAAGGTTTGCGAATGCTCATGGATGGTCCGAAAAGGGGAAGGCAGTGTAATCCGGCCCGGCAGTGGAGGCCATAGAGGCGTTCGCAGTGTTCGGAGTACCGGCTTCAGCCGGTCTGAAAAGCCATCCGGCCGTCCCAAGCCGGTACGCCCCAGCGACGGCCGGTAATCACGCTGTCGAACCGGGGGATGCACGCCCTGTCTGTACGCATATGACTACCACTAAGGTCGTCGTCCGTTGTTGTCCGGAGCGACGCTGCTATTATTGGGCCGACGTTATTGTCGGAGAGAATGTTACCCATATTCACTTTCAGAAAATGAAAATGTAAAGATGGGTAAAGATTCTCCGGCGTGTTGTTCGATTCTAGGGGTGTTGCGAACCCAAGTACGGTGGCACGGATGCCTCCGAGAACACCGCCGGAGATGGCGAATGGATTGGCCACCTCGGCTGGCAGATCTCGAAGCAGAGAGAGGCGTTCATGGCCGTCCACAGCAGTTGCATCGGCGTTCTTTGCGAGGCATACCAGCAGTTTCTGGTCGCGGGCGATCGAGTCGCGACGCGCCAGCTTGTACAACGTGTACTGGAGGAAGGCGCCGACGCGCACGACATGCTCAATGAGTTGATCTGGCCGACCATGGAGGCATTGCAGGCGGCCTATCGCGACGATCGCCTCAGCATCGCCCAACTCAACCTGGCTTCGCGGCTGAACCGTTCGGTGACGGACCAGCTTGCGTCCCTGTTGCGGCGGCAGCCGCTCAACGGGCAATCGGTGCTCATCTTCTGCGGCGACGACGAACCCGAGGAACTGGGCGGCCAGATCTGCGCCGATCTCTTCGAGGCGGCCGGATACAGCGTGCGCTTCGCCGGCGGCGGCGTGCCGCATGATGAGGCGCTCAAACTCATCGGCGAATTCCGCCCGAACCTGCTGGTGCTTTTCGGCACGCTCCCCAGCGGCATGCCGACGGCCCGCAAGCTCATCGACTACCTGCGCGAAGTGAACAGTTGTCCCGACATGCAGGTGATGTGCTGCGGCGGCATTTACCGGCGGGCCATGGGCCTGGCCGAGGAAATCGGCGCCGACCTCTGCGCCGCCGACGCCGCGGAGGCGGTGAACGTGGCCCGCGAGCATCCGAACAAGCGGGCGACGGTTGACCAGCAGACCGTCGGCCGCACCCGCCGCATCCGCAAAGCCGCCGCCCGCCGCGCCCCGGAAGCGTCGATTGCCGCCGCGGCGTGAGGCGAAAAATTCTTCACCACGAAGACACGAAGCCACGAAGACACAGCGCGGCTTCGCCGCAACCAAAGAGATTGAGGCACGAAGGCACGGAGGCACGAAGTGGAAGAAGTGGCGGCGTAGGCAAGAGGTGTCAGAAATCTTCTCACGCGGCAAAGAAATCGATGGATTGTGGCACGAAGCGATTCCCGGTCGATCTGCCGGCTGTGGCTCGCGGAGACCGCAACTCCGATCAATAGAAACAAACAAGCGATAAACCTCGCGGTTCGGTTCCAAATACCATACCCCGCTTCGTGTCTTCGTGCCTTCGTGTTTAATCTTCTTTGTTTGCCCCGTCGCCCGCCGCATCACGCCCCGCCCGGAACCACATAAAGCAGCACCGCGAAGAAATGGCACGCCGTGCCGCCCATCACGAACAGGTGCCAGATCGCATGATTGAACGGCAGCCCGTCCCACAGGTAGAACGCCACGCCCGCCGTATACGCCAGCCCGCCGGCCAGAATCCACCAGAGCACGCCGGCCGGGAGATGCGTCAGGAACGGCCCCAGCGCGATCAGGCCCATCCAGCCCATCGCCACGTAGACGGCCGTCGAGACGACCTCGAACCGGTGTACGAAGAACACTTTGAACGCGCATCCGGCCACCGTCAGCCCCCAGAGCACGCCGAACAGGCTCCATCCCCACCCGCCGCGAATCAGCACCAGCAGGAACGGCGTGTACGTCCCGGCGATCAGCGCGTAGATGGCCGTATGGTCCAGCACCTTCAGCGGATGTTCGAACCGTGTCCCGCGGCAGGCGTGATACAGCGTGGAGGAGAGGTAGACCCCCAGCATCGCCACCCCGAAGAGGCTGACCGTGACGACATGAATCGCCCCGCCCCGCAACGCCGCCAGCGCCACCATGACCGACACCCCGGCCACGCTCAGCGCCAAGCCGATTCCGTGCGTGATCGTGCTGGCCAGATCCTCCGCCCGCGTTTCCGCGTGCGGCTGTTTCGGGCTGATCGCCGATGCCTGGGACATTGCCCCATTCTACGCCACAACCCGGCAGAATCATCGCTACCGGCAGAGAATTCTTCACCACGAAGGCACGAAGACACGAAGCGGTTCCCTACCGATTTGATGCCTGTGGCTTGCGGAGACCACAACTCCCATCAATAGAAACGAACAAGCGACGATTCTCGCGGTTTGGTTCCGAATACCGTAACCCGTTTCGTGTCTTCGTGCCTTCGTGTTTAATCTTCTTTGATTGCGGCTCTGCCGCGCCGGGCTATTCCCCTTCGGCGATCTCGCAGACCACCCGGAAACCCACCTGCGGCGCATCGCTGAACCACCAGCGGCTCGGCGGATTATCCACGGCGCGCGCCTGCCAGCCCGCGGACTCCAGCGCCCGCCAGGCCGACCCGGTCTTGGCGGCGCTGGTCCGGTACGATCCACCCTTCACGCACGGCGGCTGGCCGCTGCCGACTTCCACCCATTCGCTGACATTCCCCAGCATGTCGTGCAACCCCCAGGCGTTGGCCTGCTTCCGGCCAACGGGATGCGTCGCCTCTTCGGAGTTGCCGGCGTACCACGCGACCTTGTCGAGTTCCTCGGGCTTGTGGTTCCCCAGCGGCCGGCCGCCCGCCCTGCACGCATATTCCCATTCGGCCTCGGTCGGCAGCCGGAAACGCCGGCCGGTCTGGGCCGACAACCATTGGCAGTAATCCCCGGCCGCCTTGTGCGTCATATTGATCGCGGGATGATCGCCGAACCCGAATCCGGCATCGGGTGATGCGATTGCAGCACTGGGCCGCGTCCGTGCGCCGATCTCGGCCATTCGCTGCGCCGGCGGCAGGTCCCGTGCAAACGCCCAGATACCGAAGGCGTCCCAGGTGGTTTCCGTCGTGGCCACCCAGATCGACCGAATAGCTTCCGCGCGGGGCTTGTCGCCCTCTTTCAGCGGGGCCAGTTCGATTTTCCCGCCCGGGATTCTCACCATCTGGAACAAGATTGTCGTCTGCGGGATTTGCACCAGCATCGCCGGCAGCGACGGCCTGTCCGCGTTCGGGCCCACACACGAACAGCAGCCCGACAACCCCGCGGCGAGAATCAGCGAACAAGCCCATACATGTCGCATGACGACCTCGCTGTTTGGCGTCACCCCAGCGCCTTTAGATACCGAGCGGTGTAGCGTAATGTTGCAGAGTGGTCCGCGAATGCAGGACAGTTATTGCGGGCGGGTTCGGCCCCGGA
>JBIOJL010000309.1:0-7319 GCA_044450885.1 Tepidisphaerales bacterium
AAATCGCGATGCACTTTTCCCCCGGCACAACATTCGGGCCCTCCCAAAGAATGACGCGGACTCCGATCCAGCGTGAACCCCAAGTGGTCAGGGGGCCGAACTCTGAGATGGAGAAAACGACATCGAATCGCCACCCAGGCGGCGTCTTTGATTCTGCGGGTGGCAGGAAGATCAACACGCACCCGCCATTGAGGTCGATTGCCAATGACTTGTGGTCATCACCGATCCGCTCAATCATCAGGGATCGAATGCAACTGAGGGGCCACGCGACGAGCGCCGCGATGGAGATTGCTGCGCAGACGGCCAAGACAAGCGCGCGTAGCCAGCGCAATGCAGTGCCGACCGATATCCGGATGCGAAGCACCGAACCGTTGGGGCGGCTGAGCGATGAGGTTTCCGGGAAAGAGTGCATAGGCGCCATTGAGGACTACCAACCTCTTCCCCAGGTTTCGGTCTTGGGGAATTCAAACGGGTCAGGGATCAATTTGCCTCCTGTCACGCCGGTTTTGTGGGTCTGCCGCGCGGACACGGGGTTGTTGTAACCCGTTCCGGCGCCGCACCAGCAGCGCCCAACCGGCCAAGGCGATCAGGGAGACGACCGTCGGTTCGGGGACGGCGGTGATCTCGTAGACAATTCCGCCCGTTCCGTTGGCCGGGGTGTTGGTGACCAGGGCGTATAGCTCGCCGTTGCCGTCCTGGCCGAAACCATGCACGGTCAATCCGTTGGGCAACCTGCCGGTGCCGGCGGCAAACTGGGGCAGCACAAACTCGTTGATGGCCCCAGTAGTCAGGTCGGCGTAGAAAAGCCGGCCGTCGATGCGCGTCGGCGTGCCGATCAGGGCCAGGTCGCCAAAGACATACTTGCCGTAGAGTTCCGGGATCGCCGAGCCGCGGTAGACGAACCCGCCGGTGATGGAGATGCCCTGGGTGTGGTCGTACTCCAGGGTTCCGAGCGGGCCGGAAATGGGGTCGATCAGCCCGGCCGGGCTTCCCGGGCTGTTGGCGCCGACGGTGCCGGCGACGATCGCGGGAGGTCCCGCGGACGAGGTGCGGTTGAAGAGGAAAGTTCCTTCCTTGATGGCCCAGCCGTAGTTGCCTCCTTTCACAATGCGGTCGATCTCTTCGACATTGTTCTGGCCGACGTCGGCTTGAATGTGTTGGCCGGTCAAGCGGTCGAAGGAGAAGCGGTAGGGGTTGCGGAGCCCGTAGGCATAGATCTCGGGCACCTGACCGGGTGCCTGGAACGGATTGTCCGCCGGGATGCGATACTGGCCGTTGCTGCTCACGGGATCGGGGCTGGAGGGCTTCAGGGTGGGGTTGAGCGGGTCGATCCGCAGCATCTTGCCCAGGGCGACCGTCAGGTTCTGGGCGTTGCCGCCTGGTTCGACGTGGCTCGGGCCGGCATCGTTGGCGTTGCCGCCGTCGCCCGTGCCGAGATAGAGGTAGCCGTCCGGGCCGAAGGCAATGGTGCCGCCGTTGTGGTTGCCGGCGTTCTTGCCGAAGGAGATGATCTCGCGGCGCGACGTGGGGTCGATGACGTTGGGGTTGGTGGCCGAAATCTTCCACTCGTTGATGACGTTCCGATAGTTCTGAACGGCGCCGTTGGGCGCAACGTAGGTCGGGGATGTCCCGGCCGGGATCAGTTCGCTGTTGTAGGTGTAGAGGGTGTGATAGCCGGGGCTGGTGGGGTCGTTGAAGCCGGGATTGAATGCCAGGCCCAGGAGCCCGCGCTCGTCGTTGGGGTTGGACGCGACCAGTGGCGGCTGCACCGTGCTCTGCAGGTCGAGGGCGGCGCCTGGCAGCAAGACGCCGTTCCGGATGACCCGCACCAGCCCATTCTGATCGAGGACGAACAGGCGGCTGGTGTCGCCCGGCGGGCTGATGGCGTAGTCCGGCGCGCCCAGCCCGGTGGCGACCGGCGTCAGGTTGACGGCGATGTTCCCGGCCACGATCGGCGGCAGGAGCACGTCGGCGGCCAGGGCCGGCGGAGCGAGAGCCACAACGAGGAGCGCGACCACGAGTGGAATCCGCAGGCAACGGTATTTCATATGGATACTCCTGTTCTACAAACGGTTGTTAATCACCTTCGGGCATCCGTGGGCGTGACCGGAACGGGCCGGCGTCCGGTCAGCCCGCGGCGCGCACTCTTCCCTCGACGATGGCGCGCGGAAACGTTGCACCAGGTACCTCGTGCCGGCGCGCGGGCATATGGGGCCGTCACGACACGGCAGGTGGCGCCTTTGGGGAGGGCCCCGCTCCGCAGGGCCGGGCGAAGCGGAAACTCGGCCCTCCCGCAAGCCGCCACCTCAACAACTCCAACCGCCCTGACGCCGGCGGCGGGCCACAAGGCCAATCGCCCCGACGCCGAGCAGGGCCAGTCTGGCCGGCTCGGGGACGACGACAAACGAACTGTTGTGGTCGACCACCGCCCATGCCACATGGGCACTGGTGTCAACACCCCACGCGCCAAGCTGCAACCTCGCAGTGGGATCGGCCAGATCCCAGGAACTCAACTGCGGACCGGCGCCCGCGTTCGTACCATGGTCGAGGCTGATCGATGGCACCCAGACATTGCCGGCGTTGAGGCTGAAGATCTGGATGAGCCCGTGCTTGGCGGCGTCCAGTTCAGCGGCCGCTCTGGCCGCGGGCGTGCTGCCGGGGAACAAATCCGGTGCATAACTCATCTGCAGGACGATCTTGTCACCGTCGGTATTCTGCAGGTTCACGATGTCGCTGACGAGATGGACCGCCAGGCCGCCGATCGGCGTAACGGCGTGGCTGTCGGAAGCGATTCCGCTCCAGGTCTCGGTGACCTGCTTGCCGGCGTTGTTGTTGTCCGTTCCAGAGCGGATGACGGCTTCCGTGCCCACAGACGTAGTGCCAGCACCCGGTGCGAGCTTCGACGACAGGCCGGCATACGAGCCGCTTGCCGGGATGGGGGGCGACTTGACGGCGACGCCCGCGGCCACAGGCCCGGCAATCGTCCCCGTGACGTTGATCGTCTCATCCTGCGAGGTGCCATCCTGAATCTTCACGCTGCCGAAGACCACGGCGCCATATCCCAGTCCGGCCGTGTTGGAGGCCAGGGTCACGGACCCGGTCGCGCCCGGGGCCCAGGGGTTGTTCAAGGAGCCGGTCAGGCTGAAGGCGCCGCTGTTGTTGTTGGCGACATAGGCCAGGGTGGCGCTGCCGGTGCCGGCGTTGGTCAGCGTGATCGGGCTGAGCACGACGCTGCCCTTCATCAGGCTGCTGCCGAGATTGAGAGTCACGGCGGCGCCGTCGCCGGACGCCAGGCCAGTGGTCGCGGTGGTGAGTCCGGGCGGGGCCGAGGCGGCCTGCGGGCCCAGCACAAGCATCGGGACGGGCTGGGTGACGCCGGGGGTGCTGCGTACATAGGAGAAACCTCCGCCGCCCGTGGTGTGGCCCGTATTCCAACTCAGGAATGTGATGTCGAGATAGATGTTGTCGGCCACCAGATGCAGCACGGCGGGCTTGCCAATCGTGGCCGGCGGGTCATTGCCGACCCAGGTTTCCCAGGGCTTGAAGGTCAAGGAGGCCCAGTTTGCCGCGGAACCGTACGCCCACTGCGTGCCTGCCGGGCTGACACCATGTGTGTAAAACGTTTCCTGACCCGGCGCGATGTTGAAGATCCCCTGAGTGTTCGCGCGGGTGATCCAGACATCGGCGGTGAGCTGGTCCTGGTTCTGCGCGAGCGTCGGGTCGGCGAAGTCGGCTTTGGTGAATGTGATGGGCGCGCCGGTCCAGACGATGGCCGCATTCCCCACGGCGCCGAGCGACAAAACCACCGCCAGCACGGCGACCAGTATCAGAGCGTTTCTCATTGCAGCACCTCCGGTGTCAGCAAGGCCATTGCTAATAGTTCCAGCCGTATGGACCCGGCGATGGCGACGGCGATGGCGATGTCGCCGGCTTCGGATCCAGCTTGCCCAACAGCCCTTTCAATGCGCCGTTGGGACCGGCCGCGAAGAAGAGCGTCGTCTTCTTCCCGGCAGTGGTCCCGTTTCCGAACTGCAGGCCCCAGAGCCCGCCGATCGCGATGGGCTGTCCGCCTGTCTTCTTGAGCGTGGCGACAAACAGGCCGTTGGTCGAGAACACGTTGATGCGCCCGTCCCCGAAGTTGCCGACGAGGATGTCGCCGCCGAACGGTCCAAAACCGGCCGGTGCGCGAACGACCGCCCAGGGCGCGTCGAGAGATCCCTTGGACGCGAAACGCTTCACCAGTTTGCCGTCGCTGTTGTACACGTCCACGTAGCCAAGCCCGGCGCCCGGGATGTCATCGTGCTTCACGGCATCCTGTTTCGCGTAGGTGACATAGAGCGATCCGCCGATGTTGGCCACATTGAACGGCGCGAACCCGGCCGGAAGACTCGGATCGTGGAAGGCGTGGGCAATCGTCACGGGGTGAAAACTGCTGTCGAAGACATCGATCCGGCCATTGTGAAAGTCGGCGGCGTAGAGGAAACTTGCCGATCCCCGTTGTGCCATGGCGAGGCCTTTGTAGACGGCGCCGGAAGTATGATTGTCGACCGCAAGGATGGCATTGTTCAGATCGACCGACGGGGCCCAGCCGGAGATGGTGCCGATCTCGGTGGCGAAAACGTACGCGCTGGCGCCGGACGTGGTCTGGTTGTGGACGACAAAGGAGCTGGTGTTGTTGAAGACGATGCCTGTCGGCGCCGACCCGACGGAGGCGCCTGTCGGCGGCGGGATGGCGACGATTGGACCGGTATTGGCGCCGTGGTCCGTGTAGGCAGTGGACAGGCCGGAACCGTTGTCGCTAACCCAGATGGCGCCATTGGCCGGGTTGATGGCAATGCCCCAGGGATGCACCAGATTGGGATCTGTCGTTGCCCCGGCGACGCTGCCGACGTTGGCGACCAGGTTCGTCTGGGTGAAAAGGTCCGGCGCAGCCGACAGGAACTGCCGCTGCTCGAGCAATTCCACGGTGGGTGCGGCGGGTCTGCAACTGCGGCTGCGCCGACCCGGGTTCGGGGCGAGCGAGGCTGTCATGGTGTTCGCTTGCATGGTTCATTTCTCCGCTGCAGCCAGAGGAAGCTGGTCGGGAAAGGACTGCCGAGATCCCCAACGCCCTCATAATTCGAGATCCCGGCGAGTCCTGCGGTTTTCGATCACACTGGTTGCCATGCCACTGAAACTATCCGCGCCGACATTTTATTCACGGCAACCGTCGCGTGTCTGCCAGGCAATGCCGTGCGAGGCGGGGCGAAGTGATCTGGGGTCGCCGCGCCCGTATTCATCGCGGAGCGGCGAGTCCACGGAAAGCGCATGGTGCGACAGATGTGGAATCGAGAAGCGGTAACAACAGACCTATTGGTCCCGGATCGCGTCGCGAAGGGCGATCGTGTCGCCCATGCCGCAAGCCGGATCGCCGACGACAAAGGTCAGGCTGCCGCTCTTGACGCAGCCGGCGATCGGGTGTTCGCCGATGTTGACCTCGTAGTGGCCGGCGTTGGTTGTCGCGTACGCCGAGTTGGGGATCGAGATGACGGAGATGCTCCTGGACCCGCGTGTGAAATGGAAACGGACGGAGCGGGCCGTGCCGACCGTGCAGAGGTCGGCGGCATCGAGCGTCCAGCCCCTGGCGGACAGGTCCACGGCGGGAATGGGCCGGCCGAGCATGCGGCCGGCCTCAGTGGCGACAGCCTTGGCGTCCGAGAGCGGGGCGGCCAGGGGTTGCAGACCCGAGGCGGTGCCGCGGCCGATGTCGTGAATGGCCACCATGGCGCCCAGCAGGGCCGAATTGCGCGCCTGCTCCGCGCTGGCCTCCAGCGTGCGCTGGTAATGGCGGTAGCCGAGCGGCGCGCCGATCGTGAGCAGCACGATGGCCGTCACGGCCAGCCGGCGGAGGCTGCGCCAGGGGCCAGCCGCGACCGGGCGGACGGGCGAAGCGGACTCGGGAGTCCGGGTTGCGCCGGTCTGGACCCGCAACTCGGTGAGACGGCGGACGACGCGGTCGCGCAGGTCGGGCCGGGCCGTGTGGCCGGCCCGGAGACGGCGCACCGCGGCCTTCAAATCCGGGTCATCGAGTTCTGTGAATTCGTCGGCCATAGTGATTCCGCTATTTACATAACTATCGGCGATTCCCTGATACGTGGCCACGGGCTGCAATTGCGTGCAAATCCTGGCGCAAGCGCTGCCGGGCGCGATGCAGGCGGCTCATGACGGTGCCTATGGGCACACCGACGACCTCGGCGATTTCCTGGTAGCTGAGTTCCTCGACGGCCCAGAGCGTCAAGGCCGTCCGCAATTCGACGGGCAGCCGGTCCAGGGCTTTGTCGAGTTCCTCGGACGGCTGCCAGGAAACCGCGGGGGCGTCGTCGGGGCCTGCATAAGCCTGCAATTGCTCGGCCTCGACCGCTTTGGGTTGGCGTGCCTCTCGCGTCGAGCGGGTGATATGGATGTTGTGCAGGATACGGAGGAGCCATGGCCGCATGCCGAACGAGCGCAGATCGAAACTCTCCCGGGCCTGCAGCGCCCGGAGATAGGTTTCCTGGACGAGGTCGTCCGCCTCGGCCGGGTTGTGAGTGAGCGTGCGGGCAACGCGATCGACCATGTCGATGTGTTCCAGGGCAAGCTTCTCAAACTCTTCGGGCGACGGTTTCATGGAGCGGAGGCTTCCGCGGCTCGATCTGCCTTCCAGCCACCCGGACTTCGGACCAGGCGGGCGGCGATGAGTCACTGCACTATAGGCCGACACAGCCTCGGGGAGGACAAGATTATGACCCGTGGCGTTTCTATTTCGATCCGTGGCGTTTGACCACTTCCACGAGTTGCTTGACCTTATGGGACAGGAATCCCAGCCGTGCCTTGATCGGCTTGGCGGGTTTGTGGACCGCCGGCTGTTCAATCGTGGGCAGCGCTGCGGTGCCCCGCGCGGCAGCAGCGGCCACCGGCGCAGGCGCCAGTTGCGGGCCGGCAACTGCGGCACTGGCCGCGCCCAGATGCGCTGAGACCAGGGCGAGATCATCCGGCGTCACCACGCCGTCGTGGTTCAGGTCGCCCTCGAGATAGGTGGCGCCCACCCGGCCCATGTTGGCGATGATGTTGAGATAGTCGATCTGATCAACCTTGCCGTCGAGGTTGGTGTCGCCCACCAGCGCCCGTATGGTCAATATCTGTTTGAAGTTGGTCCCGTCGGAGACGGTCTGGCCGTCCCAGGTCGTCTGGTGGATCATGGCGTTGTCGGCCAGGCCGATGGTGGTGGCCGGGCTGACGGGCGCGGTCGAGGAGACAATGCCCCGGCCGGTGATGGTTCCATCCTGCACCCACTGGCGGAC
>JBIOJL010000310.1:0-7304 GCA_044450885.1 Tepidisphaerales bacterium
CCTGAACCCTGAACCCCGAACCCCGAACCCTTGGTAAGATCGTGATACTTCCCCAGGTAATGCCCATGCTCCGCCCGCGGGTTCTCCACGCCGCGAACGGCCTCGACGATATGCTCACGGTCAAACACCCCGACGAGGCGGTCGATCTCGGGCACTTCCGACAGCAGCCTCGTCTTGTGCCGCTGCACCAGGCACCCGGCCACCACCACCCGTTTGCACCGGCCGGCTTCCTTCATGCCGACGGCCTGGCGGATTTCGCGGAGCGATTCCTCCTTGGACGCCTCCAGGAACCCGCAGGTGTTGATGACGATGGCGTCGGCCTGCTCGTGGTGCGGCGTGACGGCCAGCCCATCCTGCGCCAGCAGGCCGAGCATGCGCTCGGAGTCCACCAGGTTCTTCGGGCAGCCGAGCGAGACGAAGGCGACGGTCTTGATCGCGGGCTTACGCGGCATAGTCCTTTCGGAAAGACAGACCGGTGAGTATAGCACGCCGGCGGCGACGGCGCCTTCTCCGAACGTCTTCAGACTACCGCGTCCGAAGGAGCATCTGCTCGAACAGTTCGCGCTGTTGTGCCAACGCCGCCACGCGGTCGGCGGGGTCTTTGCCGCCGGCTTCGAGGAGCCACCAGCCGTTGTACCCGGCCTTGACGAAGAGATTGAGCAGGTCCTGGAAGGGATAGCCGGGGGTGTCGAGTTGGCGGACGTGGGTCGTCTTGCCGAGACGCGCCTTGACGAGGTCGAAGTTGTGTTCGAGGCCGGGTTGTTCCTTGTCGCTGTCGTTGGAGTTCCAGCAGACGGCGACGTTGGGATGGGTCGCGACATCCATGATCTGCCTGATGATCGGCAGGCGGGCACAGCCGCCGTGGACTTCGAGGCGGATCTGCTGGCCGTAGTCGGCCCCGAAGGCGCCGACGATGTTGAGCGATTTGCCGATCTGCTCGATGGTCTTCTCGGGCGGCACGCCTTTGGGCAGGTCGTTGGGCCGGACTTTCACGCCGGAGCCGCCGACGTCGTGGCTGAGCTTGATGAAGGCTTTGGTGGTTTCGATCGCCTGCTCGCGTTTTTTGGCGTCGGGGCTGTGGAACTCCTCGGCGCTGCCGAGGCCGACGAGTTTGACGGGGGTGTCGTCGAAGCGCTTCTTGACTTCGGTGCGCTGGTCGGCCGTAAGTTTGGGCTCGACGCCGTGGGCGTGGGTGGTGCGAAGTTCGACGCCGAGGACTTTGGTCGTGGTGCAGTTCCTGATGAGGGTGGGCAGGTCCCAGTCGCGGGCCCAGAGGTACGTAACCAGGCCGAAGGAGATGGAGGGTTTGTCGGCCGCGGCAACGGCGGGCGCCAGGGCGGCGCAAGCGGCGGCCGCGGCGGTGTGGCGGAGGAAATCGCGACGGGAGGTGTGGATCATCGGATGCTCCTGTTGATGGGGTTCATCATCGCCGGAGACAGCGGGGTTGTCGAGGCGGGGCGCGGGCCGTTTGGAGTACCGGCTTCAGCCGGTCTGGAGAGGCATCAGACGGGCTGAAGCCGGTACTCCGAACCCCTTTTGACCCCGCGCCCCGGGTCGATTAACATTCCTCCGCCCAACCACTGCTTCACCCGGAGGCTTTTACCATGGCCGATACGCCCAAAGACGTTCTCAAACTCTGCAAAGACAAACAGGTCCAGTTCGTCGACCTGCGATTCATGGATTTTCCCGGCCTCTGGCAACACACCACGGTGCCGGTGAGCGAACTGACGACCGAGACCATCGAGCACGGCTTCGGCTTCGATGGCTCGTGCATCCGCGGCTGGCAGGCCATCAATGAAACCGACATGCTGCTGGTGCCGATCCTGCACACGGCCCGGCTCGATCCGTTCATGCAGCACACCACGCTGTCGCTGATCTGCGACGTGCGCGATCCGATCACCAAGAAGGAATACTCCCGAGACCCGCGCTCCATCGCCCGCAAGACCGAGGCGCATCTCAAGAAGACCAAGATCGCCGACCGGGCCATGTTCGGGCCGGAACTCGAATTCTTCATCTTCGACCACTGCTTCTACGACCAGGGGATCAACTTCTCCAAGCACTACGTCGGCTCGCGCGAGGGCATCTGGGGCCGCGGCGACGAAGACCCCACCAACCTGGGCTATAAGATCCGCCTCAAGGAAGGCTATTTCCCCTGCCCGCCCATGGACACGATGCAGAACATCCGCTCGGAGATCGTGGCCTCGCTCATGGACCTGGGCATCCCCGTCGAGGCCCACCACCACGAAGGCGCCACCGGCGGCCAATGCGAGATCGACATGCGCTACCAGGACCTGGTGACCATGTCGGACAACGTGATGTACTACAAGTACGTGGCCAAGAACGTGGCCGCCCGGCACGGCAAGGTGGCGACGTTCATGCCCAAGCCGCTGTTCCAGGACAACGGCTCGGGGATGCACGTTCACTTCTCGCTGTGGAAAGGCGACAAGCCGCTGTTCGCCGGCAACCGCTACGCCGGGCTGTCGGACACGGGGCTATGTGCCATCGGCGGGATTCTGAAGCATGGCCGGGCGTTGTGCGCGCTGTGCAACCCGACGACCAATTCGTACAAGCGCCTGGTGCCGGGTTACGAAGCGCCCGTGAACCTGATCTATTCCAGCCGCAACCGCTCGGCCGCCATCCGCATTCCGATGTACAGCGAAAATCCCAAGACCAAGCGGCTGGAGTTCCGCTGTCCGGACAGTTCGTGCAACCCCTATCTCGCCTTCAGCGCCATGACCATGGCCGCGATTGACGGCATCCAGAACAAGATTCATCCGGGCGATCCGCTGGACAAGGACATCTATCACCTGACGCCGGAGGAATACGAACGGATGGGCTCGGCGCCTGGATCGCTGGAAGAGGCGCTGGATGCGCTGGAGAACGACCACGAGTTCCTTCTGGCGGGGGATGTGTTCACGGCAGACGTGATCCACTACTGGATCAAGTACAAGCGGGACAATGAAGTGGATGCGATCCGCGTGCGGCCGCATCCGTATGAGTTCTGCATGTACTTTGACATCTGATGGCGGGCGTATGAAACTCTACACCCGCACCGGCGATGATGGCACCACGGGGATTTTCGGCGGCGAGCGCACCCGCAAGTCGGACCCGCGACTCGACTGCTGTGGAACTGTTGACGAGCTCAACGCGCAGATCGGCCTGGCCGCGGCGGTGGCCGGGCCGACGCTGCTCAATGACCTGCGCATGGTGCAGAACGAGTTGTTCGTAGTCGGGGCGCAGCTTGCGACCCCTTCCGAGAGCCCGGCCACGCAACATCTCCCCGCGCTGGACGAGGCATCCGTCGGCCGGCTGGAAATGCAGATCGACGCGGCGGAGGCGCAACTGGTTCCGCTGAGGGATTTCATCCTTCCCGGCGGGTGCGAACTGGCGGCGAGGTTGCATGTGGCCCGCACCGTCTGCCGGCGGGCGGAGCGGCTGGCGGTCGGTTTCGCGCTGGACCGGCCGATCCATCCGCTGATCGTGCCCTACCTGAACCGGCTGGGCGACTGGTTGTTTGCAATGGCGAGACTGGCGAATCATCTGGCGGGCGTCGAGGACATCGAGTGGAAGAAGTAAGAAAAGAAAAAGGGGTGCGCCCTTGCCGTTGGCGCACCCCAAAGGGATGGGAGGAGGTTCGTTATGGACTATTCTAGGCAGCCACCGGGTCAAGCGTCTGGAAATTTTCTTCAGTTGGGACCGTCCGCAAAACGCCGTCTTCCATAACCTGGCGGATCTTGGCCAGGGCCTTGTTCTGGATCTGGCGGACGCGTTCCTTGGTCACGCCGATGATCTGGCCCACTTCCTCGAGCGTCAGCGGCGAGTTCTGCTGCTCGCGCCAGTTGAAACGCTGGCGGATGACGGTTTGTTCAACCTGGGTCAGTTCGGCCAGATTGCGGTCGACGATGTTCTTTAGCTCGTCGATGCATTCGGTCTCGTGCGTCTCGCGGCGGCGGTCGGACCAGTCGCTGCGTTCGAGGTCCGGCTCGAACTCGACCGGGAAGCGGTTGCGATAGCGGTTCTGCTTGAGCGAGGTCCGGCTGAATGCCTTGAGGATCGCCCGGCAGGCATAGGTCGAGAACTTGAAGCCGCGCTCGACGTCGAATTTCTCCACGGCGCGGAGCAGGGCCATGTTGCCCTCGCTGACGATTTCGGCGAAGTCGACCTGTCCCAGCCGGGTGCGCTTGGCCATCGCCAGCACCAGCGCCAGGTTCGTGCGCGTGAGGTATTCGCGATAGAGTTCGTAGCGGTCGTGCCACTTCACGGCTTCCTCGGCCAGCTCGCGGGTGAGGGTTTCCGCGGCGACTTTCCGCTTGATCTGCATCAGCCGCCGCTTGGAGAAATTGAAGCGGAAGAACATCAGGCGCTCTTCCGCCGAGGTCATCAGCTTGGGGGAGTTGGTAATCTCCTTGTCGAGGTCCTCGAAGGTCGGCTGGTACCAGCTTGTGTCGGGGAGGACGGGGTCGCAACCCGGGCCGAAGAGGCTGTTTTCAAAGCTCTTCCGGCGGTATTGCGGCGAATCCATGAAAGCGTAATCCAGGGCCAGGATCTGCTCGGCCCGGCTGCGCAGCTCTCGTGGAATTCCCTTGAAGACTCTTCTCATCCCGTTCTTCAGGCGTGTGGCTATCATCGTGGACTCCTTCCATCTGGTGGAGCGTTGGTTCATTTTGATTGGCGGACATATAGTATCATGTCGATACGATATGCAAGCGACTGCCGCACTCGTCGAACGTGCCGTTTTCAAAGCCGATTTGCTGCTTCGAATAATGCGAACAAAACGCGCCTGCTTCAGCACACCGTCGTACCGAGTTTTTCACATTCACTCTGGCCTACGGACGCCACTGAAGCGGCAAGTAGGTGACCAATCCACAGAGCATAGAGTGCCATGAGAAATGGAATAATGCAAAGGAGTTTTCCCTCTTGAATGAGAATCTCACAATGCATAGGGTGGAGGCATGCGATATTTATGTTTCGGCGGCAGCTTTAACCCCATTCACGACGGGCACTTAGTATGTGCCCGGAGGGTGGCCGAGACCCTCGGTTTTGACGGGGTCTTGCTGGTGCCGGCAGCGCATCCTCCGCACAAGCCGGCGGGTGCAGAGTTTGCAGAACCGCAGCATCGGCTGGCGATGTGCCGTCTGGCCGCGGAGTTGCAGCCCCACTTGTTCGCGGTGGACGACATCGAACTGCGCCGGCCGCCGCCCAGCTATACGATAGACACGGTGAGGCAGCTAAAGCAAATCCGCCAATGGGAACAGGTGTACTGGCTGATCGGCGCGGACATGCTGATGTATCTGCCCAAATGGCGCGATCCGCAGGCGCTGCTGCAAGAAGCGCAGTTTGTTGTGATGCGGCGCCCCGGCACCGAAATCGACTGGAACGCGCTGCCCCCGGCGTATCTGGGGCTGCGCTATCACGTCGCCGACACGCCGCTGCTGGACATCAGCTCCACGGAGATCCGCCGGCGGATCGCGACGGGAAAGTCGATCGAATACCTGGTGCCGCCGGGCGTGGCGCAATACATTCGCGAGCATGGGTTGTATCGGGCGCGGTAAGAAGTCCTTGTTGGGGGATTGCCCCAACCCCTGCAACAACCCTCACCCAAGCGCGTACAAACAGGATGAACGAGTCCCCTGCCGGCTGTGTCGGCCGGTTTTCCGTGGCGTCGCGCGTCGCTCGAACGCGGTGAACGCGGTGGGGCACTTACACAACCGACCGCTGGCGGCGGGCACATACGCCTGTGGCAGCAATCGAAAGGAACGAGCTATGGATCAAACCAATGTTTCGCGGCGAGGCTTCATCAAGACATCCGGCGCCGTCACGGCGGCCACCCTGGCGGCCATGGGCACCAACTACGCCCACGCCGCCGGCAGCGACGTCATCCGCACCGGCGTCATCGGCTGCGGCGGACGCGGCAGCGGCGCGGCCGGCGACCACATCGCGGGCGCCGGCATTGCCGGCGTCAAGGCCGAGATCGTCGCCGCCGGCGACATGTTCCCCGACCGCGTCAGCGGCGTTGCCAAGAAATTCAACCTTCCCAAGGAAAAAGTCTTCACCGGCTTCGACGCCTACAAGGGCGTCCTCGACGCCGGCGTCGACTGCGTCATCCTGGCCACCCCGCCGGGCTTCCGCCCCTTCCACTTCTCCGCCGCCGTTGCCGCCGGCAAGAACGTGTTCATGGAAAAGCCCGTCGGCACCGATCCGACCGCCCTGCGCATGGTCTTCGACGCCGCCAAGGTCGCCGAAGAGAAGAAACTCTGCGTGGTCGCCGGCACCCAGCGCCGCCACGAGACCAACTACATCGACACCATCAAGTGCATCCACGACGGCGAGATCGGCGATGTCGTCCACATGAGCGTCTACTGGAACGGCGGCGGCATCTGGTTCAACAAGCGCCAGCCCGGCATGACCGACATGGAAGCCCAGCTCCGCAACTGGTATCACTACGTCTGGCTCTGCGGCGACCAGATCTGCGAGCAGCACGTCCACAACCTCGACGTCATGTGCTGGGTCATGAAGTCCCACCCCTCCAGCGCCTACGGCCTCGGCGGACGCCAGTGCCGCGACAAGGAAGGCCAGGTCCCCGGCGAGATCTGGGACCATTTTGGCATCGAGTACGAGTTCCCCAACGGCGGCCGGGCCCTCTCCTTCTGCCGCCACTGGCCGCAATCGACCGAGAACGTCTCGGAATACGCCATCGGCACCAAGGGCACATCCAATCCCGGCGGTTGGGTGCAGCCGTTCGGCGGCCAGCGCAAGGGCTTCGGCAACAAGCGCAGCGGCTACCAGCAGGAGCACGCCGACCTGCTCACCGCCATCACCAGCGGCAAGCCGATCAACGAGGCCAAACAGGTCGCCGAGAGCACGCTGACGGCTGTCATGGGCCGTATGTCCTGCTACACCGGCAAGAAGGTCTCCTGGGACCAGGCCTACAACTCCAAGCTCGACATCTTCCCCAAGGAACTGTCCATGGACGCCAAGGTGCCGGCGCCCCATGTCCCCCAGCCCGGCGAAGAGAAACTGATCTGACCGGCGCGATGGCCGTGCTCCTGCACCGCCGGGAGCGGCCGCCCCTTCAGTGAACGTAAACAGACACGGGGCCGCAGCCATGCGGCCCCGTCTGTTTGCGCGCGCGAGTCCGTGGTCCGTGGTCAGTAGTCAGTAGGTATTTGTGGTGTAACCAGGGCGCCGGGGGGCCCCGCGTTTAAAAAAAAAACCCGGTGTGGGGTAACAACAAACACCCGGTTAAATATTGAAAACCTGGCACCCCCCCAAAAGCCGCAATTTTTTAAGCGCCCCAGGTTTTA
>JBIOJL010000311.1:0-7298 GCA_044450885.1 Tepidisphaerales bacterium
ATCCCCGCCTGACGCCGGTACTCCGAACGGCTAATCCTCGCAGACCACGCGGAAGCCGACGAAGTCGCCGTCGGAAAGCCACCAGATGCTGATCGGATTCTGGTCCCGTTCCTGCCACTTGGCGGTCCAGTATTGCCGCTTGGTCGTGTTGATCCACTTGGCCGGATTCTTCCACGATCCACCTTTGGCAAAGGGCAGGCCCTTGGGGTCCTCGTTCTGCACGTACTCGGCGACGTTGCCCAGCGTGTCGTAAAACCCCCAGGCATTGGGCGCCTTGGTGCCGACAGGGTGCGTCTGTTCATCGCTGTTGGCGGCGTACCAGGCGACGCGGTCCAGTTCGGCTTCGCTGAGATTCTCGAGCGGCGGGCCGCCGGCGCGGGCGGCGTATTCCCATTCGGCCTCGGTCGGCAGGCGGAACTTCTTGCCCGTCTTCTCCGAAAGCCATTTGCAGTAGAGTTGGGCCGCGTGGAGGGTGACGCGCATCGCCGGCATGCCTTCGGTTCCCCAACCACTGTCCCAGCCGCCATACGCCCGGGTTGGGCGGGTCTTGGCCGCAATTGCCTGCAACTTCGGAATGTCGCCGGGCACATCGATGGCCCAGGCCCAGTAGTAATACGGCGGCCATTCCATCTCCTTCTTCCCCACCCAAATCGACTTGACCTGCACGGTCCGGGGCTCTTCACCCTCCTTGTGGGATGGCAAATCGACCTTCCCGGCCGGAATCTGGAGCAATTCGATTTCGTAGGTCGTGCCGTCAATGCGAACCTTTTTCTCCGGGAGTTTCTTCGCCGGCTCGGCGGCCATGGCCGCGTTTGCCAGAATGCATGCCAGCGCCATCAGCGCGCAGACTGAGCGTATGTTTTTCATTGTTGCACCGCTACGTTAGAGTTTTACCAGCGCGGGCCCAACCAGGTCCGCGAAAAGAAGGGGCGACCACCCCGCGGCCATCCGGGCCGCGTCACTTCTGTTGGTTCATTCACTACTACCCCCGATGTTCGGAAATGTTGTCGAAATGCGCAACTGTGGCAAGCAACGGGGTTTGCGGTTGCGCTCAGGACACGCCTTGGAAGAGCGCGTCGACCTGGTTCGCGGGCAGATCGCGCTGTCAATGAAGAAAGGCGCGAGCGCCGTGCGGCCGAGAACCGAGGCGGCGCGGACGACACGGCCGAGCCGGCCGACGGGTGGTTCTCGGCGGTGCTGCGGCAGGCGAAGGGTAAATAAGTCTTCGGGCTCGCGGGTTCTCCGCTGTGGGCCATTACAGCGAACCATTAGCCGCGAAGCCTCGAAGGCGCGAAGACGGACGCGAAGAGGATTGAATTGCTCTTCCTTGCCTTACGTTGCGCCGTTGGGTCGTGAGGCGTGCTCGCCGGGCGTGAGCCTCTGTGGCCGCTCTTCTTCGCGTCTGTCTTCGCGATATCGCGCCTTCGCGGCTAATTCGTTGTCACCAATTGCTTGGCCCTGGCCGGAATCGTGCCGCACTCGGGACAGCGGTCGGGGGTGGCACGGAGGTCGTAGCCGCAGACGGTGCAGAGGCCCATCATGCGTTGCCGGCGACGTCTGCGCCATCGCCGCGTCCAGAGCAGCGGCAGGATGGCAAAGAGCACCAGCGGGCACCAGAGCGGCAGGTCGACGACCCAGTGACTGTCGGGCACGGTCGCCCGCCGCAAAGAGAAACCGGCAAAACGATGTAGTTCCTTGGGGCTATTTGCGTTCACGGCCGTGTTTCCGGCTCGAGGTACCGGAATGCCATCCTGATATTGTCGGGCCGGGTCCAATGGAGTCACATAGACACACAGGCAACCACGGTAGGCAGAACACGTCAATCGGTTGTATCCGAGATCGAGCTCCAACGCCGTCGAGCCGGGCGAGACGTAGCACAAGGTTGTGCCATACCACCGCAATTGGGAGGGTTGGCCGTTATGCCCGGGATTCGCGATACGGTATTGTTCTGGCCCCTTGAAGGTTCTGGCTTTGACCGAATAACCACGCCGAAGGTCGCTCGCCAAGGCGGCCTTGGTGGAAACGTAGATGACCGTCGCCTTCTGTGACGTATTCCAAGCCGGGTGCCACCGAGATGATGTCGGCCAAGGCGTGACCGAAGGAGACGTCTCTTAGACGACATGTGACCGGCGTTTCGCGTTCGACGCCTGCTTTCTTCAATGCCCACCAGTCGACATGGATCTTTGCGCCCGACACGTCCCGCATGAAGTGTAGGACGTCGTCCAAGGCAATTCCGTCAAATCGCAACCACTGCAATTCCTTGGCGAGCACTCGCTGCACGCCATCGGAATTCGCGGGATCGGGATTGACCGGCGCCAGCACGGGCCATGTCCGCACCCACAGCATCGCCGTCGCCAGGCAGAGCAGCAGCGACACAACTGAGAGGAAGTTGAAGAGTCGGCGCCTCATCTGATCAGCGCTCAGGACACGCCCTGGAAGAGCGCGTCGATGAAGCGCGCAGGGTCGAAGGTCTCAATGTCCTCGGGGGTTTCGCCGAGGCCGACGAATTTCACGGGGATCTTCAATTGCTCGCGGATGGCGACCACCACACCGCCCTTGGCCGAGCCGTCGAGCTTGGCGAGCATTATGCCGGAAACGCTGATCGCCTGGCCGAAATTGCGGGCCTGGCTCAGGGCGTTCTGGCCGGCGGTGGCGTCGAGGACCAGGATCACCTCGTGAGGCGCGCCCTCGACGCGCTTGGCAACCACGTCGCGGATCTTAGTCAGCTCGCGCATCAGGTGGTCCTGCGTGTGCAGGCGCCCGGCCGTGTCCACCAGCAACACGTCCATGCCGCGGCTCTTGGCGGCCTCGCAGGCGTCGTAGGCCACCGCGCCGGGGTCGGCGCCCATGCGGTGCTTGACGATCTCCACGCCGATGCGCCCGGCCCAGATGCTGAGTTGTTCGACGGCCGCGGCGCGGAACGTGTCGCTGGCGCAGACCATCACCTTCTTGCTCAGTTGGTTCTTGAGCAGCCAGGCAAGTTTGGCGATGCTGGTAGTCTTGCCGGCGCCATTGACGCCGGCGACCAGGATCACGGTGGGGCCCGACGCCGCAAAGCGCAGCTCGCGGTCGGCCGTCGGCCAGGTGGAGAGCAACTGTTGCTTGATGATCTCGCGGGCCTGTTCGGCGCTCTTGATCTTGCCGGCCCGCCACTGTTCGCGGACGGCCGCCACCAACGGCTCGACATTCTTCACGCCCATGTCGGCCCGGATGAATTTCTCCTCGACCTCGGTCAGGAACGCCTCGTTGATCTGCCGGCCGGGAATGAACAGCGTGCCGACATCGGTGTTGAGAATCTGCCAGGTCTTCTTGAGGGCCCCCTTGAGCTTGTCGACAGTCTTCCAGAAGAACGCCATGCCTCAGCCCTCGGTTGGTTTGGGTGCGGGAAGGTCGGTTGGAAGCGCGACGGGGTCGGCGGATTTGTGGCCGGTCAGGTCGCGGTGTTCCTTGAGGACGGAATCGAGCACGCCGTTGAGAAACCCCGGGCTGTTCTCGGTGGAATATTCCTTGCCCATCTCAATGGCCTCGTCGATGACGACCTTCGGCGGGGTCGTGGTGTGGGTCATTTCCCAGACGGACAGCCGCAGGATCGCCCGGTCGACGGCCGCCTGTCGCCCAACCGGCCAGTGCGGGGCCAGCCGCGTGACCCATTCGTCGGCCGCCGCGTGGAATTCCCAGGCATCCCAGGCCATTTGCAGGGCCTCCTCGCGGATTTTCGCCTCATCCGAACCATCGGCCACCGCCTGTGCGCCCAGTGCCCGGTCGGCCTGCTGCTGGCAGTCCCACAGGTAGAGCACCTGCATGGCAAGCTGGCGGGTTTTTCGTTTGCGGCTGCTCAAGTTTGGAATCCAGAAGCCGGCAGTATATGGGGAACAGGCCGAGCCGCAAAGCACGATGGTGCAACGTGCAACGGCGGGGTGTGCCCGCCGATTTTAGCGGCGATCGTTGATCGCGGCCGGGGACCGCGATCAGCGATCGCGGCTACAGACCCCACAGCGGCGGTTTCGGCGAAACCGCCCTACCATTGCCAGGAACCAGGGCACACGGCGTCCCTGAAACTTCCGCCACCCTCCAGCGTCCAATCCCCCAACAAAGGACTCTCACCATGAAGAACCTCCTCCGCGCTGCCGTGCTGTCGCTCGCCATTTCCGCCGTCTCCTTCCCCTGCCTCGCGGCCGGCGCGCCCAAGGCGGATGAGAAGCAGGCCGACGTGCCCGTGAAAGCCGTCGTGCTGTTCTCATCCGGCGTCGGCTATTTCGAGCACGTCGGGCAGGTCAAGGGCAACTCGTCCACCGAACTCCGCTTCAAGACCAACCAGATCAACGACATCCTCAAGTCCCTCGTCCTCCAGGACATGGGCGGGGGCAAAGTCACCACCATCGTCTATCCCTCGCAGGACCCCGTTGACAAACTCCTCCGCTCCTTCCAGGTGGATATCACCTCCAACCCAACGCTGGCCGAGCTTCTGAACCAGCTCCGCGGCGCCAAGGTGAAGATCACGGCGGGAACCGAGAATCTCCAGGGCACGATCCTCGGCCTGGAGAAGAATCCCAAGGCCGTGGACAAGGCCGCCATCGAAGTCTGGGTGCTCAATCTTCTGGCCGGGGGAACAATCCGCACCATCGGTCTCGATGATGTCGTCAAGCTCGAGCTCGAAGATCCCCAGCTTGGCGAGGAACTGAACCGGGCCCTGTCGGCGCTGGCCCACGCCCGCGACCAGGACAAGAAACCCGTCACCATCAACTTCCAGGGCGATGGCGAACGGCTCGTGCGCCTGGGTTATGTGGTCGAAACTCCGATCTGGAAGACCAGCTATCGCCTGCTGCTCTCGCCGGAGAAGGACAAGCACCAGCTCCAGGGCTGGGCGATTGTCGAGAACCAGACCGACAACGACTGGAACGACGTGCAGCTCAGCCTCGTCTCCGGCCGGCCGATCTCGTTCATCCAGGAACTCTACCAGCCGCTGTACATTCCCCGGCCCGTGGTGCAGCCCGAGTTGTACGCCAGCCTGCGGCCGCAGACCTATGACGCCGGGATTTCCACCAGAAAAGCAGTGGAACTGGCCGCAATGGATGACAGCGTTTCCGGGCCTGTCAGCGCCGGAGGCCAACCGCAGGCCAATCGCTTGCGCGCCGGTCTCGCCGGCAAGGGCGAAGCGGCCAGCGTCGACGGCAAGCAGATGCAGCAGATGCAGCAAATGGCCATGGGAATGGACTACGCACGCGCCGCCGACAAACCCATGAACGCGGCCGCGTCGGTGGCTTCCGTCGCCTCGGCCTCCAAGGTCGGTGAACTCTTCCAATACACCGTCGGCAACGTCTCGCTCCCCCGCCAGCGGTCGGCCATGATCCCCATCATCACCGACCCGATCGAAGTGGAACGACTCTCCATCTACAACGCCGCCGTGCTGGCCAAGAACCCGCTGAACGGCGCCCGCGTCAAGAACACGACGAAGAAACATCTTTTGCAGGGCCCGATCACGGTGCTGGACGGCGCCACCTACGCCGGCGATGCCAAGATCGACAACCTGCCGCCGAATCAGGAGCGCCTGCTAAGTTACGGCATTGACCTGCAGATGCTGGTCAACTCGACCAGGAACAAGAACGAGTCGTCCCTGCTGACCGGCAAGATCGTCAAGGGCGTCCTGCAACTGCAGCGCAAGAACGTTTTCACCCAGGAATACGACGCCGACAACAAGGCCGACGCCGACAAGACGCTCATCATCGAACATCCCCTCCGCCAGAACTGGAAGCTGGTTCAGCCGGAGAAGGCGATGGAGACGACGGACCGGCTCTACCGGTTCAAGACCGTGGTCCCGGCCGGCAAGACGGGAACGTTCACGGTGAAGGAAGAGATCGTCCAGGGCGAACAGTTCCAACTGCTCAGCGCCGACGTCGGCACCGTCGAGTTCTATTCCAAGGCCGGCGAAATCCCGCCGGCCGTGAAGGAAGCCCTGATCACGGCCGCCAAGATGCGGCAGAAGCTCGTGGAGATTCAGCGCGGCATCGACAAGGCCAGGAACGAGATCGCCGCGATTACGCAGGACCAGACCCGGATTCGCGAGAACATCAAGAGCCTGCCCGACAAGAGCGCCCTGCGCACCCGTCTGATGGAAAAGCTCGATCAACAGGAGACCCAGCTTGATGCGCTGCTCAAGAGCATCGACCAGGGCCAGAAGGACCTGGAGAAGTCACGCAAGGACCTGGAGGACTACTTGAACGGGTTGAATGTCGGGTGATCTGAATGCCGTCGCATTGTGGTGCGGGCTTCCAGCCTGCACAGATCCGGCAGCAGAACCGATTCTGTGCATGACATGCCACTCAGACGTATAATGCGGCTTGAGGTTCGCTCTATGAAAAGCCCATTCCCCGGCATGGATCCTTATCTCGAACAGCACTGGCTGGACGTGCCTACGACCGTGATCACCTATGCACGCGACGCACCCCCTACCGCATTGTCACCCGGCGGGCCGGGACCCATGGCCGCGTTGAGTATTTCCCGATTTCGTTGCGGAGGCGGTTGCCGATCATTCCCATCCCGTTGCGGCCGGCCGACAAGGATGTCACGCTCGATCTGCAAACGCTGCTGGATCAGGTGTACCGCAACGGGCGATATGGCTCGCTGGATTACGCGAAGGAGTGCGTCCCGGCACTTGCGGGAGACGACGCCGCGTGGGTGGACGGTCTGCTGAAGAAGGCGGGGCGAAGGTAGCCGGGCGTCTGGTCTGGTTCTGGTTTTCAGGTGGGCGTTGTCAGCGACAGGATCGCCAGGCACGCCGTCAGGGCTGACTGTCGAACGCCATCTTGACATTCGGACGGTTCATCACCACCAATCGGGAAAACGGGTCAGGAGCGGGTCAGGAGCGATTCTCTTGATTCGCCTCTGGTCGTCACGGAGCAGATACGAGGACGGGCCGGGAATTTGCGCATAACACCATGGTAACAGTGTAGTCTCTCCGCAGGGTTTCTCGGAATGTTTTCGCCGCCGCCCTGCATGTCGGCGGACATGGCATCCACCGACAAGACAAGGGTCCGCAGATGACGCAGATTAACGCAGATTGCAAGACATCGTTTGAACTCATGCCCCAATTCACCAAATCCGCCGATAACTCCTGACTGGACCGGCACTTCCGCTTTTCGCGCTGCGCGCGCCTGTTGCGCGCGCGGAAGAATTCCAATTATATTTTGGCGCACCCCTATAGCACCAAAGCCACTTTTGCGCTGCGCGCTGTTGCGCGCCCGGAGCGCCGGGCGCGCAGCGCGCCGGTATATACGGAGGGACATCCCTCCCGGCCCGCC
>JBIOJL010000312.1:0-7268 GCA_044450885.1 Tepidisphaerales bacterium
CTACAGTCGGCGCCGGGCAGCGTCGCCCAGGTGCGTGAGTCGGCCGCGCAGCTGGTGCGCTTTGCCAAGCAAACCGGAACGGCATTGTTTCTTGTGGGCCATGTGACCAAGGAGGGCACGCTGGCCGGGCCGAAACTGCTGGAGCACATCGTAGACACGGTGGTGTACTTCGAAGGCGACCGTTTTCACACGCACCGCGTCGTCCGCTGCATCAAGAACCGCTTCGGCTCGACGCACGAGGTGGGGCTGTTCGAAATGACCGGCGGCGGGCTGATCGAGGTGGCCGACCCAGGCAGGCTTTTCACCGAGGAGCACGGCGAGGCCGGCCCGCCGAGCGGCAGCGTCATCACCGCCGCCATGCAGGGCTCGCGCGTGCTGCTCGTCGAGGTGCAGGCCCTGACCGCCAGCAGCGTCATTGGGGCGGCCAAGCGCAAAGTCTCCGGCGCGTCCTCCGACCGCGTGGCCATGATCATCGCCGTGCTGGAAAAACGCGCCGACATGCGCCTGGCCGCCGACGATGTCTTCGTGAATATTGCCGGTGGCGTGAAGGTGGCCGAACCGGCGATTGACCTCGCCATCGCCCTGGCCATCGCCTCCGCCCACTCCGGCCGCCCGCTCTCGGCCGGCACCATCGCCGTTGGCGAACTGGGCTTGGGCGGCGAAGTGCGCAGCGTTCCTCAACTCGAAAACCGCCTGCGCGAAGCCTCGCGCCTGGGCTGCTCGCAAGCCATCTCGCCTCGCCTGGGGACTGCGATCCCCAAACTCGGCGGCGTGGCCGTGCATGAGGTGCGCAGTTTGGCACAGGCGCTGTCGGCGGCGAGGTAGGAGCGGTGATCGGTGATCGGTCATCGGTAATCAGTGATCGGTAGCAAGTGACCGGTGACAAATGACCAGTGACAAAGAACAAACAACAAACAACAAATAACCAATAGCAAATACCCAGTTCCCTCGCACAAAAACATTTCCCCCGTATGATGTGTAATTCCAGGTAACGCATGCAGAAACGCTCCGACAAACCGACCCCCAAGCCGCCCGCCAAACCGCAGGCGACTGAACCTGCCGAGATCAAGCCGTCCGCGCCGCTTGGCAAGACCAGCGACGAGGACTTGATGCGCCGCACCCAGCGGGGCGACCGCCCGGCGTTTTCGCTGCTGTACGAGCGGTACAGCGCCTCGGTCCTGTCGTATCTCTACCGCATGCTCGGCAACGTCGAGGATGTCGAATCGATTGCCCAGGAAGTCTTCCTGCGGGCGTTCCGGTTTGCCCCGACGTATCGGTATCCGCAGAAGTTCTCCACCTGGCTGTTCACCATCACGCGCAACCTGGCCATCAACTACTCGCGGCGCCGCAAGCGCAGCCCGGTGCGCAACGTCACCGAACTCAACCTCGAAGGCGTCGAGATCAGCGGCGATCCGTACGCGGTGGCCCACAAGGTCGTTGATACCGCCGAGCGGCAGGAGGAGATCGGCCGGATGCTCAAGGCGCTGGATGACCTGCCGACGGACCAGAAGGAAGTGATCGTGCTCGGCGTGTTCCAGGACCTGTCGTATGCGGAGATGGAGGAAATCACCGGGACCAAGGCCGTCACCCTGCGGTCGCGCATGTTCCACGGGCTCAAGCGGCTGGCGCGGGTCCTGGGCGGGCCGCCCCGCGGGCATGGCGATGATCCGGTGGGCATCGACGATGCAGGGGACAGGCCGGAGGACACGGTTGCCGAGTAGGCAGGAGGCCGGACCATGAGTCAAATGCTGGACTTCGAACGAGATCGGTTCCTTGAGTTGCTCACCGACGCCCTGCGCTGCGGGCCGAAGAGTCCGCAATGGAAGGAAGCCGTCGAGAAACTGCGTTCGATGGGCGGAGCGGACGCGGATGACTACCAATTGTTGCTCCGGGCGCGGGAAGACCTGGAAGCCGGTCTCGAATACCGGTCGATTCGTGCGGGCGCCGGCTTCACGCGGAAGGTGATGGAGCAGATCGAAAAGGAGCCGGTCGGAGGTGCGCAGCCGGCGGTACCGGCGGCCGGTCTGATCGCGCTGTTGGCGGCGGTCGGCATTCTGGCGGTGCTGATCGTCGTGGCGGTGGTGCTGATGCGCCAGCCGGGCTTGGAGCCGGGCGTCGCGGAACTACAGAACATGACATTCCCGCGGACGGTGCTGCTGGCCGACCTGAGTGTTGGCGTGCCGCCGGAACTCAGGGAATTCGGCAGGAAGCCCGTGGTGTCGGCGGCGGCGAAGGGGATTCGCTCGGCCGAGCCCACCGGGGGGAAGGATTTTGTGGGCGGTGGCGTTCATCTGGCCGAGCCGCTGCCGGCGGGCGACCCGCTGGACGTCGAGATCGGGTTCAACCGGGGCAAGCCATCGGTAAACCTGGACTTGCAGGTGTTTGTGAGCGAGTCGACGAGTTTCGACGGGCCCAAGGCCATGTCGCCCAGGGAACTCGTTGTCGATGTCCGCGATGGACAATTTGCGGTGTATCGGCCGGATGGCACCATGGCCGGCTCGCTGGTGAAGGCGGCCGAAGGCCGAAACATCGTGACCCTGAAACTCGACAGCAGAAACGTGGTCGTCGAGGCCAACGGGAAGACCGTTTACGCCGGACCGCACGGCCTTTCGGGCGGGTTGCGCGTACCTGGGGTGCGGTTCCTGGCGCGCGGCGGCGAGAAGAAGCTCGACGAGCTTTCGGTGTCCAAGATCCGAGTGTTGCGGCCATAGCTGTGTTGGGTGCCCAGCCTGCACGGTCGCACAAGCAGGCAGGAAGCCCGCACCACAATGTCAGCCGCGATGATGCAGAGTCCAGGTGATTATGAACAGCGCTGATCCGGCGGACATCCAGGCGGCCGAATCTCTCGGGCAGACTTACCAGATGCTTCAGGCGGAGATCGCCAAGGTGATCGTCGGCCAGAATCGCGTCATCGAAGAACTGCTGGTCGCGGTTTTCGCGCGGGGGCACTGTCTCATGCAGGGCGTGCCGGGGCTGGCCAAGACGCTGCTGGTCTGGACGCTCTCGCAGGCCATGGACCTGTCGTTCCGCCGCATCCAGTTCACGCCCGACCTCATGCCGTCAGATATTACGGGGACAGATATTCTCCAGGAAGATCCGGATAGCGGCCGGCGGCGGTTCGAGTTTCAGAAAGGCCCGATCTTCGCCAACATGATCCTGTCGGACGAGATCAACCGCACTCCGCCCAAGACGCAGTCGGCGCTCTTGCAGGCCATGCAGGAGCGCCAGGTGACCGTCGGCACGCGGACGCTCGACCTGCCCGATCCGTTCTTCGTGCTGGCGACGCAGAACCCCATCGAGCAGGAGGGCACCTATCCGCTGCCCGAGGCCCAGCTCGACCGCTTCATGTTCATGGTGACCGTGAACTATCCCAAGCGCGAAGAGGAACTGGAGATGCTCAAACGCACCACCGGCGCCGCCCGGCCGGCCGTCAACCGCGTGCTGGACGGGGAGAAGATCGCCCGGATGCAGCAACTCGTGCGGCGCGTGCCGGTGGGCGACCACGCCTACAACTTTGCGCTGGACATCGTGCGGACGACCCGTCCCAACGAGCCGGGCGCCAGCGATTTCGTCCGCCACTGGCTGAGCTGGGGCGCCGGCCCGCGCGCGGGGCAGTACATGATCCTGGCCGGCAAGGCCCGGGCGCTGATGCACGGTCGGCTGTTCGTGACCCTGGACGACATCGAGGCCGTGGCCCCGCCGGTGCTGCGTCACCGCATCGTGCCCAACTTCAACGCCGAGGCCGAGGGGATTTCGGTCGAGCAGATCGTTGACAAGGTTATGGGCCTGGTACCGCGCGGCGGGGGGGAGAGGTTGCTCTGAAGACGTGCGGATCGGAGTGCCTCCAAAATGACGGCGAACAACCACGCTGCCCTCCACACGAGTCCGGAGATCGCGTATCAATCTGATGCCATATCGCAGAAATATTTTCAATTTACCAGGTGTAATCCTCCCGCAACGTGGTAGACTGTCGGCGGACATAACAAGGGTGGACCATGACAACACGCTCGCAGTGGGTTGTTCTCCTGGCGGCACTTCTGTACGGGGTTGCGTCGGCCGACACGTTGACGCTTCAGGATGGCACCGTCCTTGAAGGCACGGTCATCAAGCAGGCCGGCGGCTATTGGGTCAAGACGGCCGATGGGATGAGCCGCACCATTCCCGAGGAAAACGTCAAATCGCACAAGGTGGGCAAGGTGGCGACGCCCGCGGCCGGCGGCGGCAGCGGCACCACCGTCAGCAGCGCCGATTTCCAGTCCACGCGCCGCAAGGCCGAGGCGGTCGAGGTGCCGCTGGCGGCGGTCGCCATCTGGCAGAGCTTCATCGACGGCAAGCCCGCGCCGGCGGCGGCGGACCTCGAGGCGGCCAAGGCGGAACTGGCCAAATGGCAGAAACTGGACGAAGGCAAGGCGGAGAAGATCAATGGCCGGTGGATCGGCGGGGACGAGCGCACGGCGCTGATTGAAAAGGTCAAGAAGCTTTCCGACGAAGCTCAGGAGATGATGCGGAACAACCAGACGATCACCGCGGTCAAGAAACTGGAGGAGATCAACAAACTCTATCCCGACCCCGAGGCGACCTTTGCGCTGGGCTTCATCGCGTTGCGGGCCGAGAACCACAACGATGCCATCAAATATTTCCAGCAGGGTCTGAAACTGAGCCCCGACAACGTGGGGGCCATGAACAACCTGGGCGTGGCCCTGCTGGCCAAGCAGGACACCGCCGGCGCCCTGGACATGTTCTACAAGGCGGCGATCAAAGGCGACACGCCACAGCTCGCCCAGAACCTGGTGAACATCGTGGCGATCGCGGCTTCGAAGCGCATGGCCGAAACCGCGACCCTGAAGGCGGCCACGGAGGCCTCGCGAATCCTCGCGGGCAAATACCATATCAGCGGTCCCAGCCAGGGCTTTCCGCTGGTCCCGCCCTGGCAGCGGGTGCCCGTGCCCGGCCGGGCGGACGAGATCGTGATGTCCTCAGGCACCGGGTTCATCGTCACTGAGGACGGGCTGGTGCTCACCAACCGCCACGTGGTTGCCAAGGGCAAGACGTTCCTGATCATGCTATCCGGCAATGTCCGCAAGAGCGCGGAGGTCGTCGCCATCGACGCCGACCAGGACCTGGCGCTGCTGCGGATCAAACCCGACGGCAAGTTCCCGGTTGTCGAGTTCGGCGATTCCGCCCTCCCCAAGGAAGGCGCCGCCTGTTTCGTCATGGGCTATCCCATGCTCGACCGCATGGGCACCAACGTCAAGATCACCCAGGGCATTGTCTCCGGCGTGGCCCCGGTGGACCCGGCCGACATCCTCACCGACGCCAAGGTCAACCCCGGCAACTCGGGCGGGCCGCTCCTTGACGCCCACGGCCAGGTCATGGGCATCGTCACGATGAAGACGATGTCGAACGCGATGGTGGACAGCTACGGCATGGCGATCAGCGCATGGCGGATTCAGAAGTTCCTGGCCAAGAACAAGGTGACCATCACGCCCGCGCCGGCCGGCACGCAGGCGCTCAACGCCGAGGAGGTGGCCGCCAAGCTCAAGCCGGCCACCGTCTGCATTCTCTCCGTATCGCAGAACCTGCCCGCGCCGAAATGAGCCGCGGCGACCGATGCTTACTCGAGGTTCTTCTTCAGAAACGCGACAGTCTCGGTCCAGCCCTGCTGCGATGCCTTGAGGTTGGTGCCGTTGCGTCCATCCTGCTGGCGAAGGAATCCGTGGCCGGCGCCGTCGTAGATGTGCGGCGTATAGGTCTTCTTGAGGTCGGCCATGGTTCGCGTGGCGGCGGGGACTGTCGCGCTGACGCGGGCATCGTCACCGCCGTAGAGGCCGAGCACGGGACACGCGATCTTGGCCATTTCGTCGGGCTTGGGCGGCGTGCCGTAGTAGACCACGGCCGCGTTAAGGGCGGGCTGGCGGGTGGCGTACATGAAACTGGCCGAGCCGCCCCAGCAGAAGCCCACCGTGCCGGTCTTGGTCCCGGCGGCCGGGAACGCCAGCGCGTAGGCGCGGACGGCGTCGAGCCGTTTGGCGCCCTCGTCGTTGCTGAGTTTGGCGAAGGCCTGGCGGACGCCGTCGCCGGTGAAGGAATCGGTTCCACCGCCGCCGGGGCCCATGCCCGAGAGCAGGTCGGGCGCCACGGCGATGAAGCCCTCGGCCGCCGCCTGGTCGGCGACGGCGCGGACCCAGTCGGTCATGCCGAAGATCTCGTGGATGACCAGTAGGACCGGGGCTTTGTCCTTGCGCTCGGGGTAAACGACCCAGGTGTGGATTTTTGTGGTGCTGCCGGGAAGGGCGATGTCGGCCCATTCGCCGTGCCGGGGCGAATCGGCCAGGGCCTTGGCGGCGGTGGTCGCTGAAGCGGGGAGTTTGATCTCGGGCTCGGCCGCCCGCGCCATCAGGCCGCCCGCCAGCACCAGCGCCGCCACGAAGCAATTAGTCCTGTTCATGTGCGAATTCTTGGCCGTTCGGCACGCGGGTTCAACTGGAAAATGTTCGGAGCTCACGCTTTAGCGTGTCTGCGATCCGAAGACACGCTAGAGCGTGAACTCCGAACGCGAACGTCGAACTCGGGAACTCCGAACATGTGTGCATCGCGGTCGCTGGTATATAATCCACGCCTGCAAGGAGTACACATGCCTGGCGAGACGGATCTCCACAAGACCCTCAAGAAAGAAGCCTGTCGCTGGCTGCATGGCGTCGGCTATCGCTGCATCGCCGCCGAGGTCAAGCTTGCGCCGCTGGGGATCATCGACGCGGTCGGTACGGGAGTCTTCCGCCGCTTCCACAACCACCTCAACGCCGGCCGCGAACTCTGCCAGGTCTGTTTCGTCGAGTGCAAGGCATCCCGTTCCGACTTCCTCCGCGATCTGGACCACGAAGGCCGGATGATGTTCGAGCTGACGCAGGCCCTGCGGCCGCCGCGCGGCCGCCGGCGCCGCCGGCCGGACCTCCGCGGGCTGGGCAAGTTCAAATCCTGCCTGATCCGCCCGATGGCCAACATCCACTATGTCCTGGCGCCGGCCGCGATCATCCAGAAGAAAGACCTGCCGCCGCGCTGGGGCCTGCTGTCGTATGGGCAGGGGGGTATCAGCGTCGTCGTCAAGGCCGAGTGGATCGAGACCGCGCGTGCGGAAGCCGTCGATTCCGCCATCGCCCGGACGTTGACCGCGGATATCTACAACGCCGACCTGCGGGCGATGAACTCGATCAACCGGGAGATCTTCGCGCAGCAGCAGCAGTTGGCCCAGCGCATCCGAGGGATGAAGC
>JBIOJL010000313.1:0-7258 GCA_044450885.1 Tepidisphaerales bacterium
GGGCCCCGGGCTTTGATACTCCACGCCGTGTTGGGTTCACCACGACCCCGGGCTTGATTTACACACGCGGGGCCACCCGCCGAATCGCGGCAGTTGTTTCTGCTCGAATCCCAACCCGGCCGGGCGGAATGGGGTCGAGGTGTTCGGGCATGGTTCGCGGAGCGTGGGCACGGTTGGCCCTCACCCCGGCCCTCTCCCGGAGGGAGAGGGAGTGTTGGCGCCGCGGAATACCGCGGCCACGGGCTGGAAGCCCGTGCCACGAAAAGATGCCGGTGAGGGCACCGGCACTACGGCTAACCGAGTAACGGCGGGACTACGGGCGCGTCGCTGAAGAGCGTCCTGAGGTTTCGTGGGGCAGGCACCGCCCACCATGGCGTCCCGGGCGTGGAAATAGTGGGCAATGCCCACCCTACCCGCTGCCGGGGCCAGGTCAGGGCCGCGGGCTGGGCGACGGGGGCGGATTTGGGGGCTGTCTTGGTGAATGCCTTGAATGTGCCCAGGACGGCGTAGCGGTTGGCGTTGCCGGCGTTGTCTTTCACCTGGCCGGCCATGAGCTGCACGGTGTAGGTGCCGGCGTCGGTCGCGTCCCAGCGGCCGCCGGGGGCGGTGATGGTGTAGTGCGCCACGATCTTGTTGCCGGTGACGGTCTTGGAGATGTATTTCGCGTATTGCGAGAAGCGCCGGGGGCCGATCACGCGGACATCGCCGGCGCCGATGGTGCCGGTGCTGACGCCGGAGGGGTCGGTATAGGTGACGTAGATATTCGTGCCGGTGCCGCCGCTCTTGGGCGCGACGAGGGGAGTCAGCCGGGCCGAGGGCGGGTCGGTGTCGACGGCCAGCGTCTGCGAGAAATCGTGGGTGGCCAGGATCGAGTAAGGCAGGTCGGTGCCGGCGGGCGAGCCGGTGACCTGGAGCAGGTATTCCTGGCCGGTGAACGAGGGATAGCTGAGCGCCTGGCCGCCGGTGACGGCGGATGAATGGGCCACCGCGTTGCCGGCGGTGTCGTAGAGGGTCATTTGCAGCGAGCCGCCGCCGGCATCGTAGGTCGCGGTAACCACCAGCGGGTTGAGCGCGGGCAGGCGGTCGACCTGGAAGTGATACCAGTCGACATCGCCGACGGTCAGCGTCAGGCCGCCCTCGGGCGTGCCCACGGGGAGCGTGAATGCCTTTTCCCTGGTGTCGTTGGGCTCGGCCCAGTCGCCGGTGCCGCTGGGGGGCGAGGGGGCATCGACGGTCAGCGTGTAGTCGGGATTCGTGTTGCCGTTGGCGCTGGCGACTTTCAGGTAGTAGTCGCCGGCGGGCTGGCCGCTGAGCGAGACGGACTCGCTGTCGCCCGTGCCGGTGGACGACGTGAGCAGGTTGCCCTGCGAGTCATACAGATACAGGTCCAAGTTGCCCGTGGCGTTGGAGAAGCTGATGCTGGCCTGGTCAGCCGGGGTGCCCGCGGCCGTGGTCGTGAATCGGAACCAGTCCACATCCGTGGGCGTGTTGATGGACAGGTTGGAGAAGGTCATGCCGTGGGCGGCCAGCGTGTGCAGGTCCGTCGCTTGCGAGCGGACATCGTTGGACTCGGCCCAGTCGCGCGGGCCGACGGTGCGGCTGGCCGGCGAGAAACGGTTGCGCACGGCCTGGAGGTATTGCAGCCAGCCCGTCTGCTGGGCGAAGGTGAGGTTGGCGTAGGTTGATTCGATGGTGTCCTCGGGCGCGGGCAGGTAGATCGTCAGCCCGGTGCCGCCCTTGTCGGCCGTTGAATAGTTGTTCACGACCGAGTTGCCCAGCGCCACCAGCACGGCGTCGGCCGCGGTCTTGATGGATGCGTTGGACACATAGGTCTTCACATTCTGCATGAACGAGCCGAGGTCGTGCATGAAGGAATAGTCGTAACTGGCGGAGGCCGCCCGGGCGGCGTCGAGGTTGGTGAAATCGGCGGAGGTGGCGGTGTTGAGCACGGCCGAGACGAAGCCGGTGATGGCCGCGTCGAGCGTGTTGCCGTTGGCCTGCACCGTCGAGAACGTCGACAGTTCGCTGTTGGTCCGGCCCGACTGGGTGATGGTGCTGGCGAACGACCGCGCATCGGTCATGCCGGACAGGTCCTGGGCCAGCTTGGTGTAGTTCCAGCCGTCGGCGCCTTCGGTTTCCTCCGACGCGGCCAGGTAATCCACCGATGGCGCCACCGCGTTGAGCACCTCGGTCGTGGCCATCATGCAGGCATCGAACCCGAGCACGCTGATATGCGCCGGCGAACCGGCCAGCACCTGACCCATGGCCGGCAGCGACATGCCCACGCCGTTGCCGGTCGTGTCGTCATAGCAAGCGCCGTAGATGGCCGCGCCGTGGTCCCAGATCACCAGGGCATAGTGCTGGGCCGGGAGGGTCGCCACGCCCCAGTTGATGAAGTCGGACAACGTTTGTGGGCTTGACATGTCCTTTTCGCCGACCGAAGTCAGCGCGGAAGAAATGGTCTGCATGTCGGTATCATGCCGGACGATGCCGCGGCGGGTGTCGGTCCAGTTGCCGTTGGATGAGTCGTAGCCCGGGATGCGGTCGAGCTCGACTCCCCACTGGATATCCCGATTGGTGGCGGCCGCCTCCATCTGGTTCAGGTTGTAGATGGCGTTCTGTTCCAGGTTGTTGTCGCCGTCCATGTAGACCAGGACCGTCCAAAGCGGCAGCGTGGCCGTGTTCTGGAACGCGGCATTGATGGTCAGGGAGTAGTTGGGATTCGTCCCGCCGTTCTGGGAGTCCACGACCACGAAGTAGGTGCCCTTGGCCAGCCCGGCCAGGGAGATGAGCTGATCGCCGCCGGCGCCGGCGACGGTTCGGAGCGTGTTGTGGTTCGCATCCTGAAGCATGATCTTCAGCAGGCCCTGTGATGCGGCGTAGCTGATGCTCACGAAGTCGGAGTTTCCCCCGGCCGCCAGGGTGGTGAAGGTGAATGTGTCGGCGCGGGTGCCGGCGCCGCCGTTCTGCGCCGGGTCGTGGATGGACAGGCCGGTCACCGTCTGGTTCTGGTTGAGGTGGATCGGTTCCTGTCCCTCATAAGCATCCGGCTGGACGGGCCCGGACACCGGCGCATTGATGGTCATCGCATAGGTGTTGGTGGCGCCGTTGTAGCCGTAGACGCCCACATAGTAGGTCCCGGCCGGCAGATTCAGGCTGACCCGCTCCGAATCGCTCGTGCCGTTGGAGGTCGCCAGCACGTTCCCCTGCGAATCCAGCAACTGCATGTCCAGATCGCCCGCGGCGTCGGAGAAGTCGATCTGCACGTAATTCGCGGCCGTGCCCGCAGCGCCCAGCGTCAGCTTGTAGTAGTCCACATCCGTGGTCGAGTGAATCGACAGGTTGGGCAGGCTCGACGGCCCGGAGAGCGCGCCCAGGTCCGTCGCCGTGTTCAGCGTGTCGTTTGGCTCGTAGGCGTCCGGGGCGATCGACGTCGCCGGCGTCTGCAGCGTCAGCGAATACTGGTTGGTTGCGCCGTTGTAGCCGTAAATCTGCGCGACGTACGTCCCGGCGGCAAAGCCGTCGAGACTGATCGTCTCGCTGTCGCTCGTGCCGTTGGATTTGCCCAGCAGATTGCCGGCATCGTCGTAGAGCGCCAGGTCCAGGTCGCCCTGGGCATTGGCGAAATTGATCTGCACGTAATCGGCCGAGGTCGCCTGCGAAACCGTGGTGAACTTGAAGAGGTCCTGGTCGGTCGGGGTGTTGATGGTCAGGCTGTCGATGGTCTTGGCGCCCGAGACGGTCCCCAGGTCGCTGGCCTGGTCCAGTGTGTCGTTGGGTTCGTACGCATCCGGCTGGAGCGTCACCACCGGCGTGTCGATGGTCAGCGTGTAATCCGGGTTCGTGGCCCCGTTGAATCCGTAAACGTAGATATAGTACGTTGCCGCAGCGAGGTTGGACAGCGACACCTTTTCCTCGTTGGACACCGTCTGCGAATAGCGCAGGAGGTGGCCGCTGCTGTTGTAGAGTGCCAGGTCCAGGTCGCCCTGGCTGTTCTGGAAGTCGATGGACACGTAGTTGTTGGCCGCCCCCTTCTTGCCCATCTGAAAGCTGTACCAGTCGTCGTTGAGGCACGCCAGGTGATCGGCCGCGTTGGCCCCCTCGAGCAGCCCGAAGGAAGTGGCCGTGTCGAACGTATTGTTCGGCTCATACTGGTCATCGACGGCCAGGTAGCAGCGATTTTCCAGTGCCTCGACTGCCCGCATGCACATCCTCTGCGCCCGACGATTGCTCTTCATACCGGCTCCAATCTGGGACAACATCGCTTCTGTATGAAGACGACACTAAAACCACCGCGGTTGTTAGTCAACGACTGCGCGCGGCCGTTCGGAGTTCACGCTTCAGCGTGTCTGACCGCCATTTCGCAGCCCAGACACGCTGAAGCGTGAACTCCGAACAGCCGACCGACGCCGTTTTGCGCCGCGTGAAATTGCCCCGATCTTGCCCGCCCTGCCAACCACGGATATCTTCGCGAACATGACACGCCGACCACTGCTCTCGTGTACGCTGGCGATGCTGCTTTCGATGGCCGCGACCGCCCAGGAACCGGCCGCCCGCTGGCCGCAATTCCGCGGCCCCGGCGGATCGGGGATCGCCGAAGGCCAGAAACCGCCCGAGCAATTCGGCCCGGCGATCAACCTGCTGTGGAAGACGCCGCTGCCGGCCGGACATTCCGCGCCCTGCATCTGGAACGACCGCATCTTCCTGACCGCGAGTGCCGGCCGGGAAATCCAGACGCTGGGCATCTCGCGGCAGGATGGCAGTGTGCTCTGGCGTGTGCCGCTGGCGGTGCAGAAACTCGAGCCGATCAACGGCACCAACTCGCTGGCCACGCCCACGCCCGCCACCGACGGCCAGCGCGTCTATGCCTGCTTCGGCTCGTTCGGCGCGGTGGCGTATGACTTGGATGGGCATGAACTGTGGCGCAGACAGTTGCCCGTCGGCAACGTCCGCCACGGCAGCGCTGCCTCGCCGATCCTGGCCGGCGGCAAACTCATCATCAACGGCGACCAGGAGCGATGGGCGTCGGTCCTGATCGCCCTGGACCCGGCCACCGGCGAGATCGCCTGGCAGACGCCGCGCCCGCAGTTTCTCTCCAGCCACACCACGCCGATCCAGTGGAGCCACGACGGAGTAGACGAGGTCGTCGTAGCCGGCAGCGTGCTGCTGGCCGGGTATGACCTCAAGGACGGCGCCGAACGCTGGCGATGCAGCGGGCTGGAGGCCGTGAGCATCTGCCCGTCGCCGGTGATTGGCGACGGCGCGATCTACGCCATGTCCTACAGCATCGGCGAGGAGCCCATTCCCACCTGGGAAAAGCTGCTGGCGGAGCAGGATGCCGACAAGGACGGCAGGATCAGCCGCAAGGAAGCGAACGTGCTGATCCAGGGCGTCTTCTCGATCATCGACACCAACAACGACGGCTTCATCACCGCCGACGAATACGCGCCGGTGTATCAGTTTCTCAAGCAGGGCCGGCCCGGCCTGTTTGCCGTCCGCGCCCCCGTGACCGCGGTCGCGCCTGCGCCCGCAGCCTCCCCTGCACCCGCGATCGCCGATCGCGGCCCGGCGGCGCGGACTCCGGTCAATGACATCACCGCCACCCACAAGCTCTGGACGTGGAACAAACCCGTAAGCACCATCGCCTCGCCGCTCTTCTACCAGGGCCGGATCTACCTGATCCGCGATGGCGGCATGCTGACCTGTCTCGATGCCAAGACCGGCGCGGCGGCCTACGAGAACAAACGCGTCGGGGCCACCGGCGAGTTCTGGGCGTCGCCGCTGGCAGCCGACGGGCGAATCTACCTGGCGTCGCGGAACGGGTCGGTCTGTGTCGTCGCAGCAGGCGATGAGTTCAAGACGATCGCGAAGAACGAGATGGGCGAACGCATCACCGCCACACCGGCCATCGCCGACAACAAACTCTACATCCGCACGGAGAAACACTTGTGGGCATTCGGAACGGGATCCAAATAACGTTCCGAAACGTGCCGTGCGAGATTGAGTATCTCCTTGTCAAATGCTACGCTGCACTCATGGACGTTGAAGGGTCGTCTTCCCAAACAGAACCCCGGCCGCCATCCGACGTGCCCATACTTGACTATGCCCAGGCACGGGACATGCCTCGTATCAAGACGTACACATGGGCTTCGCTCACGGCACTGGGCCTCAACATCGTGAATCCCGCTGTGACCATGTGCATGTGCGGGCATATGGATTTCTCCAGCCTTCCCGGCAACCTCGCAGCCTTCACGCTGGCGAGCATCGCATTCATCCGCGGTCGCGGCCGGATCATTCCCCGGACTCTTGCCTGCGTTGCACTCATCCTGTCCGGAATCATTTTGGCCCAAAACACCCACAACATCCTTTGGTCCGGCCATAATCCGCTGCTCCGAACAAGGTAGGTGTCTCCCTCCCCGTCACTTGTTCGCATCCACAATCGCCTTCGCTCGTCATGTCTGGAACAACTTCGTTGCCACAACCACCGCATCCCATCCGGGTATCATCCATCATGATCCGATACGCCTGCATCCTCGCCCTCGCCTTCTTCCTCTGCGCCGCGGCCCCCGCCACCCGGCCCGCAACGCAGCCGGTCCGTCAGGCGGAAGAACTCTTCTCTTCCCCCGCCAGTCTATACACCGTCCGTGTAAGCCTTCCGGCGGCCGCGTGGAAGATGATGCAGCCCACCCAGGGCACCGTTCCCAAGCTCCCCAAAGCCTCCCGTTCAACCACGCAGCCCTACGTCGAAGGCGAGCGCCTTCCCTCCGGCCCGGCCGGCAACGAATACGCTTACGTCCGCGCCACGGTCGGCTTCGAACACGCCGGCCAGACCACCACGCTCGGCGACGTCGCCATCCGCCTCAAGGGCAACGCCTCCTACAACACGTCCACCGGCGTGCGCCGCCCGTTCAAACTCAATTTCCACCGCTTCTCGCCCGGCCGCCGATTCCTCGGCCAGGCCACGCTCAACCTCCACAACAACTCCATGGACCCCGACCAGATCCGCGAATCCCTCGCCTACTCCGTGCTTCGCGACACCGGCCTGCCGGCGTCGCGCACCGCCTCGGCGCTGGTCTACATCACCATCGACGGAGTCGTGAAAGACGAATACCTCGGCTACTACGACATGGTCGAAGAGATCGATTCCCGGTTCCTCAAGAAACACTTCGGTTCGTCCGCCGGCCTGCTCCTCAAACCCGAGGGTTTCCGCGGCCTGCCCTTTTTCGGCGAAGACTGGGCGTCCTACGAACTCCGCTAC
>JBIOJL010000314.1:0-7255 GCA_044450885.1 Tepidisphaerales bacterium
GATTCCTGCGCACTCAATCATAGCGATCCGCTCCGATCATGTCCATGCTTTGGAACTGCCGACAGCCCGAGTATCCGGTAGCCGGACGAGCCCGACGAAGTTATAATTCCAGCATGACCGCGGTCGAGGAAATCCTCCGCTCTCCCAGAATGCCCGAATACGTCCGGCAAATCAACGAGGCCGCCGAACTTGAGAAGGCCCGGCGACAGCGATTTGTCGACGAGTTGCGCGAAGATCAGAAAGCCGAGTTCATCAACGGGGAGGTGATCGTGCATTCACCCGCGAGCTATGCCCATGTCATGGTCTCAGACCGTCTGATGGCGCTCATGCGGACATTTGCCTCAGTGAACAAACTGGGCGTGGTCACGCATGAAAAGATCCTGGTCAGTCTCACACGCAATGATTATGAGCCGGACATTTGCTTCTGGAGCGCGGCACGCTCCCAGGGGTTTACCCCGGCGCAGATCCGGTTTCCCGCACCGGATATGGCCGTCGAAGTGCTTTCGCCCAGCACCCAGCAGTTCGACCGCGGCGTGAAGATGGAGGACTACGCGACGCACGGAGTGACGGAGTATTGGATTGTCGACGCCGACGCGTGCATCGTCGAACAATACCTCCTGCAAGGTGATCACTATGAACTGGCCGCAAAGGTAAAGGACGGCACGCTGGCCAGCGTGGCCATGGCGGGATTCCGTCTGCCGGCCGAGGCGATCTTTGATGAACAGGCGCATGAGCGCGCCATGCGGGCGATCCTCGGGTGAACTACCTCCCAGCCTGAGACCGGCGGATCTCCACGTCAATCTCGTCGATCGCCTTCAGCGGCAGCGCCTCGGCGCGTTCGTGGATGAAATATCGCGAGCTGCCGGGGTAGACCACCCATGCTTTCTGAAGTTTCAGATCGTCGATTGAGATACGCAGCGACTTGGTCATGGTCGGGGCATCGGTGCATTTGAACTCGAAGCCCCAGCGCCGGCCGCCGCGGAGCAGCAGCAGATCGACTTCAGCGCCGCTGACGGTGGAATAGCATGCTGGAATATTAGCGTATAGTACACTATTAATCCAGGCACGGCGATCCTAAAGAAGTTTCGCCGTTCCCGGCCACTGCCGCCAACAACGGCCAACCGCTCCCCACTCCCTCCGGGTATCATATATCCAAACTGGATGTTCCCATGATGTACCATCGCACACCCCTCCTTTCCCGCCCCGCGAAACCCCGTGCCGCTCTGATCGAGCGCCTGGAGCCGCGCCGGCTGCTCAGCACCTGGTACGTCGCGCCTTCGGGCAGCAATTCCAATCCGGGCTCGGCCAACGCTCCGTTCCTGACACTGCAGAAGGCGGCCGACACCGTGGTGGCCGGCGACACGGTCGACGTCCAGGCGGGGACGTACGCCGGTTTCGTCATGGGCTGGGACTTTCCTCAGGCCGGCACCGCCGCCGCTCCCATTACGTTTCACGCCGAGCCCGGCGCGACCATCACCTCGGGCAACATCCACACCGCCGACGGAATCGACCTCGAGCCCGGCTGTGACTACGTGGTGATCGAGAACTTCACCGTGAACAACGCCAGCGGCACGATCACCCGCGCCGGCATCCGCGTGACCGGATCGGACAACGTGATCGTCCGCAACAACACCACCGACAACAACGGCACCTGGGGGATCTTCACCAGCCATGCCAACTACGTCGACATCGAGAACAACATCGCCAGCCACTCGCACACCCAGCACGGCATCTACGTTTCCAACGCCAGCGTCGGGCCGATCGTCCGGGGCAACACCGTCTTCGGCAACTACGCGGCCGGCATCCACATGAATGGCGACCTCAGCCAGGGCGGCAACGGCCTGATCACAGGCGCGCTGGTCGAGAACAACACGATCTACGACAACGGGGTGGGCGGCGGCTCGGGCATCAACTGCGACGGCGTGCAAGACAGCCGCTTCCAGAACAACCTGCTCTACAACAACCACGCCAGCGGCATCAGCCTCTACCAGATCGACGCAGCCGACGGAGCCAAGAACAACGTGGTGGTGAACAACACGATCATCATGGCGTCCGACGGCCGCTGGGCGATCAACATCAACAGCGGCAGCACCGGCAACACCGTCTACAACAACATCCTCTACAATTACCACTCATTCCATGGGGCCATCAGCATCACCGCCGACAGCCTGCCCGGATTCACCAGCGACTACAACGCGGTCATCAGCCGCTTCACGCCGGATGATGGGAATACTGAGCTCACCCTGGCCCAGTGGCAGGCCCAGACCGGGCAGGACCTGCACTCCATCATCGCCACGCCCGCACAGCTCTTCGTCAACCCGGCCACGAATGACTACCACCTTTCCCCGACCAGCCCCGCCATCAACGCCGGCACCAGCCTGCCTTCGCCCAACCAGCCCCCGGCGTATGACCTGGCCGCAAATCCCCGCCCGGCTGGCGGCGCGTTCGACATCGGCGCCTATGAGATGATTCCCCAGCAGATCACCGTCCCCGGCGCCGCTTCCGGCAACACCTGGTTCATCGCCCAGAATGCCGGCAACATCGAGGTCCGCACCGGCTCGCCTTCCGGCACGCTCGTCGGATCGTATCCCTCGCCGAGCATTGCCGGCATCACCTTCAACGGCGGGCCAGGCGATGACTCGCTCACCATCCTCACCCCCCTTCCGTTCATGCCCGCCTTTGCCGGCCAGACGGGCAACGACAGCCTCACCATCGACGCCGGCACATTCACGCTGAGCGCCGATCTCTCGGCCTCCACCGCCAGCCTTGCTCTCTCGATCGACGCGGCCGCCGTCACCCTGGCGGCGCCCCGGCACCTGCGATCCCCCAGCCTCTCCGCCAGCGCCGTGCTCGACGTGGCGAGCTACGTGCTGGTGATCAACGATGCCACATCCTCGCTGCCCACGATCCGCCAGTACATCGTGGCCGGCCGCCTGCGCACGTCGCAACCGCAACACACGCTCGCGGCCATCGACAACAATTCCCTCCGCCTGGCCAGCTTCAACAACACTCCCATCGCCGGCGGGAGCGGGTTCAACCAGTTGATCCTCACTCCCGCCCTTCCCGGCGATACCAATCTCGATGGCAAGGTGGACCCCTCGGACTATCTCAATGTTATCGCCAACATGGGCCGGGTCGGGGGCACCTGGTTCGACGGCGACCTCGACCAGAATGGCATCGTCACGCCGGACGATCTCGCGGTCGTCAGCGCGCACCTGGGAACGGGTGCGGCCGCCATCCCCCAACTGCAGGCGCAGCCGGCCGCAGCCCTCAACTCCGCCCGTGAGCGGCCGCATACGACAGCACATGCCGCACGATCGCGGTCGCACTCGCCGGCGCATAACCGCAGATTCCATCGACCTCCTGGCCGACCAGCCCGGCACTGAGGTCCTCGCGGCTGAAGATCACGGCCGCGCGGCCCTGGTCTTCAATCCCCAGCAGGCGCGGCGAGCGAATCCCGCCCACCAGTTCCCGGGCAAACTCGCGGTACTCGACCTGGCCGAGCGCGTCCCCCGCCTTGAAGATCGCGTGGTCCGCCGGCAGCGGCCGCAAATCCAGCTTGGACTCCGCAAACAGGCTGTGGATCTGACGTTCCGCGGCCAGCCCGAATTCGTCGTGCCCGCCCGCCGCATCCACCAGCAGCGTGCCGCCGCCGCGAACGTAATCGAGCAACTCCTTCCGCTCGGATTCCGTAAGCGTAAACGCGGCCGTTCCCGTCAGGTGCGCCAGCGCATACTGCCCGCGGGCCAGAACGCCCTTGCCCAGCCGCACGCGTTCGACAACCAGTTGCACGCCGCCTTCGCTGCGCAGCACGCCGGCCAGCCTGCGCCAGCCGCCGGGCTCCGGGTCCCAGTTGCCCGCATACTCCAGCCGGGCCACGCGGATCGACTGCGCCGGCGCGGCGCCGGCATCGCTGCGAACGACTTGCCCCGCCCCCTTGACGCGCAGGTTCTTGCGGTCCACCGAGTATTGGAACACGTCGGCCATGAGCTGCGCCAGCGGCTCCCGGCTCGGCCCGGCGAAACTGCCGGTCTGCCAGCCCCGTCCCGGATCGGCCGTCGGAATCAGCAGCATCAACTCGCGCACGCCGTTGCTCAATCCGAACACGATCGGCGTCGATCGCCACAACGAGCGGCGGAACTGCTGGTGCGTGAAGATGACATGCCCCGCGGGAAGCTCGCGGAACTCGTATGGGAAGAGCTTCTGCCCAAGCTGCTTGAACGTGCTGGCGAAGGCGGCACTGGCGCAGTCGGCGTGGCCGACGATCAGCCCGCCTTCTTCGATGAACTGCTTGAACTTCGCCTCCTCCGCGGCCGTGAACTTGAGCGTATCCTTCCCGCTGATCCAGAGGATTGGAGCGTCGTGGAAGTCGGCGACGTCGGCCTGAAGCTCGACGATCTGCCAGTTCAGGTCGCGCTCCATCTGCCGGCCGACCCAGGCGGTGATGTTGGCCACGTCGCGAGGACGCTCGTTCCAACTGTCCAGCCGTTTGCTGCCGCCCGCGGACACGGTGTAGCGGAGCTTGTTCATCATCACCGGGGCTCGCCCGCGGGCCAGGAACATCAGGGAAAAACAGGTGTCGGGCAGGTTGCCGCCCCACCAGCCATCCGGGGACTGACGCCTGACAAGGAACTCGGCGCCGGTCTGATACCAGTCGAGCCCGCCCAGATACTTGTAGCCGCTGGCAGTGCCGATGCGCTCGATTCCGTAAAGCGTGTAGCAGGTGTTGGCTTTCTCGAAGTCCCGGAAGCGGCTGCCGATCCAGTGCAGGCCGCGTTCGATGTTCTCGTCGCTGATCGACCCGGCGCACTTCAGTCCGTCCATCGCGTGAATCGCGTCGTCGGTGATGAACAGCGTGGCCACGCCCGCCGCCGTCATGGAGAGAGTCTGCGTGGTCGCATCGCCGTTCGCTTCGTCATTGGAGTGGCGATAGGACCAGGCCCCCGTGGCGTACTGGTGGTTGCGCCATGCCTTGTCGATCTCCTCCCAGAAGCCGGTGGGAATCTCCAGGGCGAGCCGCTGGCATGCCCACAATCCCAGCACGCCGTACTGGCTGGCGCTGTGGTCGTACCAGGTCCCTGGCTCGCCGGGGTAATACGTGTACAGCCCCCGGCCGGGACCGTCCTTGCGGATCCCCTGCATCAGGGTCTGCAGGTCGCGCCGGGCGGCGTTGCGGACCTCCGGCGTCGCGGGCAGCATCGCCCACACCTGGCACTTGAACCCCATGGCGTAGGTGCCCACGATCTGCTCTTTCAGGAGGAAGTCGATGGCCGGTTTGAGCCGGGCGTCGTGCGGATCCTGGCCGGCCGCCAGCAGGGCGCACGTCGCCAGGGCCGTCGCCCCGCCCCATTGCCAGCCGCGGGCATCGAACCGCGCGGCGGCCGGGTCGCGCTGGGGCACCGCCTCCCAGGTGCCTGCCTTCTGTTGCCCGTAGAGAAAACGGACGCATCTCTCGATGGACGCTTCCACCTCCTCCGGAGTCGCCCCGCGGGCCGGCGCCGAGGAAAGGAACACGGCCACCAGACACATGGCGGCAAGCATCCTGCGCGTGTACACGAGAGCCAGTGGATACGACATGGACGGTCTCCGTTGTCGCTCTCACCGGCAGCATGCAGCGCGCCAAGAACGTCGGCCCGGGCGCCGTGCTGCCTGCGGGCGCTTGTGCCCGCATTCCTCAGGCAACTCTAGGACGCTGCGGCGGACGCTTCAAACGAGTAATTTGTCCGGGTAGTTCACACCCGCTTGTCGGGCTCGGTGTAGTCGCGCAGGGTCGGGCCGGTGTAGATCTGGCGCGGCCGGGCGATGCGCGTGGACTTGTCGTCGTGCTGTTCCCGCCACTGGGCGATCCAGCCGGGCATGCGGCCGATGGCGAACATCACCGTGAACATGTTCAGCGGGATGCCGATCGCCTTGAGGATGATGCCGCTGTAGAAATCGACGTTGGGATAGAGCTTGCGGTCGACAAAGTAGGAATCCTTGAGCGCGGCTTCCTCGAGGCGGCGCGCGATGTCGAGCATCGGCTCGTTCTTGATGCCCACCTTGGCCAGAACCTTGTCGCAGGCGGCCTTGAGGATCTTGGCCCGCGGGTCGAAGTTCTTGTAAACGCGGTGGCCGAAGCCCATGAGCAGCTCGGTCTTGTCCTTGACGCGCTTGAGGAAGTCGTCGGTGGACATGCCGAGTTTCTGAATCCGCTCGAGCATCTCAAGCACTTCGACGTTGGCCCCGCCGTGGAGCTTGCCCCAGAGAGCGCAGACGCCGGCGGCGACCGAGCTGTAGAGGCTGGCGTCGGCCGACCCGACCATGCGGACGGTCGAAGTCGAGCAGTTCTGCTCGTGGTCGGCATGGAGCAGGAGCACCAGTTCAGGGCGTCCTCGATGTCCTCGTCCACGTGGTAATCCTGGTAGGGCCTGGAGAACATCATGTGGAGGAAGTTGGAGACGTAACGGAGGTTGGGGTCGGGGTAGACGTAGGGCAGGCCCCGCGACTTGCGGTAGGTGTAGGCGGCAATGGTGCGGACCTTGGAGATGAGGCTGGCGGCCGCTTCCTCGAAGGATTCGCTGTCGCCGAGTTTGAGGAACTTGTGCTCGAAGCACGCCAGGGTGTTGATCATGGCCGAGAGGATGGCCATGGGCGGGGCGTCGATCGGGAAGCCCTGGAAGTGGTGCTTGAAGTCCTCATGGAGATGGGCGTTGTCGGTCAGGCGGCGGCGGAACCGCAGGGCCTCTTCCTGCTTGGGCAGGTGGCCGAAGATGAGCAGGAAGGCGGTTTCGATGAAGTTGGACTTCTCGGCGAGCTGCTCGATGGGAATTCCGCGATAGCGCAGGATGCCCTTTTCGCCGTCGATGAAGGTGATGGACGACGTGCAGGCCCCGGTGTTTCCGTAGGCGGGATCGAGGGTGATCAATCCCGTCTGGGCACGGAGCTTGGAGATGTCCACGCCGAGTTCGCCCTCGCTTCCCTCGATGACGGGAAGTTCGATCTTCTTGTCCGCAAACGTAAGGATAGCCGTGCGCGCCATAAGCCTCGTCCTGTCATTAAGATTTATCCAGCCAGGCCGGCGGGGTGGGACCGTCTCACCAACACCGACCGACGCAATGCAGGCGAAGAATAAGTGCAATCCGCTCCGGATGCAACAACCGGAAGGGAGTTTCATCCGTAGGGGCGTGCCCACAGATTCGGGAGGGCCGTGCTTCTGCACGGCCGGAATGGTCGCGCCGCGAAACGGCCGCAGAGGACTGCGGCCCTCCCGGAAGAA
>JBIOJL010000315.1:0-7250 GCA_044450885.1 Tepidisphaerales bacterium
CCCCCCGCCCCGCCAACCATCTGATGCTCATGTCCAGCGAGGCCATTGGCCTCTGGCCGGGGCCATGAATGATCTTTTGAAAATGTACCCGCCGCGGTAGAATAGACTTATGAGAGCGAAGAACGCCATCCGCAATGCCGGCACCATCCATGCGGGAACCCTGCATGTCGGTGACCGCACAACGATACGCGTCGTCAAGGGCGGCCGGCAGGCAACTCCTTACCCCGACGGCTGCATTGGCGCGAATTTGCCCAAGCACAATTACGTCAAGTATCTTGTCGAGCGCTACCATGATTACCGCGAGGCGGACATGGGCTTTGGCCGGAAGGAACGGATTCACTACGCGGTGCTGTTCAAGAATATTGAGGCGAAGTTCAAAGCCCCGACCTATTTCATTCCGGTTGGTCGCTTCGAGGCACTGGTAGACTACCTGCATTCGCGAATCGACAAGACGATTCTCGGCCGTCGGAATCTCAGTCGCGGCATCCGCAATTTCGAGTCATTCGACGAATACAAGATGCAACACATGGCCGCGGCGGGTGCCTGAAGGCTTCTTCATCGGAAAAGCCAGATGCGACACTGATTTCGGATCCCACGGTCACGGGCAAGTCGGTCGCGGGCGCATACAAGGGGGCTCCGGACAACAGTGTTCCTCCTTGCTATGCTCTTCCGCAAACGCAAATCCTCCACCGCTTCCGCGGGTCCGGCCGTGCAGGCCGAGGACCATGAGGAGTCCTATCGGCCGATCGAGTGGCCGCTGGTGCGGCGGCTGCTGTCGACTTTGGCACCGTATAGGTGGATCTACGCGCTGGGCGTCTCGCTCTGCGCGGTGCATGTGCTGCTGGAGATGCTCTCGCCGCTGTTTGCACGCTGGCTCATCAACTACACCGGCGACTTCGTGGCCGGACGGGTGCTGCCCATGCCCACGCGGGGCGGGGCGATACGGTTTGTCTTCGTCATCGTGGGTGCCTGGGCGGGCGTATATGCGGCCTCGCTCATCATCCAGCGCTGGGTGATCCTCATCATGACCAACGCCGGCGAACGGGTGCAGTTCGAACTCCGCCGCAAGCTCTTCGCCCACCTGCAATGGCTGTCGATGAGCTACTTCGACAAGACCAAACTCGGGCGGATCATCTCGCGTTGCACGTCGGACATCGCCTCGCTTCGCGAAGTGAACGTCTGGGGGATCAACACGCTCCTCATGAACACGCTGATGATGGTCACGGCCGGGGCGATGCTCCTCTACACCGACTGGCGCCTGTTCGCGGTGGTGGCCTGGCTCGGGCCGGTGTTGTTTTTCGCCAATCGCGTCTATCGCCGCTATGCCGGCGTGCAGGCGCAGATCGCGCGCGAGGGATACACGCGCGTCGCGACGAACCTCGCCGAGAGCATCACCGGCATGCGCGTCGTCACCGCGTTCAACCGGCAGGTCAGCAACCTCGAATTCTTCAACACGCTGCAAACCGCCAACACCAACAACAACGTCACCTTTGCCCGCATCAACGGCCTCTACCAGCCCGTCCTGCAGGCCGTCGGCTATGCGGGGAAGGTGCTCATTCTCGCCTACGGCGGCTACCTCGTTGCCGTCGGCCGTTTGCAGCGCGTGGGCGATGTGGTGGCGGCCTATCTGTACTGGGACTGGTTCATGAACCCGATCACCAACCTGGGGAATTTCCTGGTGCAGCTCATGCAGGCGATGGCCGGGGCGGAGCGGGTGTTCTCGCTCCTGGACATGAAACCCGAGGTGACCGATGAGCCCGATGCCGCCCCGCTGCCGCGCATCGAAGGCCGGGTGATCTTCGAGCACGTCACCTTCGGCTACAAGCCCGAGCGCCCGGTGCTGCACGATATCTGCTTCGAGGCGAGCCAGGGGCAGATGGTGGCTCTCGTCGGCCACACCGGCTCCGGCAAATCGTCGATCATCTCGCTGATCGCCCGCTTCTATCAGCCGCAACAGGGCCGGATATTGGTCGATGGCCACGACATCCGCCACATCACCGGCGATTCGCTGCACCGGCAGACGGGGCTGGTGCTCCAGAACAACTACCTCTTCAGCGGCACGGTCATGGAGAACATCCGCTACGCCCGCCCCGGCGCCGGCGACGACGATGTCATGGCCGCCGCCCGGGCCATCGGCTCGCACGATGCCATCATGAAGCTCAAAGACGGCTACAGCACCGAAGTCGGCGAGCGCGGCGCCAGCATGTCCATGGGCCAGCGGCAGCTCATCTGTTTCACCCGGGCATTCCTCGCCGACCCGCGCATCTTCATGCTCGATGAGGCCACCAGCGCCGTGGACACGGCCACCGAACTGCTGGTGCAGCGCTCGCTGGAGAAGTTGCTCGAAGGCCGGACCACGTTCATCGTCGCCCACCGACTCAGCACGATCATGCGGGCCGACGTGATCCTGGTCATCGACCAGGGCCGGATCATCGAGCGCGGCACCCATCGCCAGCTTCTCGCCACCGGCGGCCGCTACGCCGAACTCTACCGCCAGTTCGCCATGGCCCTGTAGCCGCGCTCGCCGATCGCAATTCCGTGTTTGGAAACGAGAATCAAAGATTCCGCCGGGCGCTGAATAAACGCCGCTCCGGAACCGTATGGTCGAACAGAGGGGCAGACTGAAGCCCCTGAATAAAGGCGGATCCGAAACTCAACGCGGAATACGAGGCGTTGCACGGGATGGACGCGGGGTGGAAGCTGCAAATGGGCCCACGGGTCACAAGCCATTCCACGACTGCCTGATCCCCGACGTCCGGACCCCGCGTATTCGCGTGGGAACGCGGTTGGATTCCGCCGACGGGCGTCGGCGGCACTTTTTCAGCGGAATCAAGAACATCTGTCCCACCGGCAGGGACACCGCCGAAAGTGTCATGGACCCCGCCGTCGCGCGCCCGGTCGCCGCGACCCACGGATCGGTCCACGGATCGGTCCAGCTTTCCCAACCGCCGATCTGCCGGTAACATGATCCGTTTCCCCTGATGCCGCTGCATCGGGACGACAAACATGAGCCAGCAACCGCCCATTCTCCTTTCCGCCAAGGCCCGCCGCACCCACGAGGCGCCGATCTCCACGCTCATCGCCACCGTCATTGCCAACCCCAACCTCATCTCCTTCGCGGCCGGGCTGGTCGATCCGGTCACGCTCCCGGTGGACGAATGCCTGGCCATCACCCGCAAGATCTTCTCCGACCCCCAGCGGGCGCGGACCACCCTCCAGTACGACACCACCATCGGCCTGACGGCGTTGCGAGAGGAGGTCCTGGCCCATATTTGCCGCCTCGAAGGCAAGAGCCCGGAGCAACTTCACCTCACCCCGGCCGACCTGCTCATCACCACCGGTTCCCAGCAGATGCTCTACCTCGTCGCCGACGTGCTGGTCGACCCGGACGACATCGTCATCTGCGGCAACCCCACGTACTTCGTCTTCGCCGGGGCCCTGGAATCGCTCGACGCCCGCGCCGTGACCGTGCCTCTGGACGAAGACGGCATGGATGTCGATGCCCTGGACCGCCTGCTGGGGCGCATCGCGGCCGACGGTCAGCTTCACCGCGTCAGGCTCATCTACTGCACCAGCTTCTACGACAATCCCACCGGGCTCACTCTGTCGCTGCCGCGGCGACGGCAGATGCTCGAAGTCGCCCGGAAATACAGCCACTCGCAGCGCATCCTCATCCTCGAAGACGCGGCCTATCGCGAACTCGGCTACGACGGGCGCAACCTGCCCTCCATCAAGTCATTCGACACGGGCAACCAGTTCGTCATCCTCACGCAGACATTCTCCAAGCCGTTCGCACCCGGCATCAAACTCGGCTACACGGCCCTGCCGCGCGAAGTCCACGAGGCCGTGCTGCACCAGAAGGGCTCGCACGATTTCGGGTCGGCCAACATCAGCCAGCAGATCGCGCTCGAGGCGCTGCGCGACGGCTCCTATGCACGGCACGTGCAACGACTGCAGCGCGAGTACCGCAAAAAACGGGACACGCTTCTGGCGGCGCTGGAGAAACACATGCCACGCGTGCCGGGGCTATCGTGGACGCGCCCGCAGGGCGGGCTGTACGTCTGGCTCACGCTGCCGGAGGGGATCCGCACCTCGCGCCAAGGCCCGCTGTTCCAGGACTGCATCAAGCGCGGCGTGATCTACGTCCCCGGCGAATACTGCTTCCAGGGCAATGGCCAAGTGCCGCCCGTGTCCTCAGCGGCGGAAACCCGGGACATGCACACCACGCCAAGGACCGCCAGTGAGGGCACTGGCGGCACTTCCGTATGCCACGCGCCAACCAACCACATGCGGCTGTCTTTCGGACAGGTGGGCATCACGCAGATCGACGACGGCATCGCCCGGCTGGCGGCGGCCGTGGCGGACCAGTTGGCCGCCGCAACTTCCACCCCGCCGGCCGACGCCGTGGGAGCACCTTCGTAATCGCCGCCGGATCCTCATGAGCAAGACCCTGTTCTGGTACATCTTCCGCGACCTCCTGAAGGTCTTCTTCCTCACCCTCGGCGTGCTGGCGGGGATCATCTCCTTCGGTGGATTGCTCCGGCCGCTGATGCAGTACGGGCTGACGGGCGGGCAGGTGCTGAAGATGCTGGCGTATTTCATGCCGGCGGCCCAGACCTATGCCCTGCCGATTGCGGCCCTGTTCGCCACGACGATGGTCTACGGCCGGCTGTCCGCGGACAACGAGATCAGCGCCTGCCGCGCCACCGGCATCAGCTACATGGTGCTGACGACGCCCGCGTTCATCCTCGGCCTGGTGCTGGCGCTGGTGTCGCTGCTGTCGCTCTGCTTCATCGTGCCGCACTACACGCTCAAGGTCGAGAAGGTCGCCTTCTCCAGTCTGGCCGACATCGTCGTGCGCAGCATCGAGCGCGAGCACCGGATCAAGCTTCCGCCCGTGAACGACCGCCCGGTGACGGTCTATGCCGAGAGCGCCCGGCGCCTGCCGGCCCCGCCCGGCCGGCCCGACGACGAAGTCGTGGTGCTGAAGAACCCCATGTTCTGCTTCGGCGAGAACGTTACGGAGAAGGATCCCGTGTCCGGAGCCACCTCGACGGTCTCGGTTCCGTCGGAGTTCTATACCGCCCGCAGCTCGACCGCCGTGATCCATCGCGGAGAAACCGGCGCGGAATTCTCGGCGAACCTCGACGACGGCGCCATGTTCCCGCGCGATCTGCTCGGGGCGAGCGTCGGCAGCGTCCAGGCCGCCAACATCGGTCCGCTGCCGCTGCCTTCGCCGATCAAGGAGAACCCGAAGTTCATGACCATCAAGCAGCTCCAGAAATTCTACGAAAACCCCCTCATTCACCGCGACATCCGCGGGTTCTACGACAGCATCACCACGGCCGAGGAGCAGGCCGCGTACCAGGCCCTGGTCATGCAGGGTTTCCTGAAGAACCACCAGTTGCTGTTCGACTCCGGGAACGACGAGAGCTACACCGTGGTGTTCCAGAAGAGCATCCGGGCCCCGTTCCGCGGCGGCGCCAACGACCGTCTCACCTGGATATCCCCCGGCGAGACGCGTGACATCCGCCTCGTACACGCGAGCAACGGCGTCGCGGCCGGCTCGGATGAAGCCCGCAATCTCACGCTCAAATTCCAGGCCGATCCGGCCAACAAGCGGATGCGCATCGTGTTCCAGCTCGACGACGTGCTGATCGGCACCGACGAAATCCGCCCCGCCCGCGCCAGCGTGCCGCGGTTCATCACCACCCCGCTGCCGGCGGAGCTGCGGCCGATCGGCGACCGGGGACCCGGCTATTACCTGAGGAACACCAGCAAGGCGCCCGAGTCGTGGCGGATGAAACAGAAACTGCAGTCGCTGCAATCGGAGATCATCGGCGAAATCCACGCCCGCGCTTCGTTCGCCATCTCCTGCTTCATTCTGGTGATGGTGGGGTCGGCGCTGGGCATGATGTTCAAGACGGGGAATTTCCTGTCGGCCTTCGCCCTCTCGGTGGTTCCCGCGTTCCTGTGCATTGCCCTGATGGTGACCGGGCAGCATGTCGCCGAGGGCGATCCCCGGAACATGCGCATGGGGCTGTGGATCATCTGGAGCGGCAACGTGGTGGTCGGGACCCTGGCCGCCGGGCTGCTGGCCTGGCTGAGGAAACAGTAGCCCATGAAGCTGATCGACCGCTACATCGCCGTTTCCTTCATCAAGAACTACCTCATCAGCTTTCTGGTGCTGGTGGGGATGTACGTCGTCCTCGACATGATCTTCAATTTCCACGAACTGGTCGAGAGCAACGCCCGGCCCGACGTGACCGGCCTGAGCGCCCTGATCCACTTCCTCGGCTACGTCTGGGACTACTACGCCTACCAGATGTTCCTGTTCTTCGTGCATCTGTCGGGAATGATCCCGGTGGTGGCGGCCTCGTTCACGCTGGTGCGCATGGTGCGGTTCAACGAGCTGTCGGCGCTGCTGTCGGCGGGCGTGCGGCTGCAGCGCCTGGCACTGCCGATTCTGGTCGTGGGACTGGGGCTCAACGCCGTGCTCTGGATCGACCAGGAGTACGTCATCCCCAACATCATCCCGCAACTCACCCGCAGGCATGACTATGGGGCCTCGGTTGATGCCAACTCGTTTCCGATCGCCGCGATGCGCGACGACGTGACCGGGGCCAAACTCTTTGTCGGCCGCTATCTGCCCGCCCCGCCCGACGGACGACCGCGCATGGATTACCTCTCCATCGTGCTGGTGGACGCCGACAACCAGCCGCTCGGGCACATCAAGGCCGACCACGCCTTCTGGAACGCCCGGCGGCACTGCTGGGAACTCTTCACGCACGACGGCGCAAACGCCCTCCAACCCGGCGGCACCCTCGACCGCAACCTATCGCCCCACCAGAACAAGGCCATCACCTCCGAACCGGTGCTCACCTACCCCATCGACCCCGCTTCGCTCGCCGGCATCACCCCGGAGGAGATCCAGCTCTATCGCTCGGGCAATTTCGTCGAATTGCTGTCGCTGAACCGCATCGAAGACCTCCTGAAGCGCCCCGGCTCGTATGGCCGCAACAACCTGCTGCGCGTCAAGTATTTCCGCGGCGTGGCCCAGATTTCGCTCAACATGATCCTGCTGATCCTCTGCGTCTCGACCGTGCTCACCCGCGAGCCGGGGCAGATGCGCATGGCGGCCGGCAAGTGCATCATCTGGTGCGGGCTGTGCCTGAGCGCCTCATTCGCCGGCCAGCAGTTCGCCAACGCCATCCCCGGGTTCGTGCCGGCCAGCAAGATCTACATGTGGC
>JBIOJL010000316.1:0-7220 GCA_044450885.1 Tepidisphaerales bacterium
CGCTTACGCGTGAACTCCGAACACAAACACGCACCACGCGCACCTGCAACAGCCTTGCATCTCCCGCCGGTCGGCCGCACAATGGGGCCGTCAACGGAGGCTCATGGCAACTTGTGTGCATTGCGGCCGGATCGTGGCTGACCTGGAAACGCGTGTCTGGGGATCGGATCGGGTATGCGCCGCCTGCTACGAGACTGCGGTGGTGGCGGCCGCGAATCAATCGGTCCCGGCCGGGCCGCCGCCCACGCTTGGATACGCGCATCCCGCATCGTACCCGCCGCAGGGCAACAGCGGCCTGGGGATTGCATCGCTGGTCCTGGGGATTGCCTGCCTGACGGTCACCTGGGTTCCATTCTGCGGAATCATCGGTTGGCCGCTCTGCCTGGCGGGTTTGGTGCTGGCGATCGTCGATCTGTGCCAGAAGAACCGGGCGCATTCGCTCGCCATCGCCGGCCTGATACTCTCGATCGTGGGTTTTGTGGCGCCGTTCGTGTGCCTGCTGGGAACGGCGATGATCGGGCGGAGGTTTCCCGCGCCGGCCAACCTCGCTCCGTCCAGTTCCACGACGCAAAGCAGTCCCGCGGCGCCGGCTCAGACGCCTGCGCCCGGTCCGGTGGAGGTGCCGGACGTGGAGAAGTGACCCCCCGCTCGGGCTCGGAGTTCAAGCTTTAGCTTGTCAGTCTGCCAAAACACCTGCCAGACACACTGAAGTGTGAACTCCGAACACCACGCGCCCATGCGTGGGGCCGGATTTCAAGCAGGAATGCGGTAGTATACCGAGATGGCGTCCGACCCCGATCCGTCCATGAATCGTCGCGAAACGATCATCCGCAACCTCGGCGAGCACCCGCGGATCCCCGTCGTCATTCTCGGCGGCGGCATCAACGGCATCGGCCTGCTGCGCGAACTGGCCTTACAGGGCGTCCGCTGCCTCCTTGTCGACAAAGCCGACTTCGCGGCCGGCGCCAGCTCCAAGTCCTCGCGCATGATCCACGGCGGCCTGCGCTACCTCGAAAACCGCGAATTCGCCCTGGTGCAAGAATCGCTCCGCGAACGTAACCGCCTGCTGGCCAATGCCGCGCACTACGTCACCCCGCTGCGCACCACGATCCCGCTTTACTCGCATTTCGGCGGGATGCTCCGTTCGGCGCTGATCTTCTGCGGCTTCTCCGTCCGGCCGGGCGAGCGCGGTTCCTTCATCACGCGTCTGGGCCTGATGTTCTACGACCTCGTCACTCGCAAAGACCGCCGCACCCCCACGCATTACCTCACCGGCCGCGAGCAGTCCCTCCGCGAAATCCCCGGCCTCGACCCGGCCATCGTCGCCACCGCCACCTACTGGGATGCCAAGATCACCCAGGCCGAGAGACTGTGCATCGAACTCATCGACGACGCCCGCGCCGCCAACCCCGACTGCGCCACCCTCAACTACGTCGCGCCACAGTGCCTCGAATCCGGCCGCCTCATCCTTAAAGATCTCCCCACCGGTGAACTGTTCACGGTCGTGCCGGACATCGTCATCAACGCCACCGGCGCCTGGGTCGATCACACCAACGCCATCCTCGGCGTAAAGACCCATTTCATGGGCGGCACCAAAGGATCTCATCTGGTTGTCGATTGCCCGCACCTCTATCAGGCCCTGGGCGATCGCATGGTCTATTACCAGCACACTGACGGCCGGGTTTGCATTGTCTTCCCGTTTCTCGACAAGATCATCATGGGCTCGACCGACATCCCCGTCGATGACCCTGACACGGCCACATGCGACGAAACAGAAATCGAGTACATGTTGACCACGCTCCGCGGTGTCTTCCCCGGCATCACCATCACGCGGCAGCAGATCGTCTTCACCTATTGCGGCGTCCGCCCGCTGCCCGCCACCAGCACCGACGTCACCGCCAACATCAGCCGAGGGCACACGATCCGCATCCTCGAACCTGACGCAGAGCGACCCGGCTTCGTAGCACAGGCGTCTCGCCTGTGTCCTCAGGCCTCCAACCCGGCACCCGGCACCGCCCGCCCCTTCCCCATCTACAACCTCATCGGCGGCAAATGGACGACTTTCCGCGCCCTCGCCGAACAAACCACAGATCAAGTGCTCAATCGTCTCGGCCTCCAGCGTCGCCAATCGACCACCCACCTCCCCATCGGCGGCGGCAAGGACTTCCCGGCCAACCCTCAGCAGCGCGCCGAGTGGATCAAACGCGTCTCCAAGACTTGCGGCCTCCGCGAACCCCGCGTGGCCGTTCTCCTCGACCGCTACGGCACTCGCGCCGAGGCGTACGCAATCGCCTCGGAGCACCCCCTCCAATCGCTCCCGGAGTACACCATCGAGGAAATCCAGCGTATCGCCGCAAACGAGCAGGTCGTCCACCTCTCCGACCTCATCCACCGCCGCAGCACCATCGCCCTCCTGGGCCGGGCCACGCCCGACGCCCTGGCCGAGTTGGCCGAGGTTGTTGGCGCAATGCTGGGATGGGACGCCGAGCGAAAGCGAAACGAAATTCATCTTGCCACCCGCGTCGCGTTGTAACGTGAGCTATCCTTTTACTCTCAACAACCACCAAACCAGCACCGGACCGAGCACTCCTGCAGCAAGTGCAGTCAGGAACATGCTCACGGGATCGTAGGAATAACCAAATGGGCCATGGCGTGTGATACGGACGACGACTGCGAACTGCCATGTTGATCCAATCGCGCCGATGAATGCGAAAACAGCCTTCCATCTGATGTAGAAACGGAGTAACCATGGATCATCCATGGGTTGTCGCATGGCTTGAATTCCTCCGACAAGCAGCACAACGGAGAGAATCATGCTGAATATGGCATCGATCGCAACAATACAAAACGCAGGCACGCCGTAGCCGACTCGGTATCCCAGGACAACATCGGGCGGAGGAACAGCGAATCCCCTCCCCAATGCGTAGGAGCAGAGGTCCTGATACTCGGACAGCGATGGCCAGGTTGCATGGTTCCCGATTGCTGACAACACCGCCAGGGCAATCGCCAGAATGCCGGCGTATGGCGTTATCGGCAATCGCTCGGGCTTGGCGTAATCCAAGGTCGGTGGTTCTGGCGGTACTGGCTGCACTGGCGGCATCATAGCGTGATTTCGCGGTTGATGGATATCTCTACCGCTGAGTTCCTCAAGGATACAACACGCAGAAACCTCTTGACCGCGGATAGCGCGGATGGCACGGATAAAGGCCGAATCCATCCGCGTCATCCGCGTTATCCGCGGCTAACCTCCGCTCATTCAAGCAGCAGGGAGTGCCTGGCCACCGGTCGGTGGCGAGAGCGAATCAGAAAGGGATCTCATCGGGTGAATCGCCTGAATCTGGCGAGTTACCTGAATCAGATGAATCAGTTGAAACATCCCGAATACCTTGCCCGCAATAGCTCTCTTCAGTTTCAATGTACTCCCACATTTCATTCTCATGCAGCCAGATCGGGTCGGCGTTCCGCCGGATGAATTCATCGACGCTCATGCCGTCGATGGTCGGCTCGCGCTTCACCCGCTTCTGCTTGCCGTTGACGAAGATGATAATTGTCTCGCGCTTGCGGCGGCGTTTGGCGGCCTTCTCGGCCGAGGTCAATCTGCGTTTTCTTCTGCTCATCCCAACTCTCCCAGCCGCCCGTGGATATCCTTCAACGCCGGATAGATCCGCTGGAACACCTGAAACCGTTCCGCATACTGCTCCGTCAGCCGCATGTCCGGCTCGTACACCCGGCCGGGCCGATACACCCGCGAGAACGCATCCTGTTCATCCCGGTAGAGCTCCACGCCGATGCCGGCCAGGATCGCCGCGCCCAGCGGCGTGGCCTCGTCGATCTCCGGCGTCTCGATCGGCTTGCCGGCCATGTCGGCCTTGTTCTGCATCCAGAACTTGTTGCTGGTGCCGCCGCCGACGGCCACGAGCTTCTCGGGCCGGGTTCCCAGCCCTTTTTCCAGACCCATGAGGATCTGCAGGCACTGATAGTTCAGCCCCTCGACCATGGCCCGCAACATGTGGCCTTTGCCGGCGAGGTTGCGCAGCCCGATGAAGGCGCCCATCGACTTGGGATCGACCACGGGAATCGTGCTCCCCGACATGTGCGGGAGGAACATCACGCCGCCGGCCCCGGGCGGGGCGGCCTGAGCCGCCGCCATCAGATAGTCCCAGTCAACCCCGCCTTCCTCGTGCGCCTTCTGGGCTTCTTCGAAGCCGTAGACCTTGCGGAACCATTCGAGCATGTCGGCCGCCACGACCGTGCCGATGGCCGCGTACTGGTTGCGGGCGACGTGCGAGTCGATCCACCAGCCCATGTCGCGCACGCTATCGTTCAGCACCGGCTTGTCGATGGCCGCCACCACCATCTCCCAGGTGCCGACGACGTTCAGCACAACACCCGGCCTGAATGCCCCGGCCGGCAGACATCCGCACAGAAAATCATGCCCGCCCAGGACCACCGGCGTTCCCTCGGCCAGCCCGGTGCGCTGGGCCGCCTGCGATGCACCGCGCCGATCACCGTGCCACTGGGTTTGGCATCGCAGAGAATCCGTCGGTCGATCCCGGCCAGCCTGAGAATCTCCTCGGAATACTCGCGCCGGTGCAGGTCAAACAGCAGCGTACACGACGCCATGCTGTAGTCTGTCGCCCGCTCGCCACAGAGCATGAAGTTCACGAAATCCTCGATCAACAGCCACTTGTCGGTCTTGTCGAGAATCGCGGGCTCGTGCTGGCGCATCCACAGCAGCCGCAGCGCCGTGTTGAACGCCCAGACGGGGTTGCCGCCGATGGAGAACTGCTTCTCTGCGCCGATGTGTTGCAGCCACCATTGCTGCTGCGGCGTGGTGCGGGGGCAATGCCAACTGATGAGCGGATACAGCCAGTTGCCCGCTTTGTCGATCGGCAGGCCATCCATGCCCATGCCGGTGACGGCGACGCCTTTGATGCGGGTGGCATCGCCGATGACCGCGATCGCTTCCTTGACGGCATCGGCGACGCCGCCCCAGATCTGCTCCGGCTTCCAGACGGCCCAATCGGGATGCTCGGGCGAAGGGTGATGCACCTCTGTCGGCCGGCTGACTTTGGCGACGGCCTTGCCGTTGAGATCGTAGATCACGGCCTTGAGACTCGTGGAACCCAGGTCGATGCCAAGAAGGTAATCCATGGGGTCCTCTCGTTGCGCGAAGGACGACAGACGGGACTTTGGATGACAGACTGCTTCACGAGACAGACAAGAATGTCTGTCCTACCAATATGGATGACAGACAGGAATGTCTGTCCTACTACGAAAACGCGGCCACCGCGCCGCTGCCGCTCCATCCGTCGAGGCGGATGGGATACTTGCCGTACATGCGGATGGCATTCCACATGGCCAGATAGTTGCCCGGCTTCACACCGGAGTGAATGCTGTTGCTGGAGGAGAGGATCAGTCCGCCGCCATCGGCCGCGTTGCGGATGGCCTGCCGGGTCTCTTCGACCACCTGCTTTTCCGTCCCGAAACTCAGCGTATGGGCGCAGTCCACGTTGCCCTTGAGGGCGATCTTCCGGCCATAGGTCTTCTTGAGCGACGCCATGTCCATCCCCGCCCGCGGCTCGATGGGATCGAGGCAGTCGATGCCGGCGTCGAGGATCATGTCCAGCAGCGGCATGATGTTGCCATCGCTGTGTTTGATGATCGGCAGACCCAGCGCCCGGATACCTTGGAACAAGCGTTTGAGGCCGGGATAGAGATATTCGCGGAACATCGCCGGCGAGATCAGGGGGCTCTGGTTGGCCGCGTAGTCGTCGCCCGTGAACGCAAAATCGGCGCCGCGCCGGGCGACTTCCTTCGCCATCTCCAGGTTCGTCTCCACGGACATCTCCACCAGCCCGCGGATAAGTTCCGGCTGTTCACCGAACGCCAGCAGCAGGTTCTCGTATCCCATGAGGTTGCGCGGTATGGAAATGACGTCGTTCAGGTGTACGCCGATGGCCAGTTGGCCCTTGTAGCGCTTCACCAGCCGCTCGAGGCTGGCGTAGCGTCCCGGCGCATGCAGGTCGGGCGGTTGATACCGGCGCAGGTCCTCAATGCTCTGGATCGGGCCTTCCAGCGGAACCGAGTGTTCTTCGCCGGAGTCCTCGGAGATCATCCCCCATTCATTGCGCCAGCGCGATGGCCCGATCTGCTCCTTCTTGAAGTCCGGCGCCGTCAGGATGGCGTCCAGACCCATGCGGACGGTGAATTCCTCCATCGTGCAGCCGGGGCAGATCGCCTCGCGGACATTGCGGTCGACGATCCACTCGAAGTGCGGAATGCGGTCGGGCTCCTCTTGCCGCAACACCCGCATTACCCGCTCTGCCGATGTAAGTTCGCTCATCCGTTCCACCTGACCTGAAAAGATCCCGCCGGAAACGCGCGTGGCCACGCTTTCGGGAGGGCGGCACTCCGTGCGGCCGCGGCTGTGCCATCGCACGACCAGTCCCGATTTGTGGCAGTGTACTGCCGCGCAAAGCTGATTGAAACCGTGGCCTTTTCGTGGACTGTGGCCTTTTCGTGGACAGTGACGGGGGTGTGCCCGTCTTCTTTGACAAATGCTGCGAAATCAGCGAGGGTAGGGACGGCTCGCCGAGCGCTCGCCGAGCAGTCCGTGTACGCCCCACAGCGGCGGTTTCGGCGAAACCGCCCTATCTTTGCCATTATCGGCAGGTGCTCCGATGCCACATGCCGGTTGCGATCACAATTACTACGAGAAGAGCCAACGCAATCCACACCCACCACGTCCGCCCTTGCCTGGCTTGGGGCCAGTCGGCCGTTACGCTTCGCGTGTTCAGTTCGTTGATCGCACGCATGTATGCCAGATCCCTGCTGAACGTGTGCAGAAAGAGTTGTTACACGTTCTTGCCAAATTCAACGATCATTCCGTAGATGATTTGCGATAGATTATATAGATTATGGAAAGATTACGGAGGAGGAATGAGCACATTGAGGCGGGATAAGCAATCGGGCAATTCCGGTGGCCCCATCCCATCGGGTAGGTTATAGTTCGTAAATAACCCGTGGCTGGAGGGCTACCGGGGGCAACTGAAACGTCAGTTCCTCCAAGCATATCGAGGGCTTTCATGAGAATCGCCAGTGTTGGGCGCTTTGGTTGCTTCCCGGTGTCGCCGTGGGTCTCCTGCCGGCGCCTGCCATCATCGCCGCCCCCATCGTGGCGACAGACATCGTCGTTGAACGCGTCGGCGGCACGGCCA
>JBIOJL010000317.1:0-7170 GCA_044450885.1 Tepidisphaerales bacterium
CTGATGAAGAAGGGCTGGCCGCGGTATTTGGAGCGCGGATCGCCGGGGTTGTTGTGCCAGGGATTCTGGCCGGTCAGGCCGTACATGGCGTAGCGGGCGTTGAACGACTCGGGGTTCTGGTCGTAGTCGTGGGCGTCAAAGACATCGGTGCCGGGGTTGAAGTGGGTGTAGCCGCTGGAGTCGAGGAGCGGGCGGGTGGGGTCTATCTGCCAGGTTGTTGCCAGGAGCGTCTCAAGCCGGGCAACAAGTTCCTCCCTGCCGGTTTCGTTGAGCGGGCACCAGCCGACGATGGCCGGGTGATTGCGGTCGCGGATGAGGACTTCGCGCCACTCGTTGATGATCCAGCGGACGGCTTCGGGATGGTCGATGTTCACGCCCCAGCTTGGGTATTCGCCCCAGACGATGTAGCCGAGCTTGTCGGCCCAGTAGAGCAGTCGCGGCTCGAAGACCTTCTGGTGCAACCGCGCGCCGTTGAAACCTGCGGCCAGAGACAACTCGATATCCTTCTTCAGATCGGCATCCGTGGGCGCAGTGTAGATACCGTCGGGATAGAAGCCCTGGTCGAGAATCAACCGTTGGAAGACCAGTTTGTCGTTGATGAGGAAACGGTTGCCTTCGATGGCGAGCTTGCGGATGCCGAAGTAGCTGCGAACGGTGTCGATGACCTTGCCGTCCTTAAGCGTCTCGACGACCAGATCGTAGAGGTAGGGCTTGCCGGGCTCCCAGGCGACGACTTTGCTGAGCTTCACCACCGCCAGCGTCGAGCGCCAATTTGAGGGAACGGTGTCTTCACCGACAAGCTGGCCATCCGCATACGCGCGAACACGAACCGTGACATCCTTGTTCGGCCCGGCCATGTTGCCCTGGAAGATCACCCGCCCGGTGTTGAGGTCGGGATTGACGACGAAGTCCTGGAGATACGTCTCGCCCGCGGCTTCGAGATAAACCGTCTGCCAGATGCCGGTGGTGCGGGTGTAGACACAGCCTTCGGACTTGCCGTGCGACTGCTTGCCGGCCGCCTGGAGGCCGGAGCGGATCGCATCAGTCACCTGCACGACGAGTTCGTTCTCCCCGTCCTTGAGGGCGCTGGTGATGTCGCATGCGAAAGCCGAATACCCCCCACGATGTTCGCCGACAGCCGTGCCGTTGACATAGACCTTCGCCAGCCAGTCGACCGCGCCGAAGCGAAGCAGGATGCGCTGGCCGCGCATCTCGGCGGGCACTTGAAACGTGCGGCGATACCAGGTGTTGGGCATGTACTCGGCCGCCAGCGCCAACCCGGACAATTTGCTCTCCGGACAGAAAGGTACGAGGATCTTTTGCGCCAGATCCTTGCCGGAAATCAGGCCGCGTTGCTCCCCGTCGTTCTTCGTGTCGTTCTCCCACTGCCATTGGCCGTTGAGATTGAGCCAGAGCGGCCGCTGGAAGTCCGGGCGCGGATGCTCGGGGCGGGGGATTTCGGCACGCAACGCCGAAGCCGAAAGCAACAGAATAAGAGAAAAGCATGCGAAGTGGCGAGGTTCCGTTTCTGGTTTCATGGTGTCTAGTGGTTGCGTACCGCGCAAAGCGCGTGGTGTTGCCCTGCATGCAACGCTGGCGATTCGATGCCGACGCCTGAGTCCGGAGACGTGAAGATGCACTTGACATTGGATGCTTGGTGACAACCTTCTTCCAAACGTATCTCTTGGACACCAGCACGCTTACCTTGTCGACGGATCGGCTTCCAGATCGGCAAGGATGTCTCGGGCCATGTTCTCGGACACGGGATCTGGCCGCGAATCAAGGAATCTCCGCAGTGCCACCGCGGCGGTCGAGTCGGTGATGTACAAGCGCAGATGGTCGAGTGCCGCGAGCACGGCCGACGACACCTGTGCGTCGCTCAACACGCCCAACAGTGCCGGTATGGCATCTCGTCCGCCAAACCAACCCAGCAGGCGAGCCGCGGCGCAGCGCACTTCGCGTTCGACCTCGACGGCTGCAAGTAGACGTGAGAGAGGCTCCGTCAGTTCCGCCCGCGATGCACCAGACGCATTGACGCCGAAACTGCCCAAAATACCCCCGGCGGCTTTAACGCGGGCTGTCGGCGACGCACTCAGCAGTCTTTCGATCAGTTCGTCGATCGTGAACTGCTTACGCGAGCACATGTCGATTTCCCGATACCATTCCTCGTCGTCTGGGACATAGGTCTTGCCAGCGTCCCGTTCCGCGCAGCGGGCACCGCACTTCTGGCACGTACCGTAGAAATATCCGCCACACAACGTCGCTCCAGTCAGTTTGTCGAATCCGTCCCAAAGACCTGATGTGATGCAGTTGAACGCGTGATGGCCGCACACCGGGCACAGGCTTGGTGGCGATGGCGGAACAGGCAAGACACCTGACCGTGATTTCGGTGTGGTACAAACAACGTACACATAGAGAACACCCACCCCCAGCGCCAACCCAACGAGGACGAGACATGACACAAGCATGCGAATTCTCACTTTATCAGAACGTTGAACCCGGCTTGCTCGAAATGATGGTCGGCCGTCAGGGCGTCGCGCAGGCCGTGGCCCTCCATGGTGACAAACGAGAGACAGTCGGTCAGGCTCCAATCCTTGTCCGGTCGGTTTCGAAAGAGTTCCCGGCCTCGCTCGAACAACTCTGCCGAGGCCCGGACTACCGTAACGCTCGGGTCGCTCAAGAGTTGGTCGGCGACGGTGATTGCCGACGGACGCAGCGCCGCCTAGCATAGTGCGTCATGGAATTCGACCAGCACGTACTCGGTGGTTACAAGCTCTCCCTCGTATTCCACCTGACATCGAATCGCGGCAACGTGATGCTCGTCCTTGCGAAACAGCAGTGCCAGCAAATAGGAAGTGTCGAGGAAAGCCCGCCTCATTTTCGGGGAAAGCCTTTCGTATAGTGCGCATGCTGTGTCGAGAAATCGCGTGGCAGGTCGGCGTCCACCGCCATCTGGGCGATTTGTTGAAGGCTCTGTGGCTTGGAGGAACCCGACTCCTCCACGATTACGCGCACCCTGGCGTTTATCGGCAGTGCCTCGGGCAGGGGCTCATCCAGGACAATGTGCTTCCCGTCAAAATGCGCGTTGAGAACCGTCATGACTGACCTCAAGTTGAATTATACCGGGCACGGCAACAGGACGCGAGAGTGGAAAACCAACTATGTTGCAGATGGCCAGCGAGGACGCTGGCCCCACTTTGGCGGGCCGAACGACTACGTCGGCTTCTCGGCGTCCTTGGTCCGCTGGCGGCGCTGGCGGTAGGTGAGCTTGGGCGTTTCCATGCCGACCACCGTGTGCGGCGGGACGCTGGTGGTGATGAACACGTTGGCGGCGATGACGGCGCCTTTGCCGATCACGGTTTCGCCGCCAAGGATCGTGGCGCCGGCGTAGATGATCACGTCGTCTTCGATCGTCGGATGGCGCTTGACGCCGCGGAGCATCTGCCCGGCGGCCGGGGCCAGCGCGCCCAGCGTCACGCCCTGGTAGATCTTCACGTTCTGGCCGATGGTCGTGGTCTCGCCGATGACCACGCCGGTGCCGTGGTCGATGAAGAACGAGCGGCCAAGTTCGGCGCCGGGGTGGATGTCGATGCCCGTCGACGAGTGGGCATACTCGGTCATGATCCGGGGCATGAGCGGTGCGCCCAGCTTGTTCAATTCATGCGCCAGACGCTGCACCATGATGGCGAAGATGCCGGGGTAGCAGAAGATCGTCTCGTCGGTGCTGCGGGCGGCCGGGTCGGCCGCGAACGCCGCCTGCACGTCGCTGCCCAGCATCTCGCGGACGGAGGGGATTCGCTCGAGAAAGCCCGATACAATCTGGGCGGCCTGGCCGTCCATGTCTTTCTCGCACGGCTTGGCCTGCGGGTCGCCGCCGCTGCTGCCGTATTGCAGGCTGCACTTGACCTGTTCGTGCAGCAGCGGGATCAGTTCCAGGACGATTTCGCCGATGCGATACTGGAGGTTTTCGACCGTGAGCCCCTGCTTGCCGAAATAGCCGGGAAAGCAGAGTTGCTGCAGAAGCTGGACGCACTCGATGATGGTGTCGCGATTGGGCAGGAAACAATGCCCGAGGTGCTGCAGGCCGGGTTGGTGCAGGGTGCTCTCGACGAGTTTGCCGACGAGAGCGGAAATGCGATGTTCGAGGTCGTCGCGGTTCATAAGGTTATTGTAGCGCAAACACTGCGGAATTGCCCGATGATACGGGTTGCGGGACAAAGGGCAATGGATTATTTGTAGGAACCAGACCGCGATCGGCGATCGCGGCCACAGATAGCGATCGCGGCTACAACAAACGGAGCGTACATGGATACATTGATGATCGGCGTTTCGGGAATGCGCGGCACGGTCGGCGGAACTCTCACGCCGGTGACGGTCGGGCGGATGGCGGCCGCGTTTTCGGTGTGGCTGAAACGCCACGAGAAGCCGGGCAACGGCACGCATTTCAAAGTGGCCATCGGCCGCGATTCTCGACCCAGCGGATGCTGGGTGCGCGACGCGGCCGTCGCCGGGCTGACGGCCAGCGGCGTGGAGGTCGTCGATCTTGGCGTCGTCACCACGCCGGGCGTGGCGATGATGGTCAAACACGTCGGCGCGGACGCCGGCATGGTCGTCACCGCATCGCACAATCCGATCCAGTGGAACGGGCTGAAGCTCCTGACGCGGGCGCAGATGGCCCCGTCGCCGGAGCAAGCGGCGCAGATCAAGGCCGTCTACGAAGCCAGTGAAACCGACTACGTTCGCGTGCAGCAACTCGTGCAGCCGCGGAATAACTCGGAGACCCATGCCCTGCACGTCAAGCGGGTGCTGGATCACGTGGACGTGCTGGGTGTCTCGACCAAACGGTTCAAGGTTGTGGTGGATTCGGTCAACGGCGCCGGTTGCGTCACGTCGGCCACGTTGCTGAGCAAGCTCGGCTGCCAGGTGGTCCACATGTTCAACGAGCCCGACGGCCAGTTCCCGCACGAGCCCGAGCCGACCGAGGCCAACCTCACGCAACTGGCCGCGGAGGTCAAACGCCAGAAGGCGCACGTCGGCTTCGCCCAGGACCCCGATGCCGACCGCCTGGCGATCGTGGATGAGAACGGCCGGTACATCGGCGAGGAGTATTCGGTGGTCCTGGCCGCTCACTACATCCTCTCGAAAAAGCCGGGCGTGACGGCGGCGAACCTGTCCAGCAGCCGGATGCTCGACGACGTCGCCGCGATGCACGACTCGCGCGTTGTCCGCACGCCCGTGGGCGAGGTGAATGTCGTCCTGGCCATGTCGGCCAACGGCGCCGTGATCGGCGGCGAAGGCAACGGCGGCGTGATCGACGCGCGGATCGTCCCCGGCCGCGATTCGCTGGTGGGCATGGCCTATGTGCTGCAACTGATGGCGGCCACCGGCAAGAGCATCTCCGAGCTTGTGAACGAGATTCCGCGCTACGACATCGTCAAGACCAAGTTCGAATGCCGCCGCGAGGATGCCAACCGCGCCGTCGAGGCGCTCAAGGTCGAGTTCGCCAAAGAGAAAGTGGATGTGCAGGATGGCATCCGCATCGACTGGGACAAGTCCTGGGTCCACGCCCGGCCGAGCAACACCGAGCCGATCATGCGGATCATCGCCGAGGCGCCGACTCGGGCGGAAGCCGATGCGCGGATTGCCCAGTGTCAGAAAGTGGTGGATCGGGTACTGGGAAAGTAGCTGTTCGTAGTACCGCCTTCAGGCGGTCTTGCGGACCGGCTGAAGCGCTCAAGCCGGTACTCCGAACACCCGCCTGAAGGCGGTACTACGAACCCGCCATCCGCCGCCACAGTTCCACCTGCAGGTCCCGCAACGTCTTCTCGATCAGCGTCACGATCTCGGCGGGCTTGAGGCCGTTGATCGGCAGCGGTTTGCCGTAGAGCGCCCGCACGCGCTGCGGGCGGGGGAATTTTGCACCCTTGGGCAGGACTTTCCACGAACCGTCGATCACGGCCGGGATCACCGGCACGCCCGCGCGGCGGGCGATCAGCCCGATGCCGGGCTCGAGCGGCTTGATGGCGCCGTCGACGGAACGCGTGCCCTCCGGGAACACCACCAGGGCGTGACCGGCTTTCACGCGGCGGATCGCCTCCTTGATGGCGCCGATGTCGGCCTCCCCCCGGCGGACCGGAAACGCATGTACGCTGCGGATGAAGGCGCCGAAGTAGCGGTTCTCGAACAGTTCCGCCTTGGCAAAGTAGCTGATCTGCCGTTTGATGTTCACCGCGTAAAGCACCGGATCGACATGGCTCTGGTGCGTGCAGACCAGCACGACCCCGCCTTTGCGCGGCACGTTCCGCACGCCCCAGCATTTGAAGTCCAGGAAGACCTTGGCCACCATTTGGGCGGCAATCCGCAGGAAACCGTAGAGCAACGAGTCCTGCGGAGCACCCGCGGGCGTCATCGCAGTTTCGATCTGAGCCCCCGTGCTCACGGCTTGGCCTCCATCAGCGACCTGGCCCGTCCGATGATCCGCGTGACGACCTCCTCGATGGTCAGCCCATTGGTGTCCAGCAATTCGGCGCCCTTGGGAACCGTCAGCGGACCCACCTCGCGGTGCGAGTCGCGATAGTCACGTTCCTTGATCTGCCGCAGAATCTCGTGGTAATCCGGATTCTCGCCGCGGGCACGCAATTCCTTCGTGCGGCGATCCGCCCGCACCTCGGGCGCGGCGTCGAGGTAGAACTTCAGCTCGGCATCGGGAAAAACCACCGAGCCCTGGTCGCGGCCCTCGGTGACCAGGTTCGGCCGCGACAGTCCGATCCGCCGCTGCTGCTCGACCATCAACTCGCGAACCGCCGGCACCTTGGCGACATGCGACGCGGCCGACGTCGGTTCCGCCCCGCGCAACCGGTGGTCGACCCGTTCCCCGTTGAGGATCACGCCGGGAGGATAAACGGTCCAGTCAAACTCGATCTTGCACAGCCCGGCGACATAGCCCAACTCACGGGCATCGTTCATGTCGGCATTCCGGCGCAGGGCCGCAAACCCCACCGCCCGGTACATGGCGCCCGTGTCCAGGAAATCAAACCCCAGCCGCTCGGCCACCGCGCGTGCGGCCGTCGATTTGCCTGTCCCGGCGGGCCCATCGATCGTGATGATCATGGCGGGATTCTACGGGATTAGTTGATAGTTGCCAGTTGTTCCTGTAGCCGCGATCGCTGA
>JBIOJL010000318.1:0-7169 GCA_044450885.1 Tepidisphaerales bacterium
GGGGTCGTAGCCTTCCTCGGCCAGCAGTTTGCGGGCGGCATCAGTGAGGTGCAGTTTGAGATTGCGGGTGGCCAGGCGGCGGGCGAGTTGGCCGAGTTGGATCTCGACGATCTTCGTCAGATGCTCCTTGCCCAGGGAATGGAAGAGGATCGTTTCGTCGATGCGGTTGAGGAACTCGGGACGGAAGACCTGCTTGAGCATCTCCTTGATGCGGGCCTCGACCTCCCACTCCTCGGCCTCGCTGGCCGAGAGCTTCTGGATCTCCGTCGAGCCGATGTTGCTGGTCATGACGATCACGGTGTTCTTGAAATCCACGGTGCGGCCCTTGCCATCCGTCAGCCGGCCGTCGTCGAGGACCTGCAGCAGCACGTTGAACACATCTCGATGTGCTTTTTCCACTTCATCGAACAGGATCACGCTGTAGGGTTTGCGGCGCACGGCCTCGGTGAGCCGGCCGCCTTCTTCGTAGCCGACGTAGCCGGGAGGGGCGCCGATCAGGCGGGCGACGGAGTGCTGTTCCATGAACTCGCTCATGTCGATGCGGACCATGGCGTTCTCATCGTCGAAGAGAAACTGGGCCAGGGCCTTGCAGAGTTCGGTCTTGCCGACGCCGGTCGGGCCGAGGAACAGGAACGAGCCGATGGGGCGGTTGGGGTCGCCCAGGCCGGCACGGTTGCGGCGGACGGCGTTGGAGACGGCGGCCACGGCCTCGGTTTGCCCGACAACGCGGGCGGCCAGCCGCTCCTCCATCTTCATGAGTTTCTCGCGTTCACCTTCGAGCATCCGCGTAACCGGGATATGCGTCCAGCGGGAGACGACCTCGGCGATTTCCTCGGGGGTGACTTCTTCTTTCACGAGCGAGGCGCCGTCGTTGCCGATGTCGTGGATCTTCTTCTGGGCCGCTTCGATGCGGCGGTTGAGCTCGCGCATTTCGCCGTGCTGGATGCGGGCGGCGGCTTCCCATTGGCCGGAGCGCTGGGCGGATTCAAGCTGCACCTGCTTCTGCTGTAGCTCTTCCTGCAAAGTCTTGCCCTCGTTCATGGCCGACTTTTCGTTTTCCCAGCGTGCGGTGAGCTGAGTGTCCTTGGTTTGAAGCTCGGCGATTTCCTTCTCGGCCTTGGCGAGTTGATGTTTGCTGGCCGGATCCTTTTCCAGGCGCAGGGCTTCGATCTCGATACGGAGCTGCATGAGCTTGCGGCGGATCTCATCGAGCTCGGCCGGCATGGAGTCATTTTCGATGCGCATACGCGACGAGGCTTCGTCGATGAGGTCGATGGCTTTGTCGGGCAGAAAGCGGTCTTGGATGTAGCGGTCGGAAAGTACGGCCGCCGAGACGATGGCCGAGTCGGTGATGCGGATGCCGTGGTGGGTTTCGTAGCGGGCCTTGAGGCCGCGAAGAATGGCGATGGTGTCTTCGACGGAAGGCTCGCCGACAAGGATCGGCTGGAAACGGCGTTCGAGGGCCGGATCCTTTTCGAGATGCTTGCGGTATTCATCCAGCGTGGTGGCGCCGATGGTGTGAAGCTCGCCGCGAGCCAGCGCCGGCTTGAGCAGGTTGCCGGCGTCCATGGCCCCCTCGGCCTTGCCGGCGCCGACGACCGTGTGCAATTCGTCGATGAAGAGGATGACTTCGCCGGCGGACTGGGTGACTTCCTTGATGACAGCCTTGAGGCGGTCTTCGAATTCGCCGCGGAACTTGGCCCCGGCGATCAGCGCGCCCATGTCCAGGGCCACTATGCGCTTGTTCTGCAAACCGGCCGGCACATCGCCGTTGACGATGCGGATGGCCATGCCTTCGACGATGGCGGTCTTGCCGACGCCCGGCTCGCCGATGAGCACGGGATTGTTTTTGGTGCGGCGCGACAGCACCTGCATCGTCCGGCGAATCTCCTCATCCCGGCCGATGACCGGGTCGAGCTTGCCCTGGCGGGCGAGTTCGCACAGGTCCCGGCCATAGCGCTGTAACGCCTGGTATTTGTCCTCGGGGTTCTGGTCGGTGACGCGCTGCCCGCCGCGCACGTCCTTCAGCGCAGCGAGGATGGTGTTGTGGTTGCAGGCGTTGAGGGTGAGCACTTCCTTGGCTTCGCTTTTCACCTCGGCCAGCGCCAGCAGGAGGTGTTCGGTGGAGACGTACTCATCCTTGAGCCGGTTGGCTTCGTTTTGCGCCTCGGTGAAAACGTCCTGGGTTGGACGAGCCAGGCCAAGCTGCGAGCCGGTGGCCTTGGGCAGTCGCTGGATCTCCGAGTTGACGATGGACGAGATGCGACCGACGTTGGCGCCGACCTTCTGCAGCAGCGGCGCGACGACGCCGTCGGTCTCGCCGAGGAGTGCGGCCAAGAGGTGAAGCGGCAGTATCTCGGCATGGTCGTAGCGCTGGGCGAGTTCCTGGGCGCGCTGCACGGCCTCCTGGGCTTTGATGGTGAACTTGTCGAGACGCATGGGTTGGCACTCCTTGGGCGAGGTTGGGAACAGTAGAGCAAAGCTCGGGCCAGAGGAGCAGCCGAGAGTGGAAGTGCCTGTTTTGGCCGTAGTTATGGGTTGCCGTGCCGGGACGGGGCTTGGGTTGACTGCCAGAATGGCGGGAAGAGAGGACGGGAGGTCATGGGACCGAGACTACTTCCTGCGCCACACCATGTCCTGTTCCTCAACCTCAACCTGTTCCTTGCCGGCCACGGCTGCGACTTTGCCGGGGGTGTTGACCTTGAAGCCGATCTTGTCACCTTTGTTGAGCAGGAACTTGGCGCGCGGTTTCTCGTCGCGCTTGCCGTAGAGCCAGTACTCGCCATCGTAGGGCGCGAGCATGATGAAGGGCGTCCGGCCGCTTTCGTAGCGCAGGATCGCTTCGCCCCTGGGCTCTGGCGCGCAACCGGCCAGCAGCGCCATGCAGGCAATCACCCCAGTCATCCATCGTGTGTTCATGGCGGCAATCTACCCGATGGCTGGGGGCGTGACCATTGTTCCGGGAGGGCCGCAGTCCTTTGCGGCCGTTTCGCGGCGCGACCAGTCCGGCCGTGCAGAAGCACGGTCCTCCCGAATCTGTGGTCACGCCCGTGGCCGGCGAGTTTGTCGAATGGGACGAGTTGCTGTACAAACGCCCCGGGCATGGAAGGTGTTCCGTGAGCCCGCCCTTGTTTGGTGGCACGGGCATCCTGCCCGTGTATCGCGGTGTCCCGCGGTATGGGCGCTTTGGCTTCCTTCGCCTGCCGGCTCGCGTCAGATGTGTCGGAGTACCGACACCACGGGCTGGAAGCCCGTGCCACCGTGCCAGGAAACCGATGGAATCCACCCTCCGCAATCGTCTCATCTTCGGCCCGATCATGCTGGCCTCGCTGCTCGGCCTGCTCTGGATCGACCATGCGGCCGAACAATGGACCATCGGCCACGGATCGCGCCACCTCTTCGGCATCGGAGGCATCGGGCTGCTCGTGCTGCTCCTGGCGATTCTACCGCCTGCCGTCCTGGAAACCGCCCGCCTGTTCGCCGCCGAACGCATCCGGCCCTACCGCTTCATCGCGACCGTCGGATCCAGCGCCATGGTGGTACACGCCTTTCTCACCCAGTTCGATTTCTTTGAGCCCATCGCGGCCTCTTCGCTGGCCTTCATCGTGGTCGCGGTCATGCTCTTCGCCGCCCTGCGACGAGCATGGGTCCGAGAAACCCAGGGCGCCATCCACCACATGGCCGGAACCGCGCTGGCCACGCTTTATCTCGGCGGGCTGGCGTGGTTTCTCCTGGCCCTGCGCGTCAAGCATGCAACCCGCCAACACCAGTTCGAAGGCACCACGCTCATCGCGGTGTTCATCCTGCTCACGGTGAAATTCACCGACATCGGGGCCTACTTCGGCGGCATGGCCCTCGGCAGACACAAGATGATCCCCTGGCTCAGCCCCAAGAAGACCTGGGAGGGGCTCGGCTGCGGGCTCTTGACGGCCGGCCTCGTCGGCATGGCCATGGCGCCGCTCATCGGCCGCCCGATGTACTGGCTGCCCTGGTGGAAGGGATTCCTCTTCGGCGTGCTCCTCGGGGGCATCGGGCAGGTGGGTGACCTGCTGGAATCGCTGATGAAACGCGATGCCGAAGTGAAGGACTCGGGCTCGCTCATCCCCGGCTTCGGCGGCGTCCTCGATGTGATCGACAGCCCGCTGCTGGCGGCGCCGTTTGCGTATCTGGCGTTCAGTTTGCTGTAGAACGGTGACGCGGTCGGATGGGCGTGCCCACGGATTCGGGAGGGCCGTGCTTCTGCACGGCCGGGATGGTCGCGCCGCGAAACGGCCGCAGAGGACTGCGGCCCTCCCGGGAAAATGGTCACGCCTGGTCGGACTGATGCATGTCACGGCCGAAGCAATGCCCCAACGAGAAGGGCGTCCCGCGTCGGGACGCCCTCGGTGCATTTACTTGGAACCGGCAATTACCGGTGACCGCCGTGGCCGCCGTAACCGCCGTGACCGAAACCTCCATGACCGCCGAAGCCGCCATGGCCGTAGCCGTAGTAGCCGAATCCGAAACCAATCGTGGGACCGTAGCTGTACCCATAGTAGTAGCCCGGATCGACGTACACCGGGGCAGCGTACACCGGTGCGGGAGCGACATACGCCGGAGCCGCATACGTATACACAGGGGCCGGGGCAACATAAGCCGGAGCAACATAGGCCGGGGCCGCATAGGCATACGTCGGGTAGTAGCTATACACGGGGGCCACGGCATAGCGCGGAGCGCAGTAGCCGCGGTAATAAGAACCGCTGAAACCGTAGCCGCCGCGATAATAGGAACCGGCGACGCCGATGCCGCCGTTGTTGTAGCTGAAGCCGATACCCCAGGAACCATGATCCGCATAAGCCGCAACGGGCATCAATGCGAACGCCAGCAACGCGATGAGAACTGTCCTTTTCATGACGATACTCCTTTGCTATCTGGATTGTATTCTACTTGACCTTACGGTCATCTCAAAGAGTCTGTTCGATCCGTAAGAATAGACAGCGCCCCTCGGCCAAAGGTTAGAACCGGCCCTGCGTCAGTTCACAAGATCAATAAAATCAGACACTTACAGTTACGGTAGCGCCGAGAAATGCCCATGAAGATGCGGTAAATCAGCATGCCCTGAACCGGGCAGTCACTCGAAGCACGCTGTTTCCCCCGACTACGCCTCGCGCAGGTGGTAGCTCTTGATCATGTTCTGCTGGAAATCCGGATACGCTCCGATGTCGTGCTCGGCCAGATCCAGGCCGTCGAACTCGTCGGCCTCGCGGCTGCGCAGGCCGAAGGCGCCGCGCAGAATCCAGAGCAGCGGCACGAACACCGCCGCCACCAGCGCCAACACCACCGCCACACCCAGTACCTGCATGCCCAGGGCCGCAAACCGTCCGCCCCAGGAGAGCGCCGCCGCAAACGGGGCCAACGCCAGCCCGATGATCGCGCCGACGCCATGCACGGCAATGGCGCCAGTGACGTCGTCGAATTTCCAGATCATGTCCACGACGATGATCGCCGAGGGAATCAGCAGCCCGGCAGCCGCGCCGATGACCGCGGCCCACAGCGTCGAGTCCGTGTTTCCCGCCGCCGAAATGGCCACCATCCCGGCCATCAGTCCGGAGTAGGTGAAATGGACGTCCGGCTTGTAGTAGCGAAAGTGTCCGAAAACCAGGCTGGCGACCGCCCCGGCCGAACCGGCCAGCACCACGTTCATCGCCACCGAGCCCGCCCGCGGCCCGGGCCCCGCGAAACCCAGCAGGTAAGGAATCCAGCCGACGAAGAGCACGAGCACACCCACCGAGGCCAGCGGCACGTTGTGGCCGGGAATCGCGTTGGACGAGCCGTCGTTGTTGTACTTGCCCATGCGGGCCCCGAGGAAGTAAACGAACACCAGCCCCGCGGCCGCGCCGGTGAGGTGAATCGCGGCCGCCCCGGCGAAATCGACGAACCCCAGCCGGGCCAGCCATCCGCCGGCCAGAGTCCATCGCGCCGCCAGCGGCACGACCACGCCCGCCAGTGCGATGGATGCAGCACACGCCGGGAAGAACTTGGACCGCTCGCCGACGGCGCCGACCACGATGCCACTGGAGATGAGGATGGCCGTGAGCAAGAAGAACGGCTGCGCCGGCTGGACGGCGCCACGTAGCGAGGCGATGAGTTTCCAGTTGATGAAGTGGCCGCCGGAGCCCATAAGGGCCGCCCCGATGAGCCAGAACGAGAGGCTGACCAGGGCCAGATCGACGACCAGCCGCATGACGGCGCCGGAGGAGTTCTTGGAGCGCGACATGCCGGAGCAGTGCAGCGCCGAGCCCACGCGGATCAGCAGCGTGCCGATGCCACAGCAGAGTAGCCAGAGTGTGGGGTCCATGGGCAAAGCATCTCCTGGGCGGTTGGTGCCGGACAGATTACACGACGAAGGGCTGGAGGGGAATGTCGTTGGTTCCTGGTTATTGGTTATTTGTCAGCCGTTGACCCCGCACGCCCGCCCCATCACAAATCCGCCATGCCGCGGTAGACTACATTGATGCGAACCATACCACTCCAACTCGTGCTTGTGTCCCTGCTTGTTCTCTGCGCAGCCCAGGAGCCGCCCAAGCCGGCCGGCCAGGGTGTTTTCGAGACCATTGGCGACATCGGCAAGGTCGATCTGGCGGGATCGACCGAGTTTAACGCCGCCAAGGAGGAGTACCGCGTCACCGGCAACGGCGCCAACATCTGGGGAACGGAAGACGCGTTTCAGTTCGCCTGCCGCAAGGTCTCGGGCGATTTCACCATCACCGCCGACATCGCCTTCGTCGGCGAAGGCAAGAACGCCCACCGCAAAGCCGGGCTGATGTTCCGCCAGACCCTGGCGGCCGACGCGCCCTACGCCGACGTGATGGTGCATGGCGATGGCCTGATCGCACTTCAGTATCGCCCGACAGCCGGGGCGGCCACGACGCAGGCGAAATCCGACGTTAAAGCTCCCGTCACCGTCCAGCTCCAGCGCCGGGGCAATGTCTTCACGCTCTCGGTCGCCGCCAAGGGCGAGGCGATGCACGCCGTCAGCACCGCGACCGTCGAACTGCCCGCGGCCGGCCACCTCGGCCTGGGCGTCAGTTCGCACGATGCGACCGTTCGCGAGACGGCGGTCTTCTCCAACGTCTCGATCAAGCCGTGAGTCGCGGTGGGAGTAACCCCCGGAAAGGGGGGTGAAGAAA
>JBIOJL010000319.1:0-7168 GCA_044450885.1 Tepidisphaerales bacterium
CGCACGAACACGTACCGGTGTGGGATGTTCGGCGGCCGGCCGTCGCGCAGGTAGAACGCCAACGCCTTGGCCACGGCCGGCAGAAAGGGCAGCGTGAAGGCGATACCGGTCTTCGGTCGCACGACCCCGAGCGTGGCGGCGCCCCAGTCGATGTCCTGGAGCTGCAGCCGGATGGCCTCGCTGGCTCCCAAGCCATAGGTGCTCATCATCAGCAGGAGCGCATGGTCGCGCAGGAGGAGGCGTCCACAGCGCGCAGCAGGCGCCGCACGTCCTTCCATGGCAGAGCACGGCGGGGACGCTCGAACTTGGGCTGTATCGGCGGCCCTAGTACGACAGTTGAAAACGGAATATACTATACGAGTAGCATTCCGCCGCCTCAGCAGAGGGTGGGACATGGCCCAGCTTCCCGCCGCCTCGAGCACCACGGTGGCAGCCACGGAAATGGCAAAAGCTGCAACGGTCGGGTCTCGCTGCCAACAACGAAATATCGCGCCGGGTGAGCTCTGGCTCGTCGAGATTTCGCCCGAGGCGTCCGAACTCCCGTCATTTGAACTTCGCCCCTTCGTCTCGGCAGACATCGTGATCTATGACGGAGTGTTAGGCCCGCTGGTGGCGGCTGCTCTACCCGTCGGCAACTATGCCGAGCCAGCTGCAGCGAGTAGTCACGCACTAGATGAAGTGAATATAGAGCGTTACCTAAGGCTTGCGGTGGATGGCTGGAGGATTGTCTGGCTTGTCAACGGTGATCTGGCGGCGTCGGCACGTGCTGATCGCCTGTTTAGGATCAGGGAGAGACTACTTGCCGCTGGAGTTTCCCCCGATTTGCCGGTACAGCTCTTGACCGACGCCGGCAACGCGACTTGCGCAAAAACCAATACTCGTCTTGGCGATCTTGATGCTGTTCTTGACGCCCGTACCTGTGAAGGCCGCCTGATGGTTGTCTTCACCATCGGAAGCGACGGAGCCCCGGTTCGGTTTGACATCGGAAACGGCCTCGCCGGATGATAACCCCCAGCCGGCAATTGAACTCTTGAACCTCGCTTTCGCGGTGCGTCGGCGGATCAGGCGGCCAATCACAACGACCCAAAGCGTCGGCGCGTGATCGATAAAGCGCTCACAAACGGGAGCAAGAAACGTTCGCGACGCCGTTAATCGCCGAGGCAGAATGAAACCGCATGTCACTGCCGCCGATGGCCTGCTCCGGCAATCCGTGTTTCGGTGGCAAAGCCCCAGTCCGGATCAAACCGGTGGACCTGATAGATAGGGCGCGTCTTCATGTGCGGCGGGTATTCGCCATAGCGGCGCGTCGTCGCGGTGCACGGCACCACGGTCGCTGGGATACTCCCGACATGACCGGCCGCGGCCCGATGAACATGGCCGCTAAAGACGGCAACGACCCGCCCGGAGTGCTGCAAAGCCCGGCGCAGCCGCGACATTTGCTCCGGTGTTTCGAAATGGAGCTGCTCCGGCCCCACCGTTACCTCGAAGGGCGGATGGTGCGTGAACACCGCAATAGGCTTGGTGGTCTCGGCATCGATCAGGTCAATCAGACGTCTGACGCGCTCGCAGCAGAAATCACCCTTGTTGCTGCTTGAATTCAAGGTATCCGCCGCGATCAGTCTTACCGGGTAGTCGTCAATCGCATAGTCGATAAAGTCGGAGTCGGGCGCAAGATATCCGCCTGCCGAAAAGGCCGCGCACAAATTCGCCCTGTTATCCCTATTTCCGGCTACGACATATAAGGGCGCATGCGCCTTCGCCAGGGCGGCCACTGCCTGAGCGTATTCGTCTTGCCGCCCGTTATGAACGATATCCCCGGTGTGAACGATCACGTCGGGCGCCGGATCGAGTGCGTTGATGTCGGCAATCGTGAGTGCGAGATCGCGTATTCTCCGATCGGCGTCGGGTATATCCAGAGCGATATGGGTGTCGGAAATTTGCGCGATGATCATGATGCCGGGCTCAAGCCTGCCGATCGCAAACCGGCGTAATACTCCTTGAGGATCGCCACCACCTCCGGCCGGCTGAACTCAGGCGGTATGTCTGCGTCGTTCGAGAGCATTTCACGCTGCTGCGTGCCGGAGATCGAAATGTGATGCTGCGGAGCATGGGGACAGGTTTTCCCCGTCGCCATTCCGTAGCACTTACGGCAGTAAAAAGTGATGTCGATCTTCAACGGCTGGGTATGCAGTGCGCCGGGCCACAGCTGATCGAAGATGTGATGCGCATCGAAGGGGCCGTAGTAGTCGCCGACGCCGGCGTGGTCGCGCCCGACGATCAGGTGCGAGCAGCCGAAGTTCTGGCGAATGAGGGCATGCAGCAGCGCCTCGCGCGGACCGGCATAGCGCATCTCGATCGGATAGCCCGCCTGAATGACCGTTCCCGGGCGGAAATAATTGTCGATCATCGCCTGGATTGCCCGGGTGCGAACATCGGCTGGAATGTCGCCTGCTTTCAATTTCCCAAGCACCTGATGGATGAAAACGCCGTCTGATACCTCCACCGCGATTTTTACCAGGTGTTCGTGGCTGCGGTGCATCGGATTACGCGTTTGGAAGGCGGCGACCTTCGACCAGCCCTGCTCAAGAAACATCGCCCGCGACTGGGCAGGGCGGATATAGAGGTCCGGGTATTTGCCAGGATATTCGCCTTCGCTCAGCACAAAGACAGGCCCGCCTAGGTTGACATCCCCCTGCTGCAGGACTTTCGCTACGCCCGGATGCTGTGGATCGGCGGTGCGATAGACGTGCTCGGCCTCGAGTTGCTTGTCGATCGAATATTTCTCCTGAACCTCCATGACGGCGAGTATTTCGCCGGTCTCCGCGTCGATGAGCGTGACCTCCTCTTCGGCGTGGATGCTATCGGCAAGGTCTTTGTTTACGGAAAGTGTGATCGGGATCGGCCAGAAGACGCCCCTGGTCAGTTTCATATCGAGGCACGAGCCGCGCCAGTCGTCATGCCCCATAAACCCATCGAGCGGCGTATAGGCCCCCATTGCCAGCATCAGAACGTCGGAGACCGTGCGTGAGTCGAGGGGGATTTTCTTAAGTTTTTCCGCCCGCCTGCGTTCCTCGGCCCGCTCCGTCTGCGGCAGCAGCAATGGCCTGACCTGCTCCGAATGGTGCGGCGGCACGAGTTGGGACATCGCGATTTCTTCCTGGGAGACGCCGCGTTCTGAGCAGCCCAGCGATCAGTCGACGATGTGATACACCGGCGCCTTCTCCATCGCCCACTTCCCAGACTCACGGTCGAAGCGGGACAGGGTGAAGCAATGCCAGTCCTGATCGTCAACTTTCGCATGATCGGCCCGGTAGTAATACCCCGGCCACCGCGTTTCCGTCCGGAACATGGTGTGCTGCGTGACGCATTCCGAGGCCAAGACCCGGTGTTGCAGTTCCCAGGCGCGCTGCAGCTGGTGCAGGTCTTCAGCACCAAGATGGGCGAGGTCCTCCTTCAGCATACCCAGCAGCTCTAGTCCGCGGGTGAGCAGCGGTTCGTTGGTCGTGTAGAAGGCGCTAATCCCGCCGACATATTCGTCCATGATCTTTTCGAGACGCTGCAGGCCATGAATCGGCAGGAGATAGCTCGGTGACACGGTCCCGGCCACGATTTCATTGCGTCCGATCTCGAAATTTTCCATGGGTTGGTAGACAATCTTCTTGAGGGCTTCGTACTCCGCTTCGCTGGCCTGTGGTTGCTGATTGCCCAAATCGTTCACATACTTGACCGCCGCCTTGCCGGCGATCCGGCCTTCGGTGAAGGACCCCGAGGAAAACTTGTGGGGGCTGCCGCCGATGGCGTCGCCGGCGCCGAACAGCCCCTCGACGGTCATCATCCGGTTATATCCCCACTGGTATTCCGCGGGTGCATAGTCCTCCGGACCGCTCGCCCAGGCGCCTGAACACGTCGCGTGGGAGCCCATGACGTAGGGCTCCGACGTGGTCAGTTCGGGGTTTATTTCCTTGGGATCGATGTTCTGCGACGCCCAGACGACAGCCTGTCCAACCGTCATGCCGAGGAAGTTTTCCCACCCGATCGTCTCCTTGTGCGGGTCTTGGAAGGCTTCCTTCGTCACCATGCGGATGGGGCCCCGGCCGGCCTTCACTTCTTCGAGGAAGGCGTGGTTCCGCAGGCAGGTCGGCACCGGGTGGTGATTGACATAATCGCCGACCAGCTGCTCGGTCGAATCGCGCCAGAACGCCTCGTAATTCTGGCCATAAGCGTTTTCTGTGTAAGTCTTGAGATGCAGGAAATAGGCACCGACCGGCCCATAGCCATCCTTGAACCGGGTGAGGACGATCCGGTTCTCCATCTGCGTCATCTTGGCGCCGACGAGGATCGGCAGCGCATAGGCAGAAGCGCTGCTCCACGGGGCATACCAGGTGCGCCCCATGCCTTCGCCGACTGCGCGGGGCTTGAAGATGTGCGATGCGCCGCCGGCCGCCACGATGACCGCCTTGGCGCGGAAGACGTAGAAATCTCCGGTCCGGACGTTAAAGCCGACCGCCCCGGCAACCCTGTTCGGGCGCTGCCGGTCCGTCAGCAGGTGCGTCACCATAATCCGGTTGTAGACTTCGGTGGCAGCCTTGCGCGCAGCCTCGGCGACGATCGGCTTATAGCTCTCGCCGTGGATCATGATCTGCCATTGGCCTTCGCGCTGGTATCTCCCGGTTTCCGGGTCTCGCATGATGGGCAGACCCCACTCCTCGAACTTGTGCACCGTCGAATCGACATGCCGGCCGATATCGTAGGCCAGATCCTCGCGCACCAGCCCCATCAGGTCGTTGCGCCCATAGCGGACATAGTCTTCCGGCCGGTTCTCGTTCCACTGCATGCCCATGTAGCAGTTGATCGCGTAGAGGCCCTGTGCGACCGCGCCGCTGCGCTCGATGTTCGCCTTCTCGACGCAGACAATCTTCAGATTGCGGCCCCAGTACCTCGATTCGTAGGTGGCCCCGCACCCGCCCATGCCGCCGCCGACAACGAGGATATCCGCATCCACGAATACGGTCTTGCGACGGCGCATCACACTAATCCTTGCTTGAGTTGTTCCGGCCTCAGCGCCGGCAGCGCGTCGATCTTGAGCGCCTCGGGTTCGTGTGCGAGCTGTTGGGATTTCATCGCCTCCGCCGTGGGGGGGTCGTAATCGGCCGGTGATTTGATCGATCCCCAAGGCGTGGTTCGTATCGGAGAGACAAAGTCTTTTTCGCGGCCGTCCCGGAACTTGACCTTCCAGGAAATGGTCGCCTTCTCCTCCTCCCGGCGCACCCGGACGCTGTGGCCCAAGGGGGCGAAGTCGGCGTAACCGCGACAGTCGATCGCAAACTGCGGACAAGCCTTTACGCAGGAGTAGCACTCCCAGCACATGTTGGGCTCGATGTTGAATGCGCGGCGATAGGTGGTATCGATGTGCATGATGTCAGACGGGCAGATATCCACGCAGAGTCCGCAGCCGTCGCAACGCGTCATGTAGACAAAGGTCGGCATGGTGTTCCCTTATCTCCTGTATCGAAGATCGATCGAGGGCCGATCAATAATGTCGGGCATCCCGGAGAACGCTCCCGTAGGTCAGGGGCGCATCGGCCGGAGCCGGCAGGTTGCTCCTCGTGCCATTTGCTTCGGATACTCTTTTCTCAAGGGCAGCAGCGGGTTTGAAGAACATATGAGAGAACTTGGACCACGGAATTGATCCAAATAGTACCGTGGTGGCGATGAGATACAGAGCCAGGCACCCGTTTGCCAAGGCAGTGAGGCCTGTCGCCTGCACGCACGCCCACACCAACGCCAATGTCGTGCTCAAGAAAAGCGCGACGATGAACAAATCGGCGCGCACAAAGCGGAACGGTGAATTGCCCTCCGCCGCCACGTCGACCCGGATGACGAACCAGAACCAGTAGCCGCCGCCGCAAACCATCAACGCCCCGACGAACCACAATATCGGGAGACTGGCCGGCGCAGGAGTGGCGAGCGTCGGGTATCCAAAGACCATGATCGCGGTGGTGACGACGTAAATCACAAAACCATACATCGTCAGAAGATGGGCAATTCTGCGCCGCGCGTTGCAGAATTCACCTGAGGCCATGACATCGACCACGGTGGTCTGCACCGCTACAGACACCATCTTTACGCTGCTGACCTGACGCTTCGCTTTATTCCTGGAATTCCGCCAGTTGTTAAAAAAGTACGTGGCACTCCTTTTATGCATGATGTCGAAAAGCGTGCCACTCACGACGAGCAAAACCATGACGACGATATACGCCTGCATGATGATCGGCGGTATGGACGCCGAAAGTTCTGCGAACGGATTGCTGGTGAACATTGGCCGAATTCTGCCCCGACGAGTTCTAGTTTCGAGCGTCACGATAGCCGACAGGGCGCCCACGAGGCAACTTCCCTATCCGGTTAAGACACGGCCCGTCGGTGCCGGAGCGAATGCCGATCCATTCGTCGGCGATCGCCGAATAGCCGGTGCGCACCGGGTTTCTTCCGCCAATCCGCCTATTGCCGCCAATTCGTCCATTGCCGGCCGATCCGGGTTCAACACCGCCGCTCATGGCTGCTTCCCCTCGACCGATTCGGCCGCTATCGCGGGCGCGCTGTCGACCACCATGCCCGCCTCCCGATAAAAGCGCGCGGCGCCGGGATGAAGCGGGACCGAAAGCCCTTCGAGCGCCCGGTCGAGCCGGATGCGCTTGCCGATCGGGTCGAGGGCGGCAAACAACTTTGCCGTCGTCGGATGCCACAACGACCGGGTTATCGCATAAACCAGATCGGGATCGATGTCGGCGTTGACCAGCCACAACGCGGAAAAGCCGAGCGAGGGGGTGTCGACATCGATGCCGGGATAGCTGCCGGCCGGAATTTCAGTGAGGTAGTAGAAGCTGAAATCCTTCTTCAACTTGTCGACGATCTTCCCCTCGATCGGCACCAGCCGGATCGGCAGGGAAGCGGCCAGATCACGAATCGCCGGAACGGGGTAGCCGCCCACCAGGAATAATGCGTCGAGGGTCCCGGCCTTGAGCTCCTCGGCAGCCGGCCCCGGCCGCAGGTTTTTACGCTTGACCTCTTTCTGGTCAAGCCCGGCTGCCGTGAGCATGACGGCGGCGTCGGCAGCGCTGCCAGAGCCCGCCTCGCCGACCGAGAAGTTTTTCCCCGCAAGGTCGGCGAG
>JBIOJL010000320.1:0-7148 GCA_044450885.1 Tepidisphaerales bacterium
ACCATCTCGCGCATCGTCGGCGAGGAGAAGGGCTACGTGTCGTCCACCAGTTCGGAGAAACTGCCCAACGGCAAGGTGCGCGGGTTGATCGTGGTGCGCGTGGTGCCGGATCGGCTGGATACGCTGGTGCTCAAACTGCGGGCGCTGGGGGATCTCAAGAGCCAGAAGATCTCGGCCCAGGACATCACCAAGGTCTACTACGATCTGGACAGCGAACTGCGGGCCGCCCGCACCATGGAAGAGCGGATCATCAACATCATCAAGACCGGCAAGGGTGAGGTGAAAGACCTGATCGAGGCCGAGAAACAGCTTGGCACGTACCGCGAAAAGATCGAGAAGCTGGAAGGGGAGATCCGCTACTACAACAACATGGTGTCGCTGTCGACGCTGAACATCACGGCCGCCGAGAAGGCGATTACTTCGCCGGCGACCGTGCAGGTGACGGAGAACGTGAGCACCGGCATCGAGACGGAAGATGTGGAGAAGGCCCGGGCGGATGCCATCAAGGGAATCGAGGAGCTCAAGGGCCGGGTGCTCGACTCGAACCTGAAGAAATACGATGCCGGGCAGTTGGCGGCCAACATCACGGCCGAGATTGCGCCGGAGGCGTCGGGACAACTGATCGACCGCCTGCGGCAGATCGGGCGGGTGACGCGGCTGGACATCGACCGCAAACAGACTTCGGCCGGGCAGGCGCTGCCGAACGCGCCGGCACCGCGCGTCGAGAAGAAGGATACGCGGTTTGTCATCTCCATCTACAATCTAGCGAACATTGCCCCGCGGCAGACGACGACCGCCAGCATGGCGGTGCCGAGTGTCGAGGAGGCGTACAAGTCGATCCTGGCGGCGGTGAAGGCGCGGGGCGGGCGGGTGGTCAGCTCGAATCTGAACCGGCAGAAGCCGGAGCAGACGACGGCCGCCATCGCGTTTGAAGTGCCCGGCGAACAGGCGGATGCAACGCTTTTGGAGCTGCGCCGGGAGCGCGAAGTGATGACGCTGACTGTGGCGGAGAATCCGGATACGCAGAATGTGACGGCGGCCAAGCACGGGTTCTCCCTGCAGCTTTACTCGCTGGCGTCGGTGGCGCCGCGCGAAACCGAATCGCTGGTGCTGGTCAGCAAGGCCAGCGTCAACGACGCGTTCCGCAAGCTCCTGGAAGAGCTGCGCAAGGCGGACGTGCGGGTGCTGACGTCGCAGCTCAACGAGCAGGATGCATCCAATCTCTCGGGCAACATCGACATCGAGGTGACCCGGGCCAGGGAAGCCGAGGCCCGGGCGGCGCTGGCGTCGGCCGGCGTGATCTTCTCCCGCAGTGTCTCCCGCTCATCCGACACCGAGAGCACGGTGGACACGAAGATCCGGCTGCAGATCCGCATGGTGGGCCAGAACCAGCTTGCCCCGGCGCTGACCGCGCGGCTGAGTGTGGAGACGCCGGACGTGGAGACGCGCGCCAGCGAGTTGAAGAGCGCGGCGGTGCAACTCGGCGGGCGGGTCGTGGATTCGCGGCAGATGACCAGCGCCACGGGACAGGTGACCAGCCGGCTGGTGCTGGATGTTCCGCTGGCCAAGGCGATGGACCTTCGCGCCAGGGCCCAGGATGCGGGCAAGGTGCGGACGACGGATTCGACGCAGAATCCGCTGATGGCCGACTCGCCGCTGGCGCGGGCGCGGCTGGAGTTGAGCCTGACCAACGCGTCCCCGATTGTCTCGGACGATTCGGGGCTGGGCACGGCGTTCCGCAAAGCGGTGGCGACGAGCGTGCGCGGGCTGTTGTGGAGCGTGCAGGCGATCATCATCGGGGCGCTGATCGTGGTTCCGTGGGCCGCAATTCTGTGGGGCGGGTGGAAGGTGTTCCGGCGGCGCAAGCCGGCGGCAGTGGCGGCGTCCTGAGTCCTGAGTCCTGAGTGCTGAGTGCTGAGTGCTGAGTGCTGAGTGGGGGTGTGGGCATTTGGGCGGAGGTGCCGATGCCGGCGTCAACTGCCGGCGGCCTTGTCGTGAGCGATTGTCTGATCAGTCTGGAACTCTGCCCTCCAACCGTGTGACCTCCGCCTGCGTGGCCTCAATGGCTTTGGGCAGGAGCCACTCGGCGCCCGCATCGTTTGGCGGCAGCGTTCCCCGCTCTTTCTTTATCTTCCGCAGGAGGCTCAGGCTTTGTTGAAGCTCCGAGACGGCCACGCGCAGATGGGGCAGGCGATCTTTATCGGGGGTGTTGCTGTCTTTGCCCAATTCCGATTCCGCGGTGCCGATGTTGAAATGGGCCACCCACAGGTTGTGTTGCGCCTGGGGATCGCCAGGGTCGTCGTCGGCCAGCTTTTGAGCAACCGCCAGTTGTTTCTGGTGGCTCTCCAGAGCACCCATGAGGTCGCGCGAAGAGGTGAGCGCTTTGCCGATCATCTCCAGAGTGAGCCCCAGATCGGTTCGGGCCTCGGCATTGAGCGGATCGTCGCGAGCCCGCTGCTCAGCGACGGCCAGGGCCGACCGATAGCTCTCCAAGGCTGTCCTGGTATCGCCGCTAACCCGGAGTATCAATTCGCCTACCCTCCTGTGAACCATCCACAGATCGCGCTGGGCCTCGCCACTGCGCGGATCGGTTTCCGCCCGTGTCTGAGCGCCGGGCAGCAAACTGCGCCAGCTTTCCAAAGCACCTTTCGCGTCGCCGGCGGCCACGCGCATGTCGGCGATGCTGCTCTGGCTGGCCCACAGGTCGTGTTGCGCCTGGACATCACGCGGATCGACCTCGGCCAGATCCCTGGCGATCTCCACGGCTGCGCGGTAGCTCGCCTCTGCGCTCCTGGGATTGCCCAGGGCGGCGAGCATCTGCCCAACCTTCATGTGGCTGGCCCACAGGTCGCGCCGGGCCTGGGCATCGAGTGGATTGGCCGTGACCAGTTCCTGTCTCTTGGCCAGGATCTTTCGGAATCCCTCCAGAGCTCCCTGTTTGTTGCCGGATGCGGCGAGCATCTCGCTGATCTTGTCATCGCAAACCCACAGGTCGCGCTGCGCCAGGGCGCTGGTCGGAGCATCGTCGGCCAGCTTCTGAAAGATCGCCAGGGCCTGGCGGAGACTCTCCAGGGCTCCATTGACGTTGCCGGAGAAGGCGAGCAGGCTTCCGAACCGGCCGAGGCTCATCGCCAGGTTGCGTTGCGCCGCAAAGTTGAGCGGATCCTTGGCCAAGTTCCGGGCGATGGCCAGTGACTGGCGGGCGTTCTCCAGGGCTCCTTCCATGTTGTGGGAGACAGCAAGCAGATTGGCGATCCGCTCGTAAACGGCGCCCAGGTCGCCTTGGGCTTCGACATCATGCGGGTCGGCGTCGGCCAGCTTGCGGGCGAGGGCCAGGGCATCGCGGTAACTCTCCAGAGCGCCGCTGGTGTCGCCGAGGTTGGGGAAGTTCGGCTTCGCCTGCACGTCACCCACCTTCAGGTAGGCGGCGACGACCTCGTGGAGAAGCTGCCGGTCGTCACCCGCTTGCGTCCGCAGCCTGCTCAGGTATTCCAGGGCCGTGGCCACCACCAGTTGCCGCGCCGGCGTGGCGCCGGCGAGCGTGGCGATCTTGTCGTCGAAATCGAAGAGGAACTTGTTGGCAAGCTGGCGGACGTCATCGAAGCGCGCCTGGGCCAGTGTCGTCTGCCGCTCGGCGAGCGCGCGCTTCTCGTCGGCAACAGCCTGGGCACCCTGCGCGATCTTCTCCGCGCGCGTGGCCGCGCCGGCGCGATCCTCGGCCCGATGTGCCTGCCACAGCGTGCCCGCCAGGCCCAGCAGCAGCGCCAGCAGCACGGCCGCCGCCGCCGCCGCCAGACCCCGATTGCGGCGCAACAGTTTCCTGAACTGATAGACAGCGCTTTCAGGGCCGGCGATCAGTGGACGGTCAGCGAGGTAGTTGGCCACGTCATCGCCGAACTCCGCCGCCGAGCGATAGCGCGCCGCCCGGTCCTTGCGCAGGGCCTTGAGCGGAATCCACTCCAGTTCACTCCGCAGGGTCCGCGACAGTTCGTCAACGCGAAGCTGCCGGGCCTCGGCCGCCTGCGTGCCCGCGGCGCCCATGGAACCGAGCCGGGTGCTGGGGCGCGGCGGCTCGACTTCGCGGATCATCTTCTGGATCGCGGCGTATCCGGCCGCGCGCAGGGTGCGGGGATCGAAGGGCAGGGCGCCGGTGATCAGTTCGTACAAGATGACACCCAGGGCATACACATCCGTGCGCGTGTCGATGCCGGCCTCGGACATCTCGGCCTGCTCCGGGCTCATGTATTCCGGGGTTCCGATGAGCTGCCCCTGTTCGGTGAAGACGGTCTTTTCGGTCAGGGGCTGGGAAATGGCCCTGGCGACGCCGAAGTCGATGACCACCGGACGCGCGCCGTGTTCGTTGACGGCCACGAGGATGTTGGACGGCTTGAGGTCGCGGTGGATGACGCCCTTGGTGTGGGCATGGTGGACCGCGTCGCAGACCTGTGCGAAGAGCAGGAGCCGCTGGCGCACCGTCAGCCGCTGTTTGTCGCAGTAGGAGGTGATCGGCTCTCCGTTGACGTGCTCCATGACGAAGTAGGGCTGGCCGGTCTCCGTGGCCCCGGCGTCATAGACGCGGGCGATGTTGGGGTGCTCCATCAGCGCCAGCGCCTGCCGCTCGGCCTCGAAACGGGCGATCACGGCGGCGCTGTCCATCCCCGGCTTGATGAGCTTCAGCGCCACCCGGCGCCGGACCGGCCGCTCCTGCTCGGCCAGGAACACCACGCCCATGCCGCCTTCGCCGATCCGCTGGAGCAGTTTGTAGTGGCCGACGCGTCGCGCGGGGAGTTTGCCGCCGTCGTTCTGAGGGAGCGTGGATGTGCCTGCGCCCTCACATGGATCCTGGGGCGTGTGTTTCGGGCTCTGGGACGCGGTTTGGCCGCCCCCCATCAACCCGGCGAGCATCTCCGCATCACCGTCGCGGGCGATCTTGTCGATGGGGTCTGCCATAGTGCTCCAGTGGCTGACGACCAGTCTCCCCGGGCGTCGATCACCGCTCAGGCGTGGCTTCGCGCCAGCGCCGCCTGCAAGGCCGCGATTTCTTCTTCGATTCCCGCCTGGCCCATCTCATATTCGCCGACCACCGAGCGCAGGGCGCGGGCGAAGGTCCGTTTGGCGGTGGCCAGCAGGTTGAACCCCTCCGCCGGCGAACCCAGTTGCAGGCGATCCACGAGCTGCGCATACGGCACCGGCTGCGCATCGTCCAGCGCCGGCGCGATCAGGCGGCCTTCGAAGACGGACCAGACGTCCTGGCGGCCGTGCCGCTCGCACTCATCCCGCATGCGCCCCAGGGCATGGCGGATCACCTCGCGCGCCCAGGCGGCGTCGAATCCGTCATCGGCGCCGGGGGCCGGGTCCGCCGGCTCCGGGACCTCGTCCAGCGATGCCCGCTGCCGGCCGCGGTCGTTGCGCGCTGCGTTGGAGGCAAAACGGTCCAGCGCCGTCAGCAGAAAGGTTCGGAAACGACCCTTACCGCGATCCGCCTTCGCAAAGAACTGCTGCTCCAGCACCTTGCTGACCAGGAATGCCTGGACCACTTCCTCCGCGGCGTCCGCATCCAGCTTCTGCCGCAGCCGCAGGTGGATCTGCATCGGCCGCAGATAGCGGCAAAGCAGGCCGCGTAACGCCTCCCGGCGCACGCCGGTATCGTCGTGGCCGGCCAGCGCGATCTGCGACCAGTTCGTCGTTGGGAAAGCCCCATCCGGCAGATCGGACATGAATACCCTCCAGTTGTTGTGTTCGGCTACCCACAGATGTGCCGCATCGTAGGTACGGGCGTCTGCACGATGATACACGGGCGCTGCGCGGCGGCCAAGGAAAAAGCGGGAGAATCGGCAATCCACATTACGGCGGCGTCATCACGCATCTGCGCAAGATGGACCCCGGTCGCGGGTATCCGTCGTGGCTGGCAAGAGACAGGACCCAGACAAGAACAGAGAGTAGCCGTGGATGCAAGCGGTGCGCCGCACCGCTGCCGCGGTGATTCATAGTCGAAAGGAGCTTCTCATGCGTGCTGAACTTCTCAAGCGTCGTGGACCCCGACATGGCCTGGCCGCCGCACTCCAGGTGCTGGCCTGTGCCGTCCTGTTGTCTGGAATGGCCCCGCCCGCCGTGGCCGACGGAAAGGACAACGATCAGCCCGACGTCGCGCCCCCGCACTCCCGCCCGGACGGGGCCTCGTATAACACCTGGGCCACGCGCTGGTGGCAGTGGGCGTTCTCGATTCCCGCCAACATCAATCCGCTGCTGGATGACACCGGGCAGAACGCCGATGTCGGGCAATCCGGGGACGTCTGGTTCCTGGCCGGCACCTGGGGAAACGGCACCGTCGATCGCAAGGTCGCCATTCCCGCCGACAAGGCCCTCTTCTTCCCCGTGATCAACTCCGTCTACGTCAACACGCCCGCCTATGGCGACAACCCGTGGTCCGAGGATCAGGAGAATTTCTTGCGGGCGTACAACGCGGCGGCCATCGACGGCGCCACCGACGTTGCCTGTCAAGTCGACGGACAGGCGGTGAAGCATCTCGATCACTATCGCTTCGCGACGCCGGACGATCGTGAGTACATGGTCGACATGCCCGACAACAACCTCTTCGGCATCGACCCGGGCACCTATGGGCCGACCGAGGACGACGGCTACTATCTGATGTTGGCGCCGCTGTCGCCGGGCGAGCACACCATCCACTTTATCGGAGCCCTGGCCAGCGGGTTCGCGCTGGACGTGACCTACCACATTACCGTGAAGGATGACCATCGCGACAAGGGCAAGCATTGATGTCCCTGGCGCCGTCGCCAAAACGATTGCCTGCGAGTTGACGCGGAGTTCGAAGACGAACTCCGCGTCACCGTTTGGCGCACGGAGGATTGCCAAGACGTATTGCATCCGTCTATCCGGATTGACAGATTAATAGGTCATGCCTATGATTCTGTTGGTCATTCCTTGGCCGTGCCATGCCCGGAGCCAAGTCCGGCTTTGCATCGGCCGATGAATTAACATTGCGCCAACATCAGACAGGATCGACCCATGTCCAGAATCCCCTTTATCGAACTGGCCCGCCGCCGGGTTGTCATCCTCGACGGGGCCATGGGGTCCAACCTGCAGCAGCGGACGTTTGACGTCAAACGCGATTGGCTGGGGCATGAGAA
>JBIOJL010000321.1:0-7127 GCA_044450885.1 Tepidisphaerales bacterium
CGCTTCAACCTCTTCGTCCTCGGGCGGGGCGGCGAGTTTGGCGACCTTGAGGTTCATGTAGGGACCGAAGGCGGTGCCGGCCGGGATGAGGTGGCCGAGGATGACGTTCTCCTTGAGGCCGACCAGCGTGTCCACCGCGCCGGCAAGGGACGCCTCGGTCAGGACCTTGGTGGTCTCCTGGAAACTGGCGGCGGAGATGAACGACTCGGACTGCAGCGACGCCTTGGTGATGCCCAGCAGCAGGGTCTTGCCGCGGGCGGGCTTGGGCTTCTTGCCCTTGGCGGGGTCCTTGCCGGCGGATTCCAGGGCCTCGTTGGCATCGCGGAATTCCTGGCGGCCGAGAATGTCGCCTTCCTTGAGGCTCGAGTCGCCGGGCTTCTCGATGCGGATGCTGGTGGCAAGCTGGTCGTTGTGCAGGCGGAAGCGGAACTTGTCGACGACCTCGCCGGGGAGGAACTTGGAATCGCCCGGGTCCTCGACTTTCACCTTGCGGAGCATCTGCGAGAGGATGGTCTCGATGTGCTTGTCGTTGATCTTCACGCCCTGCGACCGGTACACGTTCTGCACTTCGTTGAGCATGTACTGGTGCAGCGACTCCTCGCCCTTGATGCGGAGGATGTCGTGCGGGATGAGCGGGCCGCGGATCAGCGGGTCGCCGGCCTCGACGTAGTCGCCGGCGTGCACCTGCAGTTCCTTGTCCTGCGGGACGTGATGTTCCTTCTCCATGCCGGTTTCGTTGCGGATGATGATGGTCATCTTGCCGCGGCGGCGGTCGTTGCGGAGTTCGACGGTGCCGGAAATCTCGGCCAGGACGGCCGGGTCCTTGGGCTTGCGGGCCTCGAAGATCTCGGTGACGCGGGGCAGGCCGCCGGTGATGTCCATGGTGCCGGCGGCCTCCTTGGGCAGACGGGCGAGCATGTGGCCGGCCTCGACGCGCTGGCCGTTGGTGACCTCGATACGGGCCTTGGCGGGAAGGTTCTGGTAGTCGAGGATCTTGCCGTCCTCGCCGACGATGGTGATGCGCGGGTGGCGTTCGCCCTTGTGTTCGATGACCACGGGCTTGCCGCCGGCGCCCTTGCGCTCTTCCTCGATGCGGACGGTTTCGCCTTCCTCGATGTCTTCGTACTTCACCACGCCGCCGCGTTCGGCGAGGATCGGCGCGATGTGCGGGTCCCACTGGACGAGGGTCTGGCGGGGCTTCACTTTCTCGCCGTTGTTGACCAGGATGGTGGCGCCATAGGGCACCTTGAACTTCTCGAGCTCGCGGCCCTTGGCATCGAGAACGAGGATTTCGCCGTTGCGTTTCAGGGCGATGAGGCGGGAGATCCCTTCGGCGTCCTTGACCGTCACGGCGTTGACGTCGCGGTGTTCGATGGCGCCGCCGCCGGAACTGTGATACTCGGTCTCCATGGTGGTCTGGAGGGCGACGCCGCCGGTGTGGAAGGTGCGCATGGTAAGCTGGGTGCCGGGCTCGCCGATCGACTGGGCGGCGATGATGCCCACGGCCAGGCCTTCCTCGACGCGGTTGTTGGTGGACATATCCACGCCGTAGCAATGGGCGCAGACGCCGCGGGAGGCCTCGCAGGTCAGCGGGGAACGCACGCGGATGGACTCGAGCTTGAGTTCCTTGAGCTTGTCGGCGATGGCGCCGGTGATGACCTGGTTCTCCTCGACGATCACTTCGTCGGTGATGGGGTTGCGCACCGTGTCGCGGGCGGTGCGGCCGATGATGAGGTCCTTCAGCTCGACTTCGACGGTCTCACCCTTGTAGATGGTGCTCTTGGTGATGCCGTTCATCGTGCCGCATTCGAGGATGTTGATGATGACGTTCTGGGCGACGTCGGCGAGTTTGCGGGTCAGGTAGCCCGAGTCGGCCGTCTTCAGGGCGGTGTCGGCCAGGCCCTTGCGGGCGCCGTGGGTGGAACTGAAATATTCCAGCACCGAAAGGCCCTCGCGGAAGTTGGACTTGATGGGCGTTTCGATGATTTCGCCGGACGGCTTGGCCATCAGGCCGCGCATGCCGCCGAGCTGGCGCATCTGGTCGACGGAGCCGCGGGCCTTGGAGGACGCCATCATGTTGATGGGGTTGAGGTAGCGGAGGGTGCCGGGCGTGTTGGCGGCAACGGGCTTGCCCTCGGCATCGCGGTAGTCGTTGGCCAGGGCGGCCATCAGGTCCTCGGTGACCTTGTTGCGGGCGTGGCCCCACAGGTCGATGAGCTGGGCATAGCGCTCCTGGTCGGTGATGGCGCCCATGCGGTAGTTCTTCTCGATCTGGTTGGCCTTCTTCTGGCCTTCATCGAGAATGCGCTGCTTGGACTCGGGCGTGCGGATGTCGGTGATGCCGAAGGAAAGGGCGGCCAGGGTGGAACGTTTGAAGCCGACGGCCTTCATGTCGTCCAGCAGCTTGATGGTGGCCGGGCGGCCGAGTTGGGCGTAGCAGTCGGCGATGACGCGCGACTGGCCGCTGGATGCCAGGGCGAAGTTATAGAACGGCATGTCGGCCGGAAGCTGGTCGTTGAAGATGCAGCGGCCGACGGTGGTGAGCGTGACGGTGCCGGTGTAGCCCTTGGGCATGGGCCTGGGCTGATAGTCGGGATTGCGGCGCTTGCGCTCGGCTTCGAGATGCTTCCAGGATTCCAGGTGGATGGAAACAGCGCCTGCCTTTTCGGACGGGACCACGGACTTGCGGCCGGCGATGCGGACGAAGATTCGCGAGTGGGTGCGGATCTTGCCCAGTTCATAGGCCATCAGCGCTTCGCGAACGGAGTGGAAGGCGATGAACTCGCCCTTGTCGCCTTCGCGGTCGACGGTGATGTAGTAGATGCCCAGCACGATGTCCTGGCTGGGCGAGATGATCGGCGAACCGTTGGCCGGCGAGAAAATGTTGTTCGGGGCCAGCATGAGGACGTGGGTTTCGGCCTGGGCCTCCACGGACAGCGGAAGGTGTACGGCCATCTGGTCGCCGTCGAAGTCGGCGTTGAAGCCCTTGCAGACCAGCGGGTGGATCTTGATGGCGTTGCCCTCGACCAGCACCGGCTCGAACGCCTGGATGCCCATGCGGTGAAGCGTGGGGGCGCGGTTGAGCATGACCGGGTGCTGGTAGATGACTTCTTCGAGGATGTCCCAGACCTCGGGATCGCGCCGCTCGAGCATGCGCTTGGCGGATTTGATGGTGTCGGCCAGGCCGTGCTCCTTGAGCTTGCGGATGATGAACGGCTGGTAGAGTTCCAGGGCGATCTTCTTGGGAAGGCCGCACTGGTGGAGTTTGAGTTCCGGACCGACGACGATGACCGAACGGGCGGAGTAATCGACGCGCTTGCCGAGCAGGTTCTCGCGGAAGCGGCCCTGCTTGCCCTTGATCATGTCGGTCAGGGACTTGAGCGGGCGATTGGACGAACCGAGCACCGGGCGGCGGCAGCGGCCGTTGTCGAAGAGTGCATCCACGGCCTGCTGGAGCATGCGTTTCTCATTGCGGATGATGACTTCCGGCGCGTTCAGGTCGACCAGCTTCTTCAGGCGGTTGTTGCGGTTGATGATGCGGCGGTAGAGGTCGTTGAGGTCGGAGGTGGCGAAGTTGCCGCTCTCCAGCAGCACGAGCGGACGCAGGTCGGGCGGGATCACCGGGATGACGTCCATGACCATCCACTCGGCCTTGTTCTCGGAGCCGCGGACGGCCTCGACCATCTTCAGACGCTTGGTGAGGTCCTTGATCTTCTGCTTGGAGTTGGTCTTCTCGATGTCGGCGCGGATTTTGGCGGCCTCGGTGGGCAGGTCGATGGCGCCCAGCAGTTTCTTGACGGCCTCGGCGCCCATCTCGCCGTCGAAGGCGTCGTTGTACTTCTCGTAGGCGGCGCGGTACTCGTCCTCGGTGAGGATCTGCTTCTTCTTCAGCGGCGTCTTGCCGGGATCGGTGACCACGTAGTCCTGGAAGTAGATCACCTTTTCCAGGTCGCTGGTCTTCATGTCCAAGAGCGCGCCGAGGCGGCTGGGCAGGGCCTTGAAGAACCAGATGTGGACGATGGGGGCGGCCAGGTTGATGTGGCCCATGCGCTTGCGGCGCACGCGGCTGTGGGTCACCTTGACGCCGCAGCGGTCGCAGATGATCCCCTTGTATTTGGTGCCCTTGTACTTGCCGCAGGAGCACTCCCAGTCGCGCTCGGGGCCGAAGATGCGCTCGCAGAACAGGCCATCTTTTTCCGCGCGGTAGGTGCGGTAGTTGATGGTCTCGGGCTTCTTCACCTCGCCGAAGGACCACGAACGGATGTCGTTCGGGCTGGCGAGCTGGATGCGAACGGAACCGTAGTCGTTAATGCGATCGTAAACGGTTTCAGCCATTGTTCTTGTCTCTTTCTCTGATTCACGGGCAACGTGCCCGGGTTCTTGCTGCAAATGCGGCGTTTGGCCCGCCGCGCGTGGGGTGCCGATGCACGCCCGAACTTCCTCAACCCGGCAAAACCGGGACTAAGAGCACGTTGACGTGCTCCTTCTCCTGCAAATCCAACTCTGCCTCCGTCAGACGACCATAGTAGTCATAGGACCGTACGTCTTCCTTATCCGGCTGGACCACCACGTACCACCAGTCATCGTCACGCCGAATCCCTTCCGGCGATATCTTCAGTTTGTAGTCCGGCGGCTGGTGGGGCTTGAGATACTTCTCCACCAGCGCGATCACATCATTCTCGGTCATGGCGTGTTCCGTCTGGCTCATATGTTCACTCCCAACAGACGATAGATCTCGACAGCGTCACGCCGCACGTTCGTCGCCACGTCCCGATCACTGGTCCGTTGCGAGCGGTAGTCAGCAACGATCCGCGCATCGTACATTCGTCGAACCGCGGCCTTCATCGCTCGACGCTGCTTCGGGTACAGATGCGCCAGATGCCGGTCGATCAACCGCGGGATCTCGCGATGGGGCGGCGTTTCATAGCCCGGGCGAACATAGCCTCGCGCCCGGATTGCCTCAGTAACGCCTCCAAAAGCACCATAGTAATAGCGGCTGATGCAACTGCGCCAACGCCCGGCACGGAACAGCAACCCGGCCGCGTGAAAACTATCGAGGCTGATCTCATTCCACGTTGGCACGCAACACCACCGACCGTTTACATCATGTCTTCATCCACATCCGGCGATGAGCCTTTCTTCTTTTCGAGCTGGATGTTCAGGCCCAGCCCGCGGATTTCGTTGCAGAGCACGTCGAAGCTGACCGGCGTGCCGGCCTCGAGGGTGTTGTTGCCCTTGACCATGCTCTCGTAGATCTTGGTGCGGCCTTCGACGTCGTCGCTCTTGACCGTGAGCAGTTCCTGCAGCACGTAAGCCGCGCCGTACGCCTCCAGGCCCCACACTTCCATCTCGCCGAAGCGCTGGCCGCCCGTGCGGGCCTTGCCGCCCAGGGGCTGCTGGGTGATCAGCGAGTACGGGCCCGTCGCCCGGGCATGGATCTTGTCGTCCACCAGGTGGTGCAGCTTCATCATGTAGATGAAGCCCACCGTGGTTTTCTGCTCGAAGGCCTCGCCGGTGCGGCCGTCGTGGAGCTGCACCTTGCCGCCGTAGGGCATGACCACGTCCAGTTCGCGATCGCCCAGCGCCAGCTTGTTCTTCTCGCGATCCTTGCGGCGCTGCTTGACCGCGCCGTTGGCCTCGTCGACGCACTTGAAGATCTCGTCTTCCGTGCCGCCGTCGAACACCGGCGTCACGGCCTGCTGGCCCAGCACCCGCATCGCCCAGCCGAGGTGGGTCTCGAGGATCTGCCCGACGTTCATGCGACTGGGCACGCCCAGCGGATTGAGCACGATGTCGACCGGCGTGCCGTCCCCAAGGAACGGCATGTCCTCTTCAGGCACGATGCGGGCAATGACGCCCTTGTTGCCGTGCCGTCCCGCCATCTTGTCGCCCACCGACAACTGCCGCTTGGTGGCGACGTAAATCTTCACCATCTCCAGCACGCCCGACGGCAGTTCGTCGCCGCGCTTCATGTGCTCCATGCGGCGGTCGCGTTCCTTCTTGACGGCCTGCACGCGGGGCCAGAACCGCGAATAGGTGTTCTCGCCCTGCTCGCGGGCTTCCTTGTTGCCCTTGACCCAGTCGAGCGAGAAGGTCTCGATCTGTTCCATGAGGATGTCGAAATTGTCCGACTGGGCCACCTTCTGGCGGGTGTTGGGGTCCACCATCGGCGTGCCGGTCACTTCGTTGATCTCGGCGATCATCTGCTTGAAGATGTCGATCGCCTTCCGGTTCATGTCCTTCTCGAACGCCGCCATCTCCTTGTTGAGCTGCTTCTTCTGCTCGTCGGACATGTGCATGCGGCGGCTGAAGCGCTGCGTGTTGATGACCACGCCTTCTTCGCCGGCGGGCATCTCCAGGGAGTCGTTCTTCACGTCTTCGCCGGCGCGGCCGAAGATGGCGTGCAGCAGCTTCTCTTCCGGCGTCAGCTCGCTCTTGCTCTTGGGGGCGACCTTGCCCACGAGGATGTCGCCGGGCCCCACGCGGGTGCCGATGCGCACGATGCCCAGCTCGTCGAGATTGGCCAGCGCCTTCTCGGAAACGTTGGGGATGTCGCGGGTGAACTCCTCGCGGCCGAGCTTCGTCTCGCGGATTTCGATGTCGAATTCCTCGATGTGGATCGACGTGTAGGTGTCGCTTGCCACGAGCTCTTCGCTGATGATGATGGCGTCCTCGAAGTTGAACCCGTCCCAGGCCATGAAGGCCACCAGGACGTTGCGGCCCAGGGCCAACTCGCCCTGGAAGGTGGCGGCGCCGTCGGCGATGATCGTGCCCTTTTCGACCTTGTCGCCGATGCGCACGATCGGCTTCTGGTTCTGGCAAGTCCGCTCGTTGAGGCCCACGAACTTGCGGAACTTGTACACGTCGTTGCCGATCTGCACCTGCCGCGCGTCGGCGTAGGTCACCGTGCCCTTGTTGCGGGCACGCACGAGCATGCTTGAGTTGCGGGCGGCCTCGACCTCCAGGCCCGTGCCCACCAGCGGCGGCTCGGTCACCAGCAACGGCACGGCTTGACGCTGCATGTTCGAGCCCATCAAGGCGCGGTTGGCGTCGTCGTGCTCGAGGAAGGGAATCAGTCCGGCCGACACGCCCACCATTTGCGCCGGCGCCACGTCGATATACTGCAC
>JBIOJL010000322.1:0-7121 GCA_044450885.1 Tepidisphaerales bacterium
CGACGGCAAGCCCGAGACCACCACGCTGGAAGCCCGCCAGAAGGACGGCGAGCGGACCTGGCGGCAATATCTCAAGGTGACGAAACTCGGCAAACAGACGTACTACGACGAAGGCAACGGCGGGGTGGTGCTGGACAAGTAGCTTTCCGTTGTCGTTCTCGTCTCCTGGGACCGGCACAGACATTAGCCGCGAAGACTCGAAGGCGCGAAGACAAACGCGAAGAGAATTGAATTGATCTTCTTCGCGTCCGTCTTCGCGCCTTCGCGATTTCGCGGCTCCGAATTCGGTCGGCTATTTCAGCCTCTTCTGTATCGCCTTGCACACCGTCTCCAGCACCTTGACGCGGGCGTGCAGCTTGCAGTTGGACTCCACCACCGTCCACGGGGCGTACGGCGTGCTCGTGCGGTAGAGCATCTCCTCGACGGCGACGCGGTACTGCGGCAGCTTCTTGCGGTTGCGCCAGTCCTCCTCGGTGATCTTCCACTGCTTGTAGGCCAGCTTCTGCCGTTCCTTGAACCGCCGCAATTGCTCGGCCGGGTCGATGTGCATCCAGAACTTGAGCAGCACCGCGCCGGCGTTGGTGCAGTGCTGCTCCATCTCGTTGATCTCGCGATAGGCCCGCTGCCACTCCGCGTCCGTGCAGAATCCTTCCACCCGCTCCACCAGCACCCGGCCGTACCACGTCCGGTCGAAGATGGTGATGTGTCCCGCCTTGGGCATCTGCACCCAGAATCGCCAGAGATAGTGGTGGCTTTTCTCGACATCATTGGGCGCTGCGATCGGCACCACCTCGTAGCCGCGCGGGTCGAGGTGCTGGGTCAGGCGGCGGATGTTGCCGCCCTTGCCGCCGGCGTCCCACCCTTCGTAGGCGATGATGACCGGAATCCGCCGCGTGAAAATCTCGTACTCCAGTACGCGCAGCTTGTCCTGGGCCTTTCCCAGGCGGTCTTCGTACTCTTTGCGCGTCAGCGTCAGCGACAGGTCCACGTTGTCGAGAATGGAACTCTTCAGCACCTCCGGCATTTGCGGCAGCGGAGCGGATGCCTTCGACGACTTCGCCGCCTCCTGCTGTTGTCTGGCCGCGATGCGCTTCTCCAGGGCGGCGATCACCGTGCTGAAGATCTTGATCGCTGCGAAACGATGGTCGTGCGCCTCGATGACCGTCCAGGGCGCATAGTCGCTGTCGGTCTCGGTCAGCATGTCCTCGACGGCGGCGAGATACTCATCGTAGTGCTTGTGGTGTTTAAGATCGCTCTTGCTGACCCGCCAGGCGGTGGCCGGGTTCTTGAGCAGGACGTTGAAGCGGTGCTTCTGTTCCTTCTTGGAGATGTGCAGGAAGAACTTGACGATGACATTGCCGTCGTCGTCGAGTTGCCGGCCGAAGGAGCGGATGTCCTCGAATGCCTGCTGCAGTTCCTTCCCCTTGATCTCGCCATTCACGCGGTCGCCGACGACCCGGCCGTACCAACTGCGGTCGAAGATGGTGATCCGGCCGCGGGCGGGCGTATGCTGCCAGAACCGCCAGAGGAACGGGTGCAGCGCCTCTTCTTCCGTGGGCGCGAGCGTGCTGTGGACCTTGAAACCGCGCGGGTCCAGCGGCAGGATGAGTTCGTTGATGAGTGTTCCCTTGCCGGCTGCATCCCAGCCCTCGAAAACGATGATGACCGGGATGCCCAGTTCCTTCGCCTGCCGCTGTAACGCCGAGAGTTTCAGTTCCGCCTCGCTCTTGAGCTTGCGGTACTCCGTCTTGTCGAGTTTCTTGGATAGGTCGATGTTCTCGAGCATGGGTTGTCCTTCCTTCCTGTGGTCAACTACTTCTGATGCGCCTGCCGCTGGTTGTGGCGCGAGAGCACCAGGCGGATGCCGTCCAGCAGCGGGCGGTCGGTGACGATCTCCTGAAACTCGACGCGCAACCCCAGCGCCGCCTCCAGCAGCAGCCGGCGATGGCGGCGAAAGCCCTCGAGGTAGACCCGCCGGGCCATGGCCGGCTCGATGACTCGCGGCGTCTCTCCCTCGAGCCCGCGGAAACGGCACCACGTCTGAAACGGAAACTCCTCCTCGTGCCGGTCCACCACCTGGATCGCCAGCACCTCGTGCCGCTCGTGCCGCAAGTGCGCCAGCCCCTTGCGGAGGTCCTCGATCGGCAGGAAGAAGTCCGACAGCACGATCACCAGCGAACGCCGCTCCATCTGGTCGGCAATGTCGTGGATCGCCCGGGCAATGCCCGAGGGCCCGGCCGGGGCGGCCATCTCCAGGGCGTCGATGATCCGGGCAAGCTGGTGCGTCGAGGAATGCGGCACCACGAACGGACCGGTCTCCTGCCCGCAGATGGCGATGCCCACGCTTTCGGCCTGGCTGAGCATGAGGTAGGACAGGGCCGCCGCCAGCCGCGTCGCGTAATCGAATTTCGATCCGTGCTGCCCTTCGTACGCCATCGACCCCGACGTATCCAGGGCAATCACGCAGCGCAGGTTCGTCTCCTCGTCGTACTCCTTCACGTACGGCCGATCCGTGCGGGCCAGCACGCGCCAGTCGAGCCGTCGCGGCTCGTCGCCGGGCACGTAAAAGCGATGCTGGCGAAACTCCACGCTGGCGCCCTTCACCGGGCTGCGGTGCTGGCCGATCGTGCTCCCCTGCACCACGCTGCGGGCGGACACCTGCATGTGGTTGAGATGTTCCACCAGCGTGGGATCCAGCAGCCGGCTGACGAGGCTCACGGGCGCCCTCCCGGGTGGTGGGCCAGCACCCCGTCGACGGCGGCGGCCGGTTCGCCCGGTGGTTGTGCCGGTCCGTTCGACGCGGGCGCCGCCGGTTTCGCTTCAGTTGCGGATGGCGCCCATCGGGCATGCCATGCGGCGAACCCGGCCACGCCGATGGCGGCCACGGCCGCAATCGCCGCCCCCAGCAGCGCCGTCTTCCGCTGGTTCCAGCGCGAGGCATGTTCGTCGCAAAGCTGTTGTGCGAAGGCGCACCGCGATTCTTTCGACCAGGCCAGCACGCGCAGCGACAGGTCGCGCATGGGCGTGTTGCAGTCGAGATCGGCGATCTCCTCGCGGCAGCCGAGCAGGGGCAGGACGTCGAGCAAACCCTGGATATCCACGTCCGGATCGAGATAGAGCAGCGGGCTCAGGTGCGTCAGCCGCACGGCGCCCGTCGGCGTGATGATCACGTTGCGTTCGTGGAGTGCGCCGTGGCTCAGGCCCAGCAGATGCAGCGACTGCACGCTCGACACCAGCTCGTGGGCCACGCGGCGGAGCGCCAGCCCGCGCGGCTGACGCAGGTACTGCTCCAGCGTGCGTCCCTCGACATACTCCCAGGCGGCGAAAGCCAGCGCGCCGTCGCGCTCCACGCCGTAGAGATTGGCGACGCCAACATGGGCCAGCTCGCGGATTCGTTCCAGCCGATCGCGGATGTCGGCGGGAAGGTGGTTGCCCGCCAGACAGTCATCCGGCAGCGACTTCAGCACCACGCGCCGGCCGCTCGCCGCCTGCGCGAGCCACGATTTCCCCGCAACCAGCGTTCGCTCGAGGCGATACGCTCCCAGCGTCCGCGGTTGCGTCTCCTGCCCAGAAACATCCTGCTGCATGGAACCTCGACTGCATGTGAACGAAGGGGAGAATTCTACCGCGGGAGGCAAATGGGACCAACCACAAAAATACGGAATCCCATGCACACGCGACAGGACAATCGGATGTCTCACAGCCGGCAGAACTCAACCACGTAGCGGAGCTTGGTCGGCTTGTCACTGGCGTCCTTCAGGCCGCTGATCTCGACAAGATACACTGCTCCCGGCGTCACGGCCACGCGTTCCGGACGGAAGATGATGCAGTTCGTCGTGCCGAAGGTCTGTGCGTCGACACCCATGAAGTTGAGCTTGAGCGACTCACCGGCCGGCTTGATCTGCCCGTCCTTCATCGAGATGACGGCGGCCGAGAGGGTCACCTGGACTGCGCCGACGGCCGGCCGCTTGTATTTCGCCTCATTGACGCTGACGCTCCAGGCGTCGGTGGGGGCAAAGTGGCTCACGGGATAGAATCCCGGCGCGGGGAGGGCGATGAAATCCCAATCGGGAATCTCCATGCGCGAGGTGTCGGAGTGCTGCATCGACGCCACGCGCGGCGAAAGCGCAAAACCCACCTTCTGCAGGGCCGGATTCAGGCACAACCGCCGGCTGGCCAGCGTCTTGATGTTCCCCTCGCTGGAGTCGCTCATCCACAGTCTCACGGCCGCGGTCAATCCGCCGTTGCCGGTGAACAAGCCGCACTGGGGGCAGGCCGCCTTGGCGAACTCGTACTGGTCCGGCGGCCAGCCGGGATTCTGCGGGCTGAACGCGAGCTGCCCGGTCGCTTCGCTGATCTGGGTGGCCGCCTCGGCCTGCGCGTTGTAGAACGGGTCGAGCTGCACCGCGGGTACCGGCACGCCGCACAATTCGCGGTACTCCATCAGCAGCTTGGCCGCCGCCTGACGTTCCATCTCCGTGGTCTTGGCGACGAGCGTTGAGGGAATTCCCTTGTCCTCCGGACCGAGCTTCCGCGACTCGACGCGGCCGGTGCGAATCTTCGTCAGCGCCTGGGTGAGCATCTGCTGCGACCGGGGGTACACCAGGACGCCTGCGACATAGACTTTCTCGGACACCAGCAGATTGCCTGCATATTCCCGGTTGATGCCGTTGAGCTGGCCCAGCCGATATTCCGCCGTGCGTACCCGGATGCCCTTCTCGTCAAATTCGGCGAGACTGCCGTTGAGTTGCCCGGCTTTGTATTCCTGTTTCAGCTTCACCTTGCCGGTGGGGTGATTGATCGTCTGGGTGCCGTCGAGTTCGCCATCCCTGTAGATTCCCTGCTCCTGCACCTTGCCGTTCTCGAAACTCAGCGTGTACGGCCCGGACTTCTTCCCATCGGCGCCCATCGTGATACGCGACTTGACCGTGCCGTTGGGATACTTCTCCTCGACAACGCCCGGCGCCGCCGCGCCCAGGGCCGCACCAAGAACCGCCGACACGCCGACCATACCAATCATGAATCGCCACGAAACCATCGGAACCTCCGCTCAGCCATGCCCCGGCTGAATAGACACTGAAATGTCCTTTGAGATTGTACCCCAGTTTTGGCGAATCGTGTAGGGCGTTTTGGCGAAACCGTCGTATTCGGCCAGGGCAATCGCGAGTAGGTAGCCACAATTCGGTGGGACAGGCATTCTTGCCTGTCATTGGATGGCCGAGTGGGGGACATTCTTGTCCCCCCGAGGCCATCCAAGTTCTTCGATGCCCCTACACGCAATAGCCCTCCGTTTTCGGTAGGACGGCTTCGCCGAAGCCGCCGTTCGAGGGTGAGGCCCCGACCGGAGAAACCTCCCGATTTCAGCCAGTTAGGCTGGAAATCGGGAAGCCACCCCGGCCGCGTCCTCACTCCTTGTGGCGCAGGGCTTCGAGACGCTCCTCTTCGAGCGTCTTCTCGTACTCCTCCTTCGTGAGCACCTTCTTCCGGTAGACGACCATTTCCTGCGGCGGCGTCCCCGCGGGCGCCGGATCGAGCTTCAGCGTCGGCAACTCACTGAAAGACAGGTCGGCCCCGCTGACGCGGTCGGTGGCCACCGACACGCTCCCGCCGGGAAGAATCAACCCCGGCAACGAGGCCCCGTCCCACTGCGCCTTCAGCTCGAAGACCTTCGTGCGATAGCCTGCCTTGGCCACTTCAATCTTGTAGGTTTCCTTCCGCTTCAGGGCGACCTCGGCCGGCGTGGTGTAGGTCTGGTCGTTCACCTTCAGCGTGGCGCCGGACGGGTCCGACTCGATCTTCAACTTCTGCGTGTCGCCGCGAACTGCGGTGGCGCAACCGCCGGCGAAAATGCAGCACAAACCCGCGAAGACGATGGCTGCCACTCGTACGAAAACGTTCATGATCCTCTCTCCTTTTCGGCTGGTGAAATGTCGATGCTCGGCAGTTCCTGTTCCCGGCGGCGAAGCTGGCCGCAGGCGGCGTCGATGTCGCGGCCGCGGCTCTTGCGGACGTGTGCATTCACGCCCGCGTTGCGAAGAACCTGCTGGAACGCCACGACGTCCTCGGACAGGGGCCGCTGGTAAGGCAGCCCCTCGACTTGGTTATACCGGATCAGGTTCACATTCGCACGGATGGTCTTGCACAGACGGGCGAGCTGGCGGGCGTGTTCGGGACGGTCGTTGACACCGGAGAGCAGGATGTACTCGAGCGTGATCTCCCGGCCGGTCTTGTCGAAGTAATAGCGGGCCGCCTCCAGGATATCGTCGAGGGCGAAATGTTCGGCCCAGGGGATCAGCTCGCGCCGCAGCGGTTCGCTCGGCGCGTGCAGCGACAACGCGAGGTTGATGGGCAGGCCTTCATCCGCCAATTCTCGAATCCGCGCCGGCACTCCCACAGTTGAGAGTGTCATCTTTCGGGCGCCAATGTTGAACGCCAGGGGATCATGCAGAATGCGCAATGCCTTGACCGTGTTTGCATAATTTGCAAGGGGCTCACCCATGCCCATGAGGACGATGTGATTGATGCGCTCGCCCTGGGGTCCGATAATCCGGTTTAGCGCAAACACCTGTTCTACGATCTGGCCGGGCGAAAGGTTCCCCTGGGAGCCGTTTACTCCGCTGGCACAGAATCGACACCCGACCGGACACCCCACCTGCGAACTCAGGCAGGCGGTCCGCCGGTCGGCATCAGGAATCATGACAGATTCCGCATTCTTCCCATCTTGCCAGGAAATCAGGACTTTAATGGTGCCATCGGTCGCCGTCTGCTGCCGCACCACTGTTGCGGTGTCAAACTCGATCTGTCCGGCCAGGAACTGCCGGTCGATTTTGCGGAGATTCGTCATGGCTGCGACATCGGTGGTTGATTTGACGTAAACCCAGTCGCAAACCTGGCGGGCGCGAAAAGCCGGCCAACCCCAGGATTCGGCCAGTTGCGCGAATTCCGCAGGCAAAAAATCAAAAAAACGTTGCCGCTGGAGATGTGTCTGAGTTTGTGGCATAGAATTTGTTGCTATCGGACTTCCGGCCGCAGGTCGGTGGAGCGCGTGAGTGACGAGGCGGAGACAGATCGGGCGTTTCTCTCCCCTGACGTTAGCGGCCGGAAGCGAGTGTATCAATGAC
>JBIOJL010000323.1:0-7014 GCA_044450885.1 Tepidisphaerales bacterium
CCGGCGCGGCCTACGGGTCGATGACCACGGTCAGCGTGCAGGACATGCCTTTCACCCGCGCCCTGCGCGTCACCACGGCCCAGACGTCCGCCAACGCCTGGGACATCCGCCCGCGCTGCTTCGCCACGCAACCGGCCAGGCAGGGTGACACCGTGTTGATCGCCTTCTGGATGCGCCTGATCGCCGGCGGCACGGACGGCCTGGGACTCACCTCCTTCGTGGTCGAGAAGGGTGCCGACCCCTACACCAAGTCGATCACCTACACCACCGGCGTGGGAGCCGAGTGGAAACAGTTCGCGGTGCCCTTCACCATGCTGGAAAGCTACGACGGCAAGACCAGCGCCACGTCGTACAACATCAGCTTCTGGGTCACCTTCAACCCGCAGGTGGTGGAGATCGGCGGCATCTCCATGTTGGACTACGGCCCCGGCGTTTCCTACAGCAGCCTGAGCACCGTGAACTGGCCGTATCCCGGTCACGAACCCGATGCCCCCTGGCGGCAACTGGCGCTCCAGCGCATCCAGAAATATCGCAAAGCGCCCATCGCCATCGTGGCGCACGACGCTGACGGGAATCCGGTTCCGAACGTGCCGGTGCATGTGGCCATGAAGCGGCACCTGTTCGGGTTCGGCAGCGCCATCGACGCGGACCTCATTGCCGGTAACACCGCCGACGCCCGGACGTACCGCGACACCATCCTGGCCAACTTCAACCGCATCGTGTTCGAAAACGACCTCAAGTGGCCGGGATGGGAGAACCAGGCCAACCGTGCCCGCACCATGCAGGCCTTCGACTGGCTGGCCGCCAACGGCATTTCATTCATCCGGGGCCACAACCTGGTCTGGCCCGGCATCGCGTACCTGCCTTCCGACGTGCAGAGGATGATCGCCGCCGCACAGGCGGACCAGTTGCGCCAGCGCATCGACAGCCACATCACCGACGAGGTCGGCACGCTCGCGGGCAGGATCGCCGAGTGGGACGTGCTCAACGAGCCCTACACCAACCGCGATGTGCAGAAAGTGCTCGGCGACCATGAAATGGCCGCCTGGTTCAAACTGGCCCGCCAGTCCGACCCCGCCGCAAAGCTCTATGTGAACGACTACAACATCGTGGAGGCGGGAGGGTACGACCTGGCCCACCAGAACGGCCTCGCCGATATCGTCAACCTGATTCTGGCCGACGGCGGCCCCCTCGATGGCATCGGCCTGCAGAGCCACTTCGACCTCAACATGACCGCACCGGAGCGCGTCTGGCGAATCCTCGACCGCTTCGCCGCCTTCCGCACGGACCTCGCGGTCACCGAGTTCGACGTCACCGCCAACGACGAGCAGTTGCAGGCCGACTACACCCGCGATTACCTCACCACCGTGTTCGCCCATCCAGCCATCAAGAGTTTCCTCATGTGGGGATTCTGGCAGGGGCGCCACTGGAAGCCGGACGATGCCATGTACCGCCTCAACTGGGACCTCAAGCCCAACGGCCAGGCGTGGCGCGACCTGGTGTTCCGCCAGTGGTGGACCGATGTCGAAGGCGCCACCGGCCCCGACGGCGTGTTCTCCGTGCTGGGCGGCGGGTTTCTGGGCGACTACGAGGTCACGGTGTCCGGAGTCTCCTCGCCGCTCCATCTGTCCGCCGCCGGCCAGCCGGTTTACGTGCTCAGCGGCAGGCAGAACCCGGGCCGGTTGCTGGCCGTGACCAACGCCGCCAGCTTTACCCAGGGTGCGGTGGCGCCTGGTGAACTGGTCACCCTGTGGGGACAAGGGATCGGCCCTTCCACAACCGCGGCCGCGCAGTACGATTTCTCGGGCTCGCTGCCGGACCAGTTGGGCAACACGAAAGTCTGGTTCGACGACGTGGCGGCGCCCATCGTGTATGCCTCCGCAAGCCAGGTGAGCGCCGTGGTCCCCTATTCCGTCTCCCGAACCACCGCCATCCAGGTCGAGTACCTGGGCACCAGAACCGCGCCTCTCTCGGTGCCGGTGGCCAACGCCGCTCCCGGAATCTACGGTTGCCCGGGCGCGCCGCTCCAGCCGGTCATCGTCCAGGGCAGCCTGCGGGGATCGCAGTCCTCCTGCGACGCCGGCTGGACGCCGGTTCCGAGAGGCACGCCCATCACGCTGTTCGTGACCGGAGAAGGCCAGACCACGCCGGCCGGGACCGACGGCGCGCTACCCCCATCCGGTTCGTGGCCCGCACCCGCCCAGCCGGCGCTGGTAAGGTTTGGCGACCTCCAGGTGGCGCCCGAGTTCGCCGGCCTGGTCTATGCCGGCGTCTTGCAGGTGAACGTCGTGGTGCCGCCGGACGCAACCACCGGTAACATTCCCCTGACGGTCACTGTTGGTGGCGTCCCCAGCCAGGCCGGCACCGTAATCGCCGTTCGATAGCGTTCCGGATCGCCACTCGCACAGCGGGTACACCTAACCCGCCGGGCCGGCGCAGCCGCCGGCGTGGCATGTAAGCCACCCTTCCATCTGCGCCGGCTCCTTCCCGGGTTGTTTCCTCCACCCCGCGACCCGCAATAGGAAGCGATATGTGATATTCGTATCTCAAAGAGATTGTTATGAGACCGCGACCACCGACTGCCGTTCTCCCCCGCAATTGCACATCTACGTTGTGTACGGTTTGGCCGCCAGACGAGTGGAACGGCCGGATGGCCTTCTGCCGAAAATCGCGACTGGCGGCAGCCTGCTGACCGTCGACTATACGTCGTCCGCGGGCACGCGCGAATCCAGCTTATGAGGAGCAAGCCATCATGACCAGAAGAGATGTAATCAAATTGGCCGCGGCGGGCTCGGCAGCCGCCCTGGCCGCAGCGCCCGCTCCCGGGCCGCAAACGGCCGTCAAGGGAAAGTGGCGCATGGGCGGAACGTCTACCGCATTCAGCGTCCGCTCCAGCCAATTGCGCGCCGCCGGGAAACAGTTCGACCAGTTGGAGCACTGCCACAGCCTGGGCATGGGCGGGGTCGAAGTGGCGCCGCCATCCTTCGAGCCGGCCGACGTCAAAGCGTTCCGCGCCAAGCTCGAGTCGTATGGCATGTACCTGTCGGCCAACGCGCTTCGATTGCCGAACGACAAGGCCGATCTGCCGGCATTCGAAAAGATCGTTCAGGGCTATGCGGAAGCCGGCGCGAAGGCATCGCGCTGCCCGCAGACCCAACGCCGGTACGAACAGTACAAGACCCTGGACGATTTCAAGAAGGATTTTGCGCGCTGCAAGAGACAGGTCGAACTGGCCGAGCCTGTCGCGCGGAGGTACCGCCTCAAGATCGGCATCGAGAACCACAAGGGCCAGCGATTCGGCGAGTTCGTCGATTGGATCAAGGGCGTGGGGAGCGAGTGGGTCGGCATCACCTTCGATGTCGGCAACAATTACTCGCTCTGCGACGACCCGATGGAGTGGCTCCCCACGATTGCCCCTCTCGCCGTCAACGTGCACATCAAGGACATGGCTTTGGGCGAGTACCCGGACGGTTTTCTGCTGGCCGAAGTTCCCCTGGGGCAGGGCATCATGGACATGGCGAAGATCGTGAACACGATTCGGGGCCTGCATCCGGACATGACCTTCGGCCTCGAGATGATCACCCGCGACCCGCTGCAAATCCCGGTCTACACGGAGCAATACTGGGAGACCTTCAAAGACCCGTCGAGTCCCCTTCCCGGCCGCGACCTGGCGCATATCCTCAATCTCGTCAGGACCAAGGGCACGAAGAATCTGCAATTCACCAGCAAGATGAGCCCGGCGGAGCAACTGAAGGCGGAGGACGACAACATCGCCGCCTGCATCCGCTACGCCCGGGAGAACCTCGGGCTGTAGGCCGGGACTCCAGGCGGAGTGTCATGGCAAAGCAGAGATGTCCTATTTTGGCGCAAGGAGGCGCTTCGGCCTTGCTCCGAGAGGACGATAGGCCAGAGCGCTGCCTGGCCACGCCACGCGCTATCATATTGCCGTGCCGACGGCTTGATCTGCCCAGACTGCGAGGCGGCCGGCTTCGCTGCACGCAGTCAGGGAGCGAGTTGTGCTGCACCTGCCCGGCCGTGGGTGGACTCTCTGCCCGGGAGGCATAGTGACCGACCACTCCTTATCCCGCCGATTCTTCATGTCGGCCGCGGCGGCGGCGCCGGCTGTTCCCATGCTGGTCGCTTCCGACAGGATCGCCATTTTCGATCCCCCGCCGGACACAGTCCGGATCGCCACGGCTGCAACTTCCTTTGTAGTCCCGCCGCCCACCTTCTCGCCCGAGGAGATCCGGCAGATTCAGTCGCAGGGCAAGAACGTGGTACTGACGGTGACGAAAGACCTCGACGAGGTGAATCGCATCCTGCCGGAAGTCGACGTCGTCTTCGGAACCATCAATGCCGAAATGTTTGCGAGGGCCAGGAAGCTGAGGTGGATTCAGAACACCGAGGCTGGCATGGAGAACGCGCTTTTTCCGGAACTCGTGAAGAGCCCCGTGGTGGTCACCAACATGGCGCGGATGTACGCTCCGGCCATTTCGGAAACCGCCATTGCGATGTTGCTGGCGCTGACCCGCGGCCTGAACAAGTACTACATTCCGCAGTTCCAGCAACACAAGTTCAACGCCGAACGCAACCTGGTGGAAGTGGACGGGATGACCATGGGCATCGTCGGCATGGGAGGCCTGGGTTCGGCTACGGCGATGCGGGCGCACTACGGCTTCAACATGCGCATCCTCGCCACCGACGCCAAGCCGATGGTGAAGCCGGAGTTCGTCGAGACGCTGCGCGAGCCCGGCTGGTTCATGGAGATGGTTCCGCAGGTGGACATCCTGGTGAGCGCCGCTCCCCGCACCAGGGAAACCGAAGGCATGTTCAATGCCAAGGTATTCCGCGCCATGAAAAAAACGGCGTACTTCATCAACATCTCGCGCGGCGGCCTGGTGGATCAGCCGGCGCTGGTCCAGTCGCTGAAAGAGGGTTGGATTGCCGGAGCCGGCCTCGACGTAACCACCCCGGAACCGTTGCCCGCCGATTCGCCGTTATGGACTTGCCCGAACCTGATTCTCACCTGCCACACGGCCGGATTCGCGCCGCAACGCCGCATCCGTCAAATGGGGCTTCTGGCCGAAAACATTCGTCGCTATGGCCACGGCCTGCCCTTGCTGAATGTGGTGGACAAGCAGCGCGGCTACTGAGGAAGACTACGATGAACAGACGAACGTTTCTCGAAACCGCCGGGTTGGCGGCCGCAACCCTGAACGCCCAGAGTCCGGATCCCCGGCCGGCCAGGTCCAAAATCACCAGCTCCGTCGTGCTGGACATTCTCGGAGGCACCATCGATTGGGAGATCGAAATCGCGGCCAAGGCCGGCTGCCAATCGATGCAAATGCTGGCGCAGTATGCCACCTGGTCGGACGCCGACGTCGCCCGCGTCAGGAAGCTCTGCCAGTCGTACCATATCGGCATGCACGCGCTGCTGGCGCAGGCGGACTGGAAGAAGCGCCCCGTGTCGATTGTCGATCCTGGGCACCGCGAGGGTTTTCTTTCGGATGTGCGAAAGGCCATCGTGTACGCGCAGAAGCTCGAGATCTCGCAGATTATCGTGACCAGCGGCCTTTCGGCGGCGGGCAAATCGCACGAAGAGCAGTACGCCAGCCTGACCGAGGGCATCAAACGCGCGGCCGACCTGGTTGCCGCGGCGAAGTTCACCCTGCTGGTCGAGCCCCTGAACTCGCTGGTCGATCATGCAGGCTGCTTCCTGACGAGCTGCGTGGAGGGACTGAAACTGGTCCGCGAGATCAACCACCCGAACGTGCGGCTGCTGTGCGACATCTATCACGAACAGGTACAGAGGGGGAATGTCATTCGCACCCTGACCGAATCCGCCCCCCTCGTCCCGGTCTTTCACGTGGCCGACAATCCCGGACGGACCGATCCGGGCTCGGGCGAGCTCAATTTTCCCAATGTATACAAGGCCATTCAAAACACCGGGTTCGCAGGACATGTCGCCATGGAATACCGGCCGCTCGGCGACCCGCTCGCCAGCCTGACGAAGGCGGTGAAGGGCCTGCATTCCGTGCTGGCGACCTGAGCCGGCGTCGAGTGGCTCAGCCGTACGCCGTTCACCTATGGCCGTCGAATGAAGTCTCGTTGTCCCGCTCCGGTGTGGGCTCGAAGAATCCGGGTTCTCTCGGGCCGGCGTTGGTAACCAGGCTTCCCCCAGCGCCCGCCGCCGTGGCGGATGGATTGTTCAGTATGCCCCCGGCCGCCATCCGTGCCCGCCGCCTTGCCATCTCGTCGAACGTTGTGGGCCGCGACGAACCGCGAGCTTGCGCCGGCCGCCAGGCGCGAAGAACGCGCCGGGAAATGGGGCTATACTGGCAAACGTAGGCAGCTCAGGACAAGGAGGAGGTTACTGGCTCATGTCGGGCACACGCAGGTCCTTCTTTGCCCGTGCGGGGGCGATTGCCGCCGCGCAGGGCCTGGCGTTGAAGGCGCAGCAGAGGCCGCCGGTCGATCCGGGGGCGACGCCGCAGGACCCCCGCATGGCCACTGGCGATGTCGCCAAACTGTTCAAGTATTCCGATCGCCGCGCCAGGGTGTCCCTGATCAAAGGGGATAACCGGCGCAAGAACATCTTCGATGCGCTGGTCGCGATCGACGACCAGGTCCGGCCCGCTCTCAAAGCCAGGAAGTACGTTCTCATCAAACCCAACGGTCTCGACCCGGGCAGGCAACTGATTTCCACGCACGCCGAGGCCGTGCACGGAATCCTCGACTACCTGGCTCCCCGCTTCAAAGGTCCCGTGGTGATCGCCGAATGCGGCGGCAGTCCGTCGCGGCAGGCCTCGAGCGAGTTCGGCTGGAGCAAGATCTTCGCCGAGCACAAGCCCCTCGATGTCAAGTTGGAGGTTCCCAACGAAGACGGCCGCTACGAACTCATGTATGGGATCGACTACGACATGCACCTGATCCCCATCCGCCTCGGGGCTCGATTCGTGGACCCCGCCGCGTTCCTCATGTCCTTGGCGGTGATGAAGACGCACAACATGGTAG